>LKNA01000234.1 GCA_001564065.1 Chitinophagaceae bacterium T5-Br10_B2g13
GGACATTCTGATCTTGCCGATAAATATTATTCGGGCAAAACCTTGTGATTATTTGTTTTGGCGGGAGTATTGGGTTATTATCGGACAATGGCGCTACCTAAAATAGTGCCGGTAAATACATGTTATAGAGCTATACATAATTAATCTCTCACATAGAGTAAATGTTATATGGAATATTCAGCTTTTAAATTAAACTACAAGTTAGTTTGGGTTATTGTAATCAGTAGTGTTCTATTCTCAATAACTGCACTGCTTTCCATATTTCAACAATGGGTTGTTCCTCAAGTCATAACTCATTCTGCAATTATTTTATCGGCGGCAGCCTGGCTAATTGTTATTGGAGATATGGCATACAGAAAATTTTACCATAAGTCATTATGGGTAATATTCATGGTACTATTTCCTTCGATCACGCCAGTTGTTTATCTGTTTCAAAGGAGCAAACTTGAAAGAATTGAAAGTAAAATCAGCAGATAGTTTATAAACATAGAAAATTCACCATTTACGCTCTATAACAACCGCCTCAAGCGGACATGCCTCGATTTGGGCTTTTAAGAAAATGAGTTTTGGCTATTGGCTATCCTGATTTAAATTCAATCAACAATTACCCGGCATGACCGCTTAGGCGGTGAGCCGTTATGTTTTTCCAACCCTAATTACGACTTTCAAAGAGTTAGGATTACAATACAGCCTGTGCGATAAGTAAGAATTTAAAGTTGGATCGATGCAGGCTTTTCTTTTCATTTAGATTAAACTACTAAGATTTAGAAAGGAAAAATTCTATGGATAATATTGATAATGTAGTTGACCAACAGACTAAAGGAAAGTACTGGTTTTGGATCACATTCATTGTTCTGGTGTTCATTGTAGCGACCTGCATTTTACTCCTTGTTGCTGGAGCATTGCGCGATCCAACCCGAAGTATGCACGGAATGGTGAGCTCGGCGATCTGGACAACATTCGGACCTCATCTGCTCATGATTGGTTTGTTCTGTATCCTGCTGAGTGGTGCCGGCTTTTGGAGCGGAATAAGGCGCATTTCAGCCGTCGCATTACTATTGACTGCCGCAGCTTCTGCGGGTTCAGCTTTCATTACATTCAGTATTGTTTCTGCAGCCTATTCGGCCGGGGGCTCGGCAAATCCGATTTCAGGCTTGTGGCTAAAGCCGATGGAAGGGAATGGACCCGATCACGAAATCGTATTTTCCGAAGTTAACGATCAGGAACTGCGAGTTGCCATGTACAGGGCTGAACATGTCAATAGTGAAGCACCGGTAATGATCTATATACACGGAGGAGGCTTCATGACCGGTTCTATCGTAGAAACTGATGCTGACTTGCGCTGGTTTGCCAATCGGGGCTGGTTAGTGTTCAGCGTTGATTACCGGCTATGGACTGGGGAGGTTGCTACCTGGGACTTAGCTCCCCAGGATGTTGCCTGTGCGGTAGCCTGGGTAGGACAAAATGCTGCGGCCTATGGTGGCAACACTGACCTGCTCTCAATTCTTGGTGACTCTGCAGGAGGCAATCTGGCAATAAATTACTCTTATGCTGCAGCAAAGAGGGAAATTTCATCTGATTGTGGTGGCGATACGCTTGTTCCCGGAGCCGTGGTTGTTCAGTATCCCGCGGTGGATCCGCTTGCTATATACGAGCATGGCTTTCCGGTTACAGGTTTTGAACCGAAAATGTTGGTCAGCGGATATTTGGGAGGCGAACCTATTGAATACCCTGAGCGCGTTCACGCTGTGAGTTCATACACTTATCTCTCAGCTGATGCACCGGCAACGCTCATTTTTGCGCCCGAAAAAGATGGTCTGGTACCGTCATGGTCTGTCTATCGTTTTGCTGATTATGCGCAGCTTGCGGGTGTGGACGTAGAGCTGGTTCGAATTCCATTTGCCAGCCATGTTTACAACCAAATTGCGTCGAACTCGATTGGAAATCAGGCTCGGCTGTCAATCACTGAACGATACCTGATTGAACGAGGTCTTGCACCAAATAACTCACAATGATAATCAATGGGAACTATTGCCTGACAATAGCTTAGACGTTAAAATTCGGAATTCAAAATAGTTTATTCCCAAACCATTATATCTTTTGTATTTGTGTATTTGGAATTCTATTCTTATTATCGGAAAAATGAGGCCATTTATGTTAAAACAAGGGATAAAAGTAGCTTTTATAGCATTTCTATTGTGGACGTTTACTTCAAGCTGTTCATTAGAAGAAACGTTCTCACCTATAGAGCGTGGAGTCATCGTTGAAATCATCGAGAGGGGAAGCCTAAGCACGGATGAGATTATTTCACGGATGAATGAGATGGATGGAAGTGAAGTTGCCCAATACGATGTTGAATTTTATTCGTTGACCTACAGAACCCAATATATGGGTAATCCTATTGACAGCCGGGGATTAATCATCATACCTCAGGGTGTGGAGACAGCAAATTTACTAATGTATACTCACGGTACTGAATTGCCTTCTGAAATATTGGGTGCCAGAGATGTTTCACCCTCCAATTACTCCGGAGAAATGGATAAAAACAGAGATGTGAGGAATATGGGTCTTGGCTGGGCTTCAGCGGGATACGTCGTCTTTATGCCAGATTATATCGGGTATGGAATCACCATTGGCACCGACCACCCATACATGTATATGGAAGAAATGTTTGTCTCCAATGTGGACGGGTTGCTGGCAGCAAAAGAATTTATTCTAGACAATACCGAATTGAATTATGACAACAGGCTTTTCCTTGCCGGTTGGTCACAAGGCGGTGCTGCAAGTTTGTCGACGCACAGATTTATTCAAGAACAATATTCATCCGAATTTGAGGTAGTAGGAAGCTCTCATTTGGCCGGACCCCATAACTTTGAACGCTTCCACAATGATAAGATGAGCAGAGCCGGTGAAGAAGTTTTGATCATGCCCATTTTTTCATGGGCAGTTTACTCGATAAACAAATTTTCAGAGTTAAGACGACCTACCGACCAGCTATATAACTATCCAGTTTACGATCAAATGTCATCCATTCTTACACCTTCATCTGATCCTGAAAAAGTATTCAAACCCCATTTCAGAACCAACGTGCTGAATGGAAATGATACAGCATATGAGACCGTTTTGAAACGCAACTCAAATCATGAGGGCTGGCTTCCCGTCGGAAAAGTCATATTGCACCACGGCGACGACGATCAGATTGTTCCTTACTACAACTCAACAGATGCCAGAGACGGTATACAGAGTGCTGGTGGTGATGTCACGTTTTACTCCTATCCCGGAGGTGGACACACTTCAGAGTTGGGGAATTTCATCATCAATACAACAATCGAATTCAACTCGCTCAGATGAGAACTCTACTGTTTACAATGGTATTTTGCACCATCATGCCTGTTCTCACCATGGCACAGTACAATATGCGGCCAAGTGCATACTTTCAAGACATGCTGTTTTACAATCCCGCTTCGATTCCTGAAATGAGTGCAGAAAGTCAGCGGCTTTTGGTCTACAGCCGGACCAAAATCATTCCCGATAATGAAGGCATATGGGAAAAAAGTCCAACATTCTATGCTGATTACCTGGGCATAAATGATGAAAATAATTCCTACTTCACTGTATCATTAATGAATGATAATTACTCTTTTTTCAGCCGAAATTCTGTCTATGGGGGATACGGTAAAAATTTTAATCTCGGGAACAATAGTACCTTAACACTTGGGGGTAGGCTTGTTTTGCATACAGATTTAGTCAATTGGTCCGATTACCAATTGCGACACAACGAGACAGGGCGTTCATTCCGACTTTCTCCTGATATGGATTTTGGGGTACAACTTCGATGGAAAAGCTTAAACTTTGGAACTTCAGTAAAAAACACTTTGGGAATAACTCAGGAATTAGATGGTGCAGGTTTTATACAAACTCAAAGAGCCTTTATTGTTAATACATCATACGATTTTACCGTAAAAGACAGGTTTATTGTAGCCCCCTATGTTCTTTTGTATAGTGAATTAAAGACGGAAATAGACTTGGGGCTCTTTTTGAGTTTCGAGAGGAAAGTGAATTTCTCTTATTTAATCAGAGTCAATGAATTAAGAAGCACTTTTACCCTTGAAGGGCGTCTTTATAATAGTCTTTCTATAGGTGCTGCGTACGACCAATCCCCTTTACTTCCAAGTAATAATCTAGATATTTTCGTGAGGTATTTTTTCTGATAATTGCTTGCAGAAAGGCTTTCAGCAAAAAGATAAAGCTCTAAATCCAGTAGGTTCAAAACATAACAAGGCGGCTCAAACAGACGAGCTTGCGTTTCGGGGTTCAATTAAAACTGTTTGCCTCGCCTTTTAGCCGCCAAACCGTTAGGCAACCATAGAAAAGCCTCCATAATCGGAAAAAATAATCCAGATAATTGGTTATCATTCTATCTAAAATTGTACGAATCATAGATCATCTAATCCTAAATGTGGCATAATTTACCGTATCGATGGAAGCGAAAGCTGGCAGAGTGGATTATTCACTTCAAATCATTTCAAGCAACCCTTTCCTTTAAGCTTCGGTTTTTGCAAGATGATCTTTACGAATTTAATCGAAAAGCGACACCCTGGCTGCATGTTTTTTCAATTCTCCTAAGTGTCGCTGTTTTTGCTTCACTTCTTGTTCCACTTTATTTTACTGAAGAACAGGGATATTTACAGCTTACCCGACTCATTGATCAATCACTGCTCATTGCCTTTGGGATTTATTTTTATACTCGATTACTGATTACTCCAAAAAGGGTTCAGTTTTTACAATCACGTTGGCCCGAAGGCATTGCAGCTACTCTTGCGTTGATCCTTGGAATCGAATTAATGGTTGTTGAGGAGGCGTATATCCTTCATCTGTTAAATCAAATAGGCCTCACAGGTGCAGAACAGACCCTTCTTATTCTGATTCAAATTTATCTTGTATTTTTAGTCATCATTAAAGTGATACAGGTTATTCCGGAGATTCTTGCCAAAAATATAAATCCGGCTCGCTTGGTCTTACTAAGCTTTTTCTCTGTAATTGTGGTCGGTATGCTTTTGCTTATGCTGCCGGCAGCTACAGTAGACGGTATGGGGCTAAACTTCATTGATGCCCTTTTCATGGCAACCAGTGCTGTTTGTGTTACGGGATTGATTGTCGTAGATACCGCCACACATTTAACGATGTTTGGTCAGGGTGTGATTTTAGTGCTGATTCAGTTGGGTGGAATAGGTGTAGTTACATTTGCAACGTTTCTTGCAATGTATCTATCCGGTGGATTCAGTCTTTCCGAGCGCAACGTTTTAAAGGAAACCATTTCCGGTGAAGAAGTGAATACGATATCCAAAACAATGAAACGTATAGTTATTTTAACGTTTTCAGTAGAGTTCATTGGGTTTATAGCATACTTCATCAGTTGGTCCGAGGCAATTCCCGATACCGGTGAGCGTCTATGGTTTTCACTTTTTCACACTGTTTCTGCTTTTTGTAACGCTGGGTTTTCGGTCTTCACCAA
>LKNA01000235.1 GCA_001564065.1 Chitinophagaceae bacterium T5-Br10_B2g13
ACGGGGCAACAGCAGTAACCCCGGGTAAGTACGCAGTGCGGACGCTCAACTACGCCCCGGCATACTAAAATAGAAGCCTTTAAGTGGTTTGGCTTCGATGAGCATGCCACCCGGGGATATCGGAACACCAACCTTAATACCCCGAGGCGGTGAATTATTTGAGGGAGTAAAAACTATTCGAAGGGGGTATTCGGCATATAACAGAGACTCCGTCTAACGGCACCCTGAACCAGATCAGGTACTTCGCCCTTTCAGGGCTTGTTGTAGGGTGGCGGGCAGATTGTTTCCACAGGGCGCTGCCCTGTGTTGCTGCTTCAGCCCCGTTGGGGCTGTGTGTTTCGATTATGCCCGGAGGTCTTATATCATGCCCGGTGAACCCAATCAATGTCATCACCATGGGCAGTCACCCCAATCAACGTCATCCAGGCGCGAAAGCAGGGGATCTCTGGACTTTGTTCGGGTCATTCCCCAGAACGCTGAGATCCTTCGACTACACCTCCCCTGCGGTCGGCTGCGCTCAGGATGACAATGCTTTTAATAATTCATTATATACCGGCCCCGGCATCCGCCGGGACAGGCGACCAACGTAACCTGGCATGGCGAGATGACCAGAAACAGCCTGCCCTCGACACTTCGGGGCCGGTACTCACATTACAACCACGATCCTGTCATCCAGAAGGAGGCCGTCTTCTGGCCGACTGAAGGATCTCCCTTTGCTGGGGAAAGCTTCTCCTGATACTTTTTAGCGACCCCGTAATCCTACGGGGCAGGCGGCAGTATCCAAAATTCGCCGAGCGGTGTGTCCTAATCAACGTCATGCCGGACTCCGATCCGGCATCTCCAAACGTTGATACAACTATGGACATGAGCAAGGGCATGGAGATTCTGAATCAAGCCTGCCTGCGCTGCCAGCTCCGGCAGACAAGTTCAGAATGACCCTGGATGGTTTCGCAACCCACTACCGCCATCTTGCTGCGAAAGCCCGGGCCTGCATTCCGTAGCACAACTTCGCAGAAATGCTACGTTGCGTATACCTTGGCGAAGGGATGATCTCCGCGCGTTGTTCAGACCCACCCTAAAATCCCTCCCTATTCCGAAAAGCGCGGAACAAGGAGGGACTTTAAATTACTCCCCTTCCCTGTCCCGATGTTTTTGTCGGGATAGGGTAAGGGGCCGGGCCCGCCTTCCGGAGTCTCGCACGTAGGACAGGGGATGGGTACGGAGATTTCGCTTGCGCGTTCAAAAGATGAGCTGATCGGGATCAGGAGTGACGTATTGGATGGGTACGGCTACGTAAGCAACGTCATACCGTCCTTTACTTTCCTCATAAGTTGAATATTCTCCGCTTTTTTTCTGCAGCCGATAGAATTTGTATGGATTATATAGGTGTGACTAAATCAATAAAAAGTAAAAATTTTATTCGATTCATCCGCAGGTCCTGACATCATGATCAGGCATTTATAAGGCTCATAAACATATATAAGGCTCATAAAACAGACTGGTTTTTAAAAATCACTACGCGGCGTTGTCTTTGTCAGGAATTCAGAGATAAAGATCATTTAAAGAGTGTTAAGTGCATTAGGGGAATAAAGAATAGCAATTACAATGGATTTGTATTCATATTTGTGGCTGGCGGGAATCATTCTGCTTACAGTTACAATTGTTCTGTACAGCGTGCCAAAACTTATTGAGCTGGCACGGATGAAAAAATTGTTTGATGATGACAGCAATGAGCGGAAAATACACGATGGATCCGTTCCAAATATCGGCGGCGCAGGATTGATTCTTGCATTTCTTGTATCCTACTCGCTGCACCCTTCATCCGTAATGCTCGCCGGGTATGAAAGTCTCGTGGCAGCAACCGTAATCATCATGGCGATTGGCCTGAAGGATGATCTGCTGGTAATTTCAGCTAAAAAGAAATTTCTCGGTGAGATTCTTATTGCGACCATCATGATTTTTGGAGCCGGTGTGCTTATCGAGAATTTTGGCGGGGTGTTTGGGTTATATGAGCTACCGGCCGCTTTTGCCATTTTTATGAGTTACGCCGTAATCATCGTGATGATTAATGCCATGAACCTGATTGATGGAATTGACGGGCTTGCAGCTTCCGTAACGGCGGTTGCGTCTCTGCTGTTTGGAGTATGGTTTTTTATGATCGGTCACTATTCACTTTTTGTATTCTCTGTGATCCTGGCGGTAAGTTATGGCACGTTTTTGGTTTATAACTGGTCTCCCGCCAAAGTATTTATGGGGGATACGGGATCCCTGTTTGCAGGATTCTCGCTCTCATTCCTGGCCATTCATTTTCTGAACACCGGAATTTATACAGATCCAATAGTGAGCTGGCAATCAGCTATACCGGTACTCCTGGTAGCGATACTTGTTATTCCTTTGTACGATACACTCCGCGTGTTCATACTTCGGGTGTGGAGCAGGAAATCACCGTTTAAGGCAGATGACAATCATGTTCATCATCATTTCCTGCGTCATGGTTTTTCACACGCCCAGAGTACCATATCCTTAATTGTAATTAACCTGGTGATTGTGGCCGCCACTCTGGTTCTGTCCCACTATCTCACGATTAACTGGCTTCTCTTTACGGTTGTGGGATTCGCCCTGTTATCACTACCAACCGTGTATGTGAAACGGCGTGTTCTGCAAACGGTAAATCTGGATACGATTGCCGGGTTCAATCTTAATGATATGAATGGAGAGGGTATCAGCCAGGGGGTGACTGCTGTCCCCCCTGATGATGCCGCCGGACTCCGGACTCTGGAAGCAGATACGGAACCGGGGTTAACGGATAAAGAGAAGGTACTGGAAGAGAAAGGGATGTAGATTAGGCTTTACTCTTTTCTATTTGCAATAGGTCTGCCATCCCGTTCCACAAAAACCCCATCAGCGTCATCCCCCGGCGAAAGCCCGGGATCCCCTCATCCGGTTCATACATCATAATCAACAAAAAATACGGAGACCCCATCAACGTCATCCCCCGGCGAAAGCAGGGGATCTCCGAGCTATAAACAAGTATCGTACTCCGCAAAAGGATACGGAGACTCCTGATCGGGGTCAGGAGTGACGCATAGGATGGGCACGGGATCGTAATCAACTTCATGCCGGACCTGCCCTCCGAAGCACAACTACGCAGAAATGCTACGTTGGATATACCTTGGCGCAGGGATGATCTCCTCACCAAAAGCTCCGTCAGGAGCACCCTGCTTGTGAAGGCCGGGAGCTGCAAATAGAGGTTAACTCCGTAGGAGTATCCTGTATTTTTGAACAAGTCCAAGTCCAAGCAACATTCAGATCGTTTTCGCCAACAACAAGGTCAGGAGGCTCCTACGGAGCCGGTAGTTTTGCGGGGTTGTTTTGATACAGACAGGTAACTCCTCCGGAGTTTTCGGTTCGGTGTTTGGTTTTTTAGGGGTAGGAAAGGTTTGCTTAAGACCTGGGGTGTAATAAATAATTTGTCAGGTATTATGATAATCTTCCTGAATAGTAAAATAAAACTTTCTTATGGTTGCTAAGCATAACTAAAGTGGAGTTCAGAGTGGTTTAAATTTGCCCAAAAGCTCCGTCAGGAGCACCCTGTTTGTGAAGGCCGGGAAACGCAGACAGGGATAAACTCCGTAGGAGTAACCTGAAATTATTGTATTTGAAAATCTTGATTGAAACAAAAACTGTAAGGAATTTATGAATTCAAGTTCTTACTAATAGAAGCTTTCTTAAAACTATTAATAAGGACATTACCATGGCAAACACTTATCACCAGATTTACCTGCATTTTGTATTTGTTGTAAAATCTCGTCAACAATTAATACCGAAAAAACATAAAGAAGAGCTCCATAAATACATAACCGGATTGGTTCAGAACAGGAGAGCTAAAATGTTGGCTGTTCATTGCATGCCCGATCACACTCATCTTTTTGTGGGATTTAATCCGGCTGTATTTATACCGGATTTTGTTAAAGAGGTTAAAGTTGAAAGCAATGAATTCATCAACAATAAAAACTGGATGAAAAAGAAGTTTCAATGGCAAGAGGGGTATGGAGTATTTTCTTATTCAAACTCTCATATTGACCGGGTTGTTAAATACATTCACAACCAGGAAGAGCATCATAAAAAAAGAACTTTTCGTGCTGAGTACATTCGACTACTGAAAAAATTTGAAGTGGACTATGATCGTCGTTACCTGTTTGATTTCTTCGATTAAATAACTTCCAGGAGGCTCCACCGGAGCCGGGAGTTATGGATCGTTGTTTTGTTATACAAAAAGGCAACTCCTCCGGAGTTTTCAGTTTTGAATTTGGCAAGAATTTGTAGCTAAGAATCGAATAAATTGGAGTAAAGGAGAACTGTATTTTCTCTCACGAGAGGTTTAAACACCAAATAAAAAATGGAGAGTTAAAATCATTGTAATAATGTATATCCCATTTTCCTCACCAAAAGCTCCGTCAGGAGCACCCTGTTTGTGAAGGTTGAGCACGCCAGATCGGGATAAACTCCGTAGGAGTATCCTACGCCTTTGACAGGGGGCTCTTCTTTTCGTTTGTCTGCCGTAACTTTCGTACAGACAGGCTCAACCTGACGTTTTGAAACCATCAAAGCTGGATGAAAAGAACCTTTATAATGGAATTTTCAACTCAATCCGAGAGCCTGTCAATAACAATGATAGTGGTGGCCGTGGCGCTCACTACCGTTGAAAAGACCCGCAGCCAATCGATGAATGCCGGGCTGCGTTTCATTTCCACCGCAACAATATCATCATTTCTCAACCTCATACTCCGCAGTTCCTCGGGGTATGGTTCATTGTAGCGGTATTCAAAATTCCGGACGGTTTCACGGCCCGTTTCGGGATCAAATGAAGAGACGGACACTTCCATGCGCAGTTTGTTCCAGTCAATATTTTGCCCGGCAACCCGCTGCTGAACAGCTCCCCTTGAATACGAAAGAATTTCATGGACGGTGGTTCCGCGGGGTACAATATACCGGCCGGGGGCATTCACATCCCCCCAAACGTTTAGAGTATCAGAAAGCTGACCCGCTTCCGAAATCCGCACAAACCCTTCCGAAAGCCGGAAAAGCTGCGATTCCTGGGCCTGGAGAAAATCCGCAGAGGTGATTATCAGCACAATAAAAAGTGAAAGAAATTTCAGGGGATGGCTTTTTTTACTGCGGTTCATTTTTTCTGTACCCATTTTGTATATCTGTAATCTTAGCTGTTCAATTGTTAGTTAGTTAATTACTGTCTTTCCCTTTTGACAGGGGTTTATTCAATCTGAGTTTGATTAATATTGCTCCCATTTTTAGTGTTCATATGTCCCCTCCTTCTCAAGGAGGGGATTAAGGGGTGGTTAAAACAAGTTTTAGAGTCTCAATTGAATTCATAAATCTAAGGCTACCACCCCCGGCCCCTCCTTACACCCCGAAATAATCGGGGCAGGCACGAGGGGAGTGCTTTATGCCCTGATTCAAAATCAAGCTCAGGTATTCAAATTTTCA
>LKNA01000236.1 GCA_001564065.1 Chitinophagaceae bacterium T5-Br10_B2g13
ACCTTGCCTCAATCCACTCTTTTCTCATCCAGAATGTCTTGGTTTTTCAGAGAGTGGAATTGTTTGAAACCGATTTTGAAAATCAGTTACCAATCCCGTAGGGATGGCATACACATAGCCCAGGGTGAAGTGAAGCGAAACCCTGGGTAAGGATGGATCAAAAAAAATCGCCGAACATAGAGATGGAATTGAAGGGCATGACAGAATTGAGGCGGAGTTCTCCGAATTTCGATTCAGTAGGAATCAATAGACCATTTTAATTTGGAAGTTGATTACTTAAACCGGGAATAAATTCCCGGCTCGTTTGTTAAACCCATGAATGGGTTTTGGATTTACCTTGCCTCAATCCACTCTTTTCTCATTATGAACACTTGGGATTAGAGACCATTTTAATTGGGAGATTGTTTACTTAAAACCCGATTGAAGGACTGTAGCCGTCTGCCGGGGATCTTTTTATTGCAATGATTTTTACAATCGAACTGCACTTCTGTAAAAACCGTTTTATGATTACAAGCCAAGGTGTTATTTTAGCTTTACACCGTTAATCAAACGGATTATATAAATCATTAATCGAAACGGTTTACGCCATGAATGACGATATTATAAACGACTTGAATGAAGAGTTGGAAGGTGTGATTGAAGAAGGGTACTCCTATCTGCAGAGTGAAGAGCTTCAGGAGAAGATCCAGGAATTGAAAACTGAATCAGAACTGCTGATCAGAAAGCATCCGATAAAAAGCGTACTGATAGGCGCCGCCACAGGCTACCTGTTGGCACGATTACTCAAATAGAGAGACCATCATGGGCGAGAGTGAACAGGACACCGATCAAAAAACTAAACTTGCAGATGAGGTTCGTCTCTACATAGAAAAGCGAATCCAGTACGTAAGTATAATCATTTCCGAACAGGTATCGCTGGTATTTGCAGAGTCCTTTCAAAAGCTGATCGGTCTGCTGCTTCTAAGTTCAGCATTTCTTTTTTTATGGCTCGCCCTCGCTTTTTTCCTGGGGGATGTATTGAATAACACCGGTCTCGGATTTCTAATTGCAGCTCTTCCACTCTTTCTGTTTGGATTTATCTTTTCACGAACAAAATCCAAAAAGATAACCGAACGCATACAGGCTGAACTGATCGGAAAGGTGATGGACAGCGTGGACGAATCCTTACAATCAACAAAAACTAATCAAGAGGATAGTTCTGAAGAAAAGTAGAAACATATCGATGGCAGAAATCAAAGAGCGAAAAAAAGAACTCAATGAGGACATCCGACTTCTTGAGTCAGGATTTGAACAACGCATATCTAAAGTAAAATCCGGATTGGGCAATGTTGCCAGTCCAGCCAAATATGTCAAAAAAAATCCGTTAAAGTCTGTCGCTATCGCTGCTGCCGCGGGCTTTACGCTGGGTATATTAAAGCGAAGCAGGAGGAAGACCCGTTCCTACGCTCCGGATAAAAAATCAAACCCCAGAAGCGGAATTTCGTCTATCCTGATGAACGAATTGAAGCACATGGCTGTACAGAAAGCTATGTATTATATTTCTGATATGGTGGACCAGCAGATCGCCGGCAGAAAAAATTCTTCTTCGTCAGAGAAATAACTTCATTTCTTTACAATAGAGCAGGTTTTTGTAAAAAAACGTATTAAATCTCTGATACGTACTAATTTTACTGTAACTCTCTTTAAACTTTCCCGTGTAACATCAATAAATAACTACAACTACTGAACAATGCAGAAACTATTACTAATTTCCGTTTTCTTATTGATTCCATTTCTTGGTTTTTCGCAAACTTCTCTCACCATAGAGCAGGCGATTAACATCGCATTAGAAAACAACTATCAAATCAAGCAGGCAGAAAATAATCGCGATCTGGCCGACACCCGGGTTCGAAGTGCTCAGGCTGACTTTTTGCCTTCCCTTAGTGCCGGTTTTAGCGGTTCCAGAAATGTGGGTCGTCAGTTTGTGCAGGAAGATCTCTCATTTGAAGACAGAACCACCTACGGTTTGGGCGGAAGCGTCAACGCTAACGTTACTATTTTCGACGGGTTTGCAAATATATCCAGCCTTCGTGCAGCCCGTGCCAATAAAGAGAGTGAAGAGCTCAGCTTTCAGCGGTTGAAGGAGAATGTGATGTTCGATACCGCGAGCCGATTTTTAGAGCTGGTACTCAACAATGAGCTTTTAACAATTGCGAAATCGAACCTGGAAGCATCCAGTAGCCAGCTGGAGAGAATTACGGCCCAGGTTGAAGTGGGTGCTCGGCCAACCGTGGATCAGTACAATCAGGAGTCGGTTGTGGCTAATGATGAGCTGGCGGTTATACAGCGAGAAAATGCGCTGGAAGTAAGTAAGGCGCGCCTGATCAGAATTATGCAGGATGATACGATAACGGAGGTAGAGCCGATCATGCCAACCGTGGAAGAAATGGCGCTGATGCCCCTGGACTTGAATCTCCAGGAGATGATATCCGCAGCCCTGGAACAGAGAAGTGATATCCGGGCACAAGAGTATAATATTGAAAGCAACTTTCAGAACTACAGAATTGCACGCGGCCAACATCTGCCAACGGTATCTGCAAGTGCCGGCATAAACGGTAGCTGGAGTGACCAGTTGAGAGATCCGATTACCGGAGAAACCGTCACTTTCACCGACCAGTTTTTTGATCAGAACGTACGCCGGAGTTTAGGTTTTTCAATCCAGATTCCAATTTTTAACCGGTGGAATACAAGAACCAATATCGAGAGTGCAAAAGTACAGCTTCGCAACAGTGAGCTTGCAATGGATAATGTTCGCTTCCAGGTAACCGAAGAGGTTCGGCAGGCGTATAACGACTATATGTCGATCGTGAAAGAGCTTGAGTCTTCAGAAAAAGCATTGATTGCGGCAGAGCGGGCCTACGAAACAGAGCAGCAGCGGTATGAGGTGGGTTCGTCCACGCTGATTGAACTGAACCAGGCGAATGCAAATTACGTACAGGCGCAGAGCAATCGAATTCAGGCAGTATACAATTTTGTGTTCCAGGAAAAACTGCTCGATTACTACATCGGTCAGCTGGATCCTGAATTTCAATTTTAATATAAATTAAAAACGTTAGGTGATGGGAAAACAAAAATCAGCAACTAAAAAGCTTTTAAAGCTACTTGGAATTATACTTTTTGCATTTATTGCACTGGCAGTGATTGCGAAAACAGCAGGATGGCTGGATGGCGGTTCAACGGAAAAAGAGGTTGAAACGCGGGAAGCTGAGCTGAGAACCATCACCCAACTGGTATCGGCATCGGGCAGAATACAGCCGGAGGTTGAGGTAGTCATTCGCCCGGACGTCTCAGGTGAAATTATCGAGCTCAATGTGAAAGAGGGAGATTTTGTGCGAGAGGGAGAGCTTCTGCTCCGAATCAAACCTGATATCTACCAAGCTCGAATTGATGAGCTGAACGCCTCACTTCTCACTCAACGGTCCAGAATGGAACAGGCGCGTTCAAGCATGCTTCAGGCCGAAGTAGAATTCCGGAAGAATGAACAGCTCTACGAGCGTGACTTAATTTCTGAACTGGAGTATCTGCAGGCCAAAAATAACTACGAGGCCCAGCAAGCAAATTTCAAAGCGGCCGAGTATCAGATTGAAAGCGCACGGGCACAGTTGAGAAGAGCGGAAGAGGAGCTGCAGCAGACCGTAATCCGTTCGCCAAAAGATGGCACGATAACCCGACTGGCTGTTGAACGGGGTGAACGAGTTCTGGGTCAGGCTCAAACTGCCGGTACCGAGATGATGCGCATTGCCCGAATGGAGCAGATGGAAGTTCTGGTGGATGTAAACGAGAATGACATCGTAAACGTCTCACCAAACGACACGACTTTGATTGAAGTGGACGCCTATCCAAACCGGACGTTTGAGGGATTAGTGACCGAAATTGCCAATTCAGCGGATGTATCCGGCACGGGATCGGCCGACCAGGTAACCAACTACAAAGTGAAAATCCGGATTATCACACCGCATAACCTGGATCAGGCTGTAGACCGGGTATTAGCACAGGAGCAGGCAGCATCAGAAATACCGGAGTTTGTCCCCAATTTTAAGCCGGGAATGTCGGGCACGGTAGATATCAAAACAAATACGGTTTACAGCGTGGTTTCTGTTCCGATACAGGCTGTAACGGTGCGGGATTTTGCTCAGGATGTTCGCCGCACAAGTGATGAAGAGTCGGAGGAGGGTGAAACTTCTGAACGTCAGGCCCGTAACCAGGATGAGGATTTCCGCAGAGTTGTATTCCTGAACGACAACGGAATAGCGAAGCGGGTTGAGGTGGAGACCGGAATCAGCGATAACACTCACATACAGATTATGAGTGGATTAGATGCCGGTGACGAAGTGATTACCGGAAGTTACAGAGTACTTTCCAGAGAGCTGAATGACGGAGATCAGATTGTTGTACGAAACAGAAATCAGATTGCATCGCGAGGAGGAAACTAAGATGGCTAAAAAGATTATTGAAATCACGGATTTGACTCGGCACTACAAGATGGGTGAGACCATTGTTCGGGCTCTGAACGGTGTTACATTTAATGCGGACGAGAATGAGTACATCGCCATAATGGGACCGTCGGGTTCCGGTAAATCGACGCTGATGAATATGATCGGCTGTCTGGATACGCCAACCTCGGGCGAATATATTCTAAACGGGAACCGGGTAAGTGAACTGGACGATGCCGAACTGGCACGCGTTCGAAACCGGGAGATCGGGTTTGTCTTTCAGACATTTAATCTGCTTCCCCGAACGGACTGCCTCAGCAACGTGGAGCTACCGTTAATCTACTCCGGCATAAAAAGTTCAGAAAGAAAGCGCAGGGCTATCGATACGCTGGAGCGGGTAGGTCTTGGCGACCGTGTAGATCACAAGCCCAACGAACTATCCGGCGGACAGCGGCAGCGAGTGGCGATTGCAAGGGCACTGGTAAACAACCCGTCCATACTGCTTGCTGATGAGCCGACCGGTAATCTCGATTCCAAAACGGGAGAGGAGATCATGAACCTGTTTGAAGAGCTCTATCGTGCCGGCAACACCATTCTGCTGGTTACTCACGAGAATGAAATTGCAGAACACGCCCGGCGGATTGTACGGCTACGCGACGGCCTGATTGAGTCTGACGAAAAAGTAGCAAATCCTGTATTGGCCAGCGTTGATATGAACATGCAGCCGGTTTGATAGGGTAGAAGATCATTACCGATCTGTTTTTGAAAGGGTCTGCCATTTTGGTTGGACCCTTTTTTGTTTTCCTCAATTACTACATTAAAAAGGGATCACTTCACCATTCTGAAAATGTTCGATAATCTCTTTTGCTGAACATGGGAGATTATCGGCGTTTTATTCGGACATTCTGATCTTGCCGATAAATATTATTCGGGCAAAACCTTGTGATTATTTGTTTTGGCGGGAGTATTGGGTTATTATCGGACAATGGCGCTACCTAAAATAGTGCCGGTAAATACATGTTATA
>LKNA01000237.1 GCA_001564065.1 Chitinophagaceae bacterium T5-Br10_B2g13
GATTTAGGGGTGGTTGATTTAGGTTGATGAGTTAATTTATTAAATACAAATTTTCAATGAATCTAAAAACCACCCCCGGCCCCTCCTTACGAAGGAGGGGAGGCACTTTTCAGAATATCTTATCTCGAACTCACGTTAAATACTTAAACTTAATACAAAAACCTGCTTTGAAAAGAATTTATCTGTCATCTCCTCACATGGGCGGAGAGGAAATTAACTTTGTACAGGAAGCTTTCGACACAAACTGGATCGCTCCGCTCGGGGCAAATGTGAACGGCTTTGAACAAGATTTGCAAAATTATACGGGGAGGTCGCACGCGGCGGTGGTTACCACAGGTACGGCAGCCATTCATCTGGGTTTGATTCTGTGCGGTGTGCAACCGGGCGATGAGGTGATTTGTCAGTCCTTTACATTTGCCGCCTCTGCTAACCCCATAAAATATCAGGGAGCGGAACCGGTTTTTATAGACTCAGAGCCGGAGACTTGGAATATGGATCCGGGTCTGCTGGAGAAAGCTCTGGAGGAGCGGCGGGATAAAGTGAAGGCGATCGTTGTAGTTCATCTCTATGGCATGCCGGCAAAGATGGATAGAATACTAAGTGTTGCCAAAAAGTATGGGGTGCCGGTGATCGAGGACTCTGCTGAGGCCCTTGGCTCATCAATAAATGGAAGAAAATGTGGCACGTTTGGTAAAGTTTCGGTCCTTTCCTTTAACGGGAATAAAATTATCACAACCTCAGGCGGCGGTGCGCTCTTAAGTGACGACGGGGATTTGGTTCAAAAAGCAAGGTTCTTATCTACTCAGGCGCGGGACGATGCTCCTCACTATCAACATTCTGAACTGGGCTATAATTACCGGATGAGCAATATAGTTGCCGGGGTAGGCCGGGGACAGATGAAAGTTTTGGACGATCGGGTGAAGGCAAGAAGGTATCAGCACGACTATTATTACGAAAATCTTAACGGATCCTGGCTCAGTGGTGAAGGGACAAATTTTACTGCAAAAAATGATAAAAGCAGGTCCGGCCTCTATTTTCTGAAAGAACCTGAAGGGTTTCACAGCAACAGGTGGCTTACCACGATTCTGGTCAATCCGGAAGAAACCGGCGGTATTAGCCGGGAAGATATCAGGGAGGGTTTGGAGGAGAGCAACATCGAAAGCAGGCCCCTATGGAAGCCAATGCATCAACAGCCTTACTATAAAGATAGCGTCATGTACAGTAACGGTGTTTCTGATTTTCTTTTCGAACACGGTTTGTGCCTTCCATCCGGCAGTAACCTTACAGAGGAGCAGCGACAGCTTATTGTCAAAAAGCTGAATGAGATTTTAAAGAACAGACAGGGTTGATGTTGTGTCAATAGCTTAATTGAGGAAAGGCAGGTTAATGTGAGTAAAGTAATTATGATTAAGAGATTGTAATCAGAGTTTTGATCTTAAATAGATAGATTACTGAGCCAATTTGGTAGCTTAGGTGGAAAAGCCTAGCAGGGTAAAAGTAAACAGTAAGGGGAATGAATTATTTTTGTTTCAACAGTTAGTTCGTTTTAAAAATAGTGAATGAGAGTAGGAAATAATGAAATTCAAAGAGTCCGAAAGGAAGTATAAATTTCTCAATAAGTATACAAGGGGAGCGGTAATGTTAACCGGCGACATGATTGGAGTTCTCCTTTCATGTGCGATTGCTTATCAGCTTTTATCTACGGTTTTAGAAGAACAGTTTTCTTTTGTAATTGGCTACTCCTTATTAATGACCATATCGATACTCAGTGGGCTTGCCATTTTTAAGATGTATGTGGTAACCTGGCGCTATACGGGATTAAGAGAGTTGATAAGGCTTGTGCTGGGGATTACGGCCGGTGGTTTGTTTACGGTTGTGGTCTCTAATATTCTTTGGGAGCCGGGCAATACCGAGCTAAACTACATGGCGTTGGTTTTGGCGAACAGTATTCTGCTGATTGGCGGCTTTAGAATCAGTAAGCGCGTTGTTATAGAGCTAATTGATCTTCCCGGTAAGGATAAGAAGCATGCCATTATCCTGGGCGGAGGCACAGAAGGCGAGCAGATCTTAAGAGATATAAGAAGAAACAGCAGCTGGAATCTGTTTGTACACGCTATTTTTGACGAAAGAAGTATTCCCGGGGTGATGATTCACGGTGTGCACTGTATGGGTGGTGTTGGAGATATGTATAAATACCTTGAGTCCAGTCCGGTAGAGATGATGATAGTTGCCTACCCTGAATTGCCAAAAAAAGAGCTAAGAGAGATTATTGACCGTGTGAAGGCGATTCGTCCTAAAATGGAGATTAAGATACTGCCATCCTTCCATCATTTAACGGATGATCCGGTTGGAATTAAAAATATCAGGGATATCAGTATTGAGGATATTTTGGGACGTGACCCTGTAAGCCTCGATATGCAATCGATTACTTCCAGTATTACAAATAAGACCGTACTTGTAACGGGTGCCGGCGGATCGATTGGCAGTGAGTTGGTTCGGCAGTGCATAAAGCTAAGTCCCGCCCGTCTTGTTGCGTTGGATATTGATGAAACTGAGCTGTTCCACGTAGAAAACGAGCTTAAGCATACCGGGGTTGAATTGATTCCGTGTGTGGCAAGTGTGACGGATGAACATAAAATGGATCGGATATTAAACTTTTACCGGCCGGATGTGATTTTTCACGCCGCCGCATATAAGCACGTTCCGATGCTGGAGAGCTACCCTGAAGAGGCAGTTAAGGTTAACATAGGTGGAACAAAAAATATTGCCGAGCTCGCCTGTAAATACATGGTGGATAAATTTATTATGGTTTCAACCGATAAAGCGGTTAATCCTACCAACGTTATGGGGGCGACAAAGAGAGTGGCAGAAGAGATATGCATGTCGTTCAATGACGAGTGTGTAACAAGGTTTATATCGGTTCGATTCGGGAATGTATTGGGCTCCAGGGGATCTGTTGTGCCACTCTTTATGGATCAGATCAAAAATGGCGGCCCGGTTACTTTAACGGATAAGAGAATGAAGCGATATTTCATGACTATTCCTGAGGCTGTACTGCTTGTAATGCAGTCGGGCTCAATGGGAGAGGGCGGAGAAGTCTTTGTTCTGGATATGGGTGAGCCCGTTAAGATTATAGATATGGCACACGATTTGATTCGTCTGCACGGTCTGGAACCGGATGTGGATATCGATATCAAAGTGACCGGGTTGCGTCCCGGTGAGAAGCTGTTTGAGGAACTCTTGAATGCAGAAGAGGGAGTGCTGAAGACGGATCATGTAGAGATATTCAAAGCAATATGCAGCAGGAAATTGTCAAAACTTGAGCTTGATATGAAGATTACAAACCTCTTCAATCTTATTGAAAGGAATGCAACTTCATCGTTGCGCAGTTCCCTTCAGGATATCGTGCCAACCTACACGTTTAAGGAAGAGTTAAGGGAGATGGGGTTTCTACAGGATCACGTAGATACGCATTCGGATTAGTAAATGATCAACTAAAAAGATAGAATGACTGAGTGTTAATCTATTCTAATCCGTTTTAGGTCTTATTAGGCATTTCTACGTAAGTAATCATTTTTGAATTGCGTAAATTATTCTTAAATACTCAGTCATGACTAAAGAGATGAGTTTTAGTTTTTTAAACAGGAAAATGCTTTGCGTTAAAGAACTGTATTAGAGAGAATACAGGGTAATTTTATAGGGGTAATAACAATGTTGACGAATGAACTATATTTCGTGATTCCGGCAGTATTAATGGCTTTTTTAGCTACATGCTTGCTAATGCCGGTATTGAATGCGCTATCAAGTAAAGTTGCATCAGATAAAGCCTATTTGAAAAGAGAAAGCAGGACCGGTAGTCGATTCGCCGCTGTGATGGGAATTTTCATAGCAGTAGCCATCACATTTCAGTTATGGGGTACTACGGATATACGGACTTTTCACCCATACTTCTTTTCGGCATTAACGCTTTTTCTACTATCAGGATATGTAACTAAAAAGGGAATAGTCCAGTCATTGATGAGGTGGGGAATTCAACTATCTGCCGCTGTAGTGCTGATTTTTGGAATTGTCGGAGAGGTAGGAAGTTATTTCGCTTTAATGGGCATTGAAGGTTTATCTGTAAACCTCGAAATATTTCTACTGTCAATCCTGATACTCTTAATTACGGGACTTTTTAGCTATATGAGCAGAATGTCTGACATGAATGGGGGAATTGTAATTATCATTACCGGGGTATTGGGCATCTGGTTTTGGGCTGCCGGATTTTTAAACCTTGCCATTTTCTCGTTTATCCTCTCATCTTCTGTGATAGGATATAAAATGTACAGTTCAAATATCAGGTCATTGAGATTGGGTAGCTTTGGCTGGAGCAGCCTGGGCTTTGTTGTTGCATTTTTGATTGTAGAGTTTCTTGCGTCAAATGCAATGGTTGCGGGGAGTGGAGTTCATTTCGCCAACAGTGGAAATTTAATTCTGTCGCTTTTTATTATACCATTGATATTTTTGAGTGGAAACGTATTTAAGTTGAATGGGAAAGGTGACTTTTTTATTGTTCATCTTTACAAAAAGATCGATATGGAAGAGAGCCAGATCGCATTTCTTTTCTGGATGATAAACTTGATTATTATTGGAATGGCATATTCCACAATGCACTTCAGTCCCGGAATTCAAGCCGTGATATTAATCGGTTTTGGAGCTGTTTATACATCTTTTGTGTATAAGGCAGTGCAGCTGTCGAAAGGGTTGACCTCAAAGATGTCAAAAATGGAGTTGTCCTGGATGAAAAGCTGGATAAGAGATTAGCAGGCTAACTCTTAAGACTATGCATCCGACTCTTTGTTTTTTGGGGAGAGACCAAAAAATGAGCTAAATTTTTCCGAGAGTATATTTAACCTAAGCCCATCTTTCTTGACTCGGAAAAAAAAATCCTTACTCTGTTTTGACATATAGAGAAGGTGAATGAATAGAGCTCCACCAAAAACTACCGTAGCGAGTAAAGGCCAGCTTAGCCACAGAATCAATCCGTAGATAACTGGTGTAATTACAGCAATAACAATGCTGTAGTAAACTAAATCTTTTTTTGTTTTGGAGCTCATACGTCTTGTATTAGCGTGGAATGTTATGGTTTATAACACATCATTTATTAATAAGAGTCCAAAAAGCTGATTTTGTTACTGAATATTTTGAACTCATTAATAAATTAATAAAATCTAATGTAGATTAAAAACGAGTAACATTAGAAATGATTGCTTAAACATGACGGAAATAAGTGACGCAATGGCTACTTACCCTTAACTTTATTTCTCTTTCTCTTCATACGCCCCCAGGAAAATGTTCCAAACCATCCTGTAAAAATGCCGAATCCAATGGCTAATGCCAGTGAGAGTATGAACTGACTGTGAATCATATTTGAAATAAGAATACGGCTTACAAAGTAGATAATAACTGCGAGCATGTATCCAATAATAAAGCTGGATATCATATCTTTTGACTTTA
>LKNA01000068.1 GCA_001564065.1 Chitinophagaceae bacterium T5-Br10_B2g13
ACAAACTGCAGCTGGTTACTGAGCGAGGTTTGGAGCTCTTCCACATCGTCTTCGCTAAGCACTTCTGAGATCTCTTCCACACCCACTTTTTTCAACAGATTATATACCATTCTGTTGAACAACATCTGATGTGCTGCTGAAGAGAGCTGCATCAGCTGTTCCTGAGGCACCTGTGCGCCACTTAATTTAATCTTGTTAAAAATCGGCTCAAGCATTTTCTCAATATTCTTATTGAGCTGCTTTTCGAGCTCTTTCGCGTCTTTGTTCTCTTTGCTGGTTACTTCCTTTCCGGAAGGGTCTACAATTTTCATAAAATGATTTGATTCAGTTTATATTCTGTTTCCTATTACAACACAAAGGATAAGCATATCAATCCAAAATGGCGATTTTGATTCCTTGTGCGATTAACCCTCCAAGGGTTCGGAACCCTTGGAGGGTTAACTAGAAATCCCTACTATCAAAAACCATATCTTTCTAACCGCCAAAATCATCGCATGGACAGTCGCTTTCAGCACCATTTAGAACGGGCACTGCCCCACATCAAAAAGTGGTGGTTCTCGGTAGTTTGTATCCCGTTCTGCTGGGTACTGGCTGAGCAGCACTGGATGGCGCTCAAATGGGAGATCTCATTTGCGTGGCAGTATCCCTACCCTTTTTTCCTCTTCCCCTTCTTCTTTTTCATCGACTGGTTTCTGCTGATTGTTCATGAGGCCGGGCATACCTTCTTCGGAGTTTTTGGCAACCGGTTCCTCACCATTTTAGGGGGTACCCTACTGCAGATCCTGCTCCCATTTATCATAATTCTCTACGGCTGGTGGAACCGTCAGCACTTCGTAGCTCAGCTGGGATTGCTTCTGACTGCATTTTCATGGATAGAATCGTCGGCCTACGCAGCTGATGCTGTGGCACGGCGAATGCCGCTGATCGGCAACCTGCCCGCGTCCGCCCACGATTTCTACAACATGTTCAGCATGAAAGGAGTCCTCGCCAATCATATGACCTACGCATGGGGGATGTACTGGATTGGGATCATTACCATAATTCTCTTTATGATCTATCCGCTGTTTAAAAGAAAGCAGTACGATTACGTGGATCTTGAGATGGAACTGTAAATCAACCCTCCAAGGGTTGCGAACCCTTGGAGGGTTTAGTTTTTGAAATAGGTAAAATTTGTAAAAAATATGCTTCCAACGTGATTCTTTAGGATATTGTGGGTCGAAATCCAAAACCAATACGTTGACTCTATGAAATACCCGTTACAGATTATCACCTCATTTCTAATATTGCTGATGGCCGGATTCCTTACGCAGGACCTTCACGCTCAGCAGGAAGCAAACTTTGAACTCGCCGAACGCTTTACCGCAGACAACATGCGGAATATGACCGGCTCCACATTTTTGCGCGCAAACTGGCTCGAAGATAAAGATCAGTTCTGGTACGAATGGGAAGATGGCGAAGGGAAACGATGGATGTTTGTTGATGCATCCCGTCAGAATATGCGTCCGCTTTTTGACCGCGACAACATGGCCGCTCAACTCTCTGAAGAGTTTAACCGGGGCTTTGACGCCAAAAACCTCGATATAAAGAGCTTTAATTACGATACCGATCGAGAGCTATTCACATTTCATGTAGACAGTATCGAGTTCAAATATCACATCGACAGAAATTTTCTTGAAAAGGGTGATTCGCTCGAAGCCGAAGAGCGTGAACGATGGGCATCCTACTCACCCGACAGCACCTACATCGCATTTGCCCGGGAGCACGATCTCTACATAATGAGAACCGATGATCCCGACAGCACGGAAATCCGCCTCACAGAAGATGGTGAGCGCTGGTACAGCTTTCAGTCCGATCACGGCGACACCACATCTACTGAACGCCTCAGAGCAAGAGTTAACTGGTTTGAGGATTCACAAAAACTCTACGTAAAACGTCAGGACTGGCGCGAAGTGGATGAATTGTGGGTTATTAACAACGTTGCCAGCCGGCCGGAGCTGCAGACCTATAAATACAATATGCCCGGTGAGGACAATCACTACCAGGATGAAATATTGGTCTTTGATATGGAGACACAAGAGCACGTTCGCCTCGATACAGACAAGTGGCCCGATCAATCCCTGGGAGGTGTTTATTTCAGTAATGGTGGAATCTACACAACAGACACATCATCAGACCATATGTACATTCTGCGAAGAAATCGAACCTGGGATGAAGTGGATGTTGTAAAAGCAGACACTAACACGGGAGAAACACAGGTTCTCTGGAGTGAAAAGAGCGAACCTTACTTCAATGTAATGAACTCATTCCTCGGCATCATAAACGATGGCGAAGAGTATATATGGCTGAGTGAACGAACCGGCTGGGGACAACTCTACCGCTACGACAGCGAGGGAAATCTGAAGAACCGAATCACAAACGGACATTTTATGGTTACGGATGTAGCCGCAATCGACACGACCGGACAAACCGTATACTTTGAAGGGTTCGGAAAAGAGGAAGGCCGAAACCCAAATCATGCCCACTATTATAAAGTCGGTTTTGACGGTTCCGGGCAACAGCTTATGACACCGGATAATGCGAATCACAGTTTCAGCATCAGCGACAGCCGTTCGTACTTTGTACATAATGCTTCGCGCCCCGATATGCCCACAAAGTCTGTTCTTCGGGATAATCGTGGCCGTGAGGTTTTACAACTGGAGGAAGTTGACCTGACCCGACTAAATGAAGCCGGGTTTAATATGCCGGAACAGTTCTCCGTGAAAGCAAAAGATGGGTATACCGACCTGTACGGAGTGATGTGGAAACCGGCCGATTTTGATCCGGAGAAGAAATATCCAATTATTTCTTATGTCTACCCCGGCCCTCAGGTAGAGCCATTCCCTCGAAGCTTTTCTGTTACAGGAACAGCTGCACGGGCACACTCCCTGGCTCAGGTTGGATTTGTTGTAGTAGCGATGGGTAACCGGGGCGGCAGTCCGCTTCGCGAAAAGTGGTACCACAACTACGGATATGGAAATCTCCGGGATTACGCCCTGGAAGACAACCGCTACGGAATTGAACAACTTGCCGGACGCCACTCCTACATCGACATTGATAGAGTGGGAATTTACGGACACTCGGGCGGTGGTTTTATGAGTACGGCTGCACTGCTCTCCTATCCCGATTTCTACAAAGTTGCCGTATCATCAGCCGGCAACCACGACAACAACATCTACAACATCTGGTGGAGTGAATTTCACCATGGCGTTGATGCAAAAACTGATTCGGTAACCGTTGAAAATGACAATGGCGAAGAGATGAAAGAGGAGCGAACTACCTTCTCCTCACGTATCCCGTCAAATGCTGAACTGGCCGGAAATCTGCAGGGACGACTGCTTCTGGTTCACGGAGCGATGGACAACAACGTACACCCGGCTCATACCTACCGTGTAGCTGAAGAGTTACTCAAGGCCGGCAAACGGTTCGACATGATGATCTTTCCGCAAGCCCGTCACGGTTTTGGGCGTTACACATCCTATTTTGAGCGGATGCTTTGGGACTATTTTGCCGAACATCTTCTGGGTTACTATCCCGAAGATGTTGATTACAATCTGCCTGATTAATTTCTTCGATTTTAAAAAACGCCTCAAAATAGTTACTTGAGGCGTTTTTTATTTCCAAAGCTTTCTGTTTATTTATCAGACCAATCTAATCTCAAACGATCAAATCCCTATGAAAGTAAAATTACTAACTCTGTTTACCCTTTTGATGGTTTACATCAGTTCTTGTGCACCTACAGAACAGATGCAGCAAGGCCAGCCTGTTACCGCAGAAGAGGAAACTCCTTCTGTAACCGTTGAAGACTATCAGCGTGCAGAACAGATGCTCAGCTGGAATGTTTCTGATAAAGTAACCCGCCAATCTGTATCTCCGCAGTGGATCAGCAACTCCAGTTTCTGGTACCAGGTAACCACCGAAAATGGAAGTGAATTTGTGTTGGTTGACGCTCAGTCTCAGACACGAGAGCTCGCTTTCAATCACAGCCGGCTTGCCTCCGCGCTTTCCGGTTTTTCCGGTCGGCCCGTAGATGAAAACAACCTCCCATTGAGAGGTCTGTCATTCAGTGATGATCTGAACAGAATTCACTTTACCTACAGCGGCTCTCAGCTTGAGTGCAGTCTTGGAACTTACAATTGCACAGAAACCGACAGTGCCCCGGAGTCTGTATCCAATTCTGTTCCCTCGCCGGATGGCAAAATGGCCGTCTACATTAAGGATTATAACCTTTGGGTAAAAAACCTGGAAACAGGTGAGGACATTCAACTCACAACAGATGGCGTTGAGTACCACGGTTTTGGAATAAATAACCAGGGATGGAATCGGTCAGACAGGCCCATCGTGAAGTGGTCGCCCGACTCTAAGAAAATATCAACATTTCGCCTGGACGAAAGAGGCGTTGGAAAAATGACGTTGTGGCGTACCGAAGTTGGAAGACCGGTAGCCGATATCTGGCCGTATGCACTCCCCGGCGATGAGGTGGTACCCATGCTTGAGCGCGTGGTTATTGATGTAGAAAACCAATCAAAAACATGGCTCGATGTTGAACCTGCACATCAGCGAACGTCGAACTGCTGTGGTTTAAACCGCGGTTTAGATTGGGCTGATAATGAGTGGAGCGACAACTCAGAGAAACTCGCATTTGTAAGCACCTCCCGAGACTACAAAGAGGTAACTCTCTACCTTGCCAATCCGGAAAACGGCGATGTTGAACAGGTATATCACGAACGGGATGAGATCTTTTTTGAATCGAATCTCACTTCTCGCGGTGTTCCCAACTGGAGAGTACTTCACGATTCCGATGAGTTTATCTGGTTTACGCGGAAAAGCAACTGGGGACATCTCTATCTGCACGATCTTTCCACCGGTAATCTGAAAAACCAGATCACAGACGGAGATTGGAATGTGATTGATATTGTAAAAGTAGACGAAGGAGACCGAACGATATGGTTCACCGCCATGGGAACAGTTGAAGGAGTTGACCCATACTATCAACACCTTTACAAAATCAATTTTGACGGATCTGGTATGACACTGCTCACGCCTGAACCGCTCGACCATTCAGTAAATCTGAGCCCGGACGGAAACTATATAGTATCCACCCATTCCGATTTTCAAAATCCGCAGGTAACTGTGGTCCGAGACTTCGATGGCAACACCTTAATGGAGATTGAAGCTGCTGACGCATCAGAACTTTTCAACACCGGCTGGAGAGCACCGGAACCATTTTCAGCCAAAGCTCGTGACGGTGAAACCGACATTTACGGTATCATGATTTTGCCTTCAAACTTTGACGAAAACAAGTCCTATCCGATCGTTAACTATATCTATCCGGGGCCTCAGGTGGGCAGTATCGGAAACAGAAGTTTCTCGTCCGTTAGAAGAGGTCAGGCTCACGCACTTGCTGAGCTTGGATTTGTGGTCGTACAGATTGATGGCTTTGGATCTCCTTTACGATCCCGTGAATTCCACACCTACTACTACGGCGACATGAGCGACAACGGTCTGCCGGATCAGATTGCGGCAATGGAACAGCTCGCGGATCGATACAATTTCATCGATCTGAATCGTGCCGGAATTTACGGGCACTCAGGCGGTGGTTTTGCTACTGCATCAGCACTTTTTCAATATCCCGAATTCTTTAAAGTGGGTGTATCAGGTGCCGGTAATCACGACAACAGAGGCTACACCTATTACTGGGGTGAAAAATTTCAGGGATTATTGGAAGAGACTGAAGGTGGCGACACCTACACCAATCAGGCCAATCATCTGCAGGCAAAAAATCTGGAGGGTAAACTGATGATCTCTTACGGAACCATGGACACCAATGTGCACCCAAGCATGACACTTCTGGTTGTTGATGAGCTGATTAAGCATAACAAAGATTTCGATCTGGTAGTGATGCCAAATCGCGGCCACGGCTACGGCAGTGAACCGTATCATATAAGAAGATCCTGGGATTTCTTTGTGAATCACCTGATGGGTGCAACACACCCTGATGCTTACCAGATTAACCGGTAGGTCTCTTTTTATAACCTCGATCTTAAATAAAAACGCCCCGGCTGTTTAATCAGATGGGGCGTTTTTTATTTGAGGTCATATTCTCTTTTAATCCATGCTGCCATAGGTATAGCCAACCGTATCACCTGAGCCGATTGTGCCGGAGGTATACAGTACATCCACCTCTTCAAATTCAGCCCAGCCATCATCATCCCTGTAGGATACACCACTGACGATTTCAAAATGTCCGCTTCCGCGGGTCACTTCAAATCCAACATATACTCCCACGACTACTTTTTCGGGTGAGGACGTGTCGAACATCATCTCCGCTCCGGCATTCACCTCAGTATAGCTGAAATATCCGGTATCATCCTCGCACTCATCTTCATAGCAGAAGTAAGTTACAGTACTGCCACCGGATTCAATTTCCATTTTCGAATCGCCTGTATTGACAATACGAACCGCCAGGCCGTTCGGTTCCTCTTCGGTCAGCTCTTCTTCAATATCATCAGCCGAAGTGCTGTTGCTGCAGGCCATCGCTAATGGTAGCATTGCCATTATGATGAGTAGTAATTTTATTGACTTCATTCGTTCTTATCTATGTTTATTATTCAGATTTCAGTTACATAGATAAGCGCATAGGCCGGTCAAAACCTTTCATTTAAAAACACTTCAGAAACAATCTTCTTTGATTTCAACCTCCACAAGACTACATTGAACTTACTATTATCTATTCTATTCTTTTGAGTCTACAACTCAGTCAAGAGAGATGAAACGTTTTTAAACTCTGCGAAGGGCGTTTTTAGGTGTAATAATATCAAGCAGGAAGTTCCGGATTGTTAAGCAGCTGGTTCATCACAATCAGTCCAATCCAACCTTCCTTGGCTGAGGCCGGGGTATGCGACGTATGTGTAACAAAATCATATCACTTTTAATCTTTATAACCTGCTTATACAGCACGCTGTACGGGCAGGCAGATCCTGATTTGGTACATCCATACCGGTTTGGCAGTAATCAGAACTCTGAATACATCTCCGAGCAGTGGACTACCAACAACGGCCTGCCGATCAACCATGTAAATCAGATCTATCAAACGCCGGACGGATTTATCTGGCTCGCCACTTTTACCGGACTCATTCGTTTTGATGGTGTGACCTTCAAAGAGTTTAATTCAGGAAATACCCCGGCACTTCCGTCAAATCGGATCATCGCAATACAGCCGGATTCCGGTAACACATTCTGGATCAACACCGAACAGGGACATCTTATTCTGTATGATAACGGGAACTTCATTTCGTTCAATGAGGACTTGTCACCGAATTTAATGCCTGGGATAACCACCAACAGAGTTTTTACTCAGTTTGACGGAAATCAAACATGGGTTGGAACTGCATCAGGCCTGTACCTCTATCAGGAACATGATCTATCTCCCTTTAAACCCGAAATTTTTAGTGAGAAATCAATTACTGCACTTCACCTGATTGAGGATGGAGATGTTCTTGTTCATGACGCTGATGGCTACCTTTGGAGAATTAACTCAAGCAAAGAAATCATTGAGTCATTAAAGACCCCCGGAATTTCAGGAGCGAGCCACATCCTGAAGGATCATGAAGGTTCCATTTGGATTATGCGAAGTGAAATTGCCAAAATAGACGAAGATGGATACCGGATTATACCCACTCCTCCTTATTTCAAAAATGACTGGGATCAACTGCATCCCTACTACCTCAGTTTCAAAGAAAACCCTGATGGAAAAATAATGGTCATGAGCCTCAATGGGCTTATGGAAATCGAAAACAACGATCTGAAGCCTGTAGATTTCATCGACTACCAGAGCTACGGCTCATTGCCGGAATTTTTAGGCAACTCTTTTACCACCTGCCCCGACTCTTCAGTATGGGCTATTGTAGAAAACCGTGCCTACAGAAATGGGGAATTTGTATTTCAGACCGGTGCTAATGGAAAAACCATCTACTGCGACCGGGAAGAGAACCTTTGGATTTCGACCATGAGAAACGGGCTGTTCCGCTACCGGAAATCGATCTTCCAAAACATCACCTTCAGCCATTCAAACAATATTTTCTATGGTGTTTTTTCCGACTCCTACAATACCCTATGGGTCGGCGGATCGTTTTCTGATCTTACTCAGATCGACCGGAACAGCCTTGCTGTTGATGTATTGAACCGTAAAAATGAGGGAACAACCGCTACCTTTTTTGAATCGTCTGACGGGAAACTTTGGAATGGATACCTATACTGCAAACCGGAAAACAGAACGGAATCCGGTGCCTGCCTTACCTTCGAGCGTGTGGATCAACTTTTTGGGAAGAACGTTTTTACCATTCTCGAGGACAGTAAAAAAAGAATGTGGTTCGGCACAAACGAGGGATTGTTCAGGTTGGAAAATGGGCAAATTGATACCATACCCGCATTTTTTAAAAATACTTACAGCCTCGTGCGCTATCTGATAGAAACCGAAGACGGAACAATTTGGATGGCGACAAATGGTAACGGTGTACTCCGCTCCAAAGATGACCAGATCGAATCCATTACAAACGAAAATGGGTTATCCAGCAATAATATCAGAGCGCTTTTTGCAGACAGCCTGGGATATATCTGGATCGTAACAGAAGATCGAGGTTTAAACCGGTTCAATCCAGATAATGGAGAAATTAAAATTATTCGCAGAGTCAACGGTTTATTTGATGACGGACTGCATAAAATGCTGCCTGATAATCACGGACGGATGTGGATCAGCACCAACCGGGGTATATTCTGGGTTCCGCTTCAGCAGCTACACGATTTTGCTGATGGGAAAATAGATCACGTACAGTATGTTTCCTACAATGAACGTGATGGCATGCGAAACCGTGAGGCAAACGGTGGGTTTCAGAACACAGGATATAAATCTAAAGATGGCCGGCTCTATTTTGCAACTCAGGGAGGAGTTGTATTAATCGATCCGGATCGAATTGATTTAAACTACCCAATACCCGGTGTTATGATTGAGGAGATTTCAAGTGGCAATAAAATCCGCCTGCTCAATACAGGGTTTACCTCTTTAAATAATGATCAGCGTAGTTTTTCTGTAACCTATAATGCTCCATTTTACTCCGCCCCGGAAAGATTACGGTTCCAATATATGTTGGAGGGATTCGATAAAATCTGGGTTGATGCCGGCAGCCGAAGAGAAGCAATTTACACAAACATACCTGCCGGTGATTATCAGTTTTTAGTTAAGGTTGATTTCGGTGAAAACCAAAACAGCTCCGAAATCACTTCTCATGCTATTATGATAGCCCCCTATTTTTATGAAACATCCATTTTCCCGTTTCTAATCATTTTATTTTTAGGCCTTCTTGTAGCCGGCGGTTACCGGTTGCGGTTACGGCATTTGATTAAACGAGAGGCTATTCTGGGTAAAATAGTTGAACGGCGTACAGAAGATCTCAAATCAGAAAAGATTAAAACGGAACAACAGGCTGAACAGCTGAAAGTATTAGCAAATGAGAAGAATCGATTTTTTGCAAACATCAGTCACGAATTCAGAACACCGCTCACGTTAACCATCGGACCGCTTACCGACTTAAAAGTTGGCAAGTTTGGTGTTTTACCGCCCATTGCCAAACAGCAAATTGAGTTGAGCTTGCGCAATGCCCGACGGCTTCTACGTCTTGTTGGGCAGCTGATGGATTTGGCCAGACTTGAAGACAAAAAATTTGAACTGAATCTGCAAACCGGCAATATCTGCCGATATCTTAAAACTCTTTCTGAACCCTTTGAAGCGGCAGCCATCCAAAAGCAGATCGATTACAAGGTCATAATTCCGGAAAAACCGGTTTATGTGAAGTTTGATCCCGGACACTTCGACAAAATTGTAGCCAACCTTCTGTCGAATGCATTTAAATTCACCCCCGAAAAGGGAACCATTACGCTTCAGGTTACTCCAGAATCAGACCATGCGTTAATCAGCGTTACAGATACAGGTACCGGAATTGAGCCAAAGCATATTCCACATCTGTTCGACAGATTTTATCAAATTCAGAAATCGGAAATGCAGCCGGGAAGCGGTGTAGGATTGTCTCTGGCAAAAGAACTTATTGAACTTCATGGCGGACAGATTCAGGTAGAAAGCATGGTTGGCAAAGGCAGTAAATTTTCGGTCACAGTACCACTGGCTGCACCTGGAGAGAATGGTGTATCCGCCGTTTTATCAAAAGATAAATTTCCAGAGCCACTGGAAGAACGAGCCCTATTGGATAGTTCAGCTCAGGTTGTAAACATTGAGTTGGATGACACCGACGAAAACCGCAACATATTGAAGACAATTTTGATTGTAGATGATCACTCTGATATTCGCGCCTATCTAACCCGGCACCTTGAAGAGTCGTTCAATGTTATTGAAGCATCCTCCGGGAATGAGGCAATCTCTGTTCTAAATCAACAACTGCCCGATCTGGTTATATCTGACGTTATGATGCCCGATGGTGACGGCTTCTCACTGCTGACTCACATCCGGTCTGAACCTGAAATGGACTTTCTTCCTGTTATTCTTCTTACTGCACGTGCAGAAGCTGAAGATAAGCTGTCCGGACTGGGAATTGGAGCCAACGACTACATTACCAAACCGTTTGATATCCGTGAAGTTGTTGCTCGATTGAAGGGAATTTTTGATCAACAAAAACGCCTTTCTGTAAAATTGACCCAGGATACTTTTAAAAATGGAGCAAAAATCCATCATGACAATGTCATCTCTGAATCACCCGATCAGCAATTCCTGGAAAAAGTTAAAGCTGTCATTCAGTCTGATTTAGCTGACGAAAATTTTTCGGTTGAAGAGCTTTCAGAAAAAGTGAATCAAAGCCGTTCGAATCTTCACAGGCGGCTCACAAAACTTACCGGTGAAACACCCAGCGCACTCATACGAAGAATTCGTCTGGAATTGGGGGCACAGCTCCTGGCCCAAAACGCCGGAACCGTAAGCGAAGTTGCCTATTCTACCGGCTTTAAAAATGTTGCCCATTTTTCTCGCGTATTTAAAGAGCACTATTCTCAAACTCCGACGGAGTACGCTCGCACATTTGAAACAGAGAACCATTAGTTCTCACCTCGCCCCTAAACTCCCAGCTGCCGGGACAGAATAAAAGGCCGGTATAGTCTGATGTTGGACCTTACGCCAACAAATTGCGACATGGATATAACATAACATCCCTCTATTCAACTACATTTTCGAGAACAACTTCAGCCACAAGTGGCTTTAACAAACAGGGATAACTTATGTATACAAACAATAAAATCAGGAAAACAACCAATTTCGACAGCTGGCCTACTTTTTTTGGCCTGATGTTAGTTTTTGCATTTGCAGCAACAGTCCAATCATGTAGTGATATGAGCAGTTCAATTACAGATCCGGATAAAAAAGATATAACAATTTCAAATGTGGAGCCGGGTCAAACTCTCTTTTTAGGAAGCACATCTGAGCCTGTTTTGATCAACGGATACACCATTTCTTTTTCCGGGAAAAGCATAAACACCGATACAGAAGGCAACATCTATTCCACATTTACCTACAACGTAGCCGGTGACGGTGTTACTGCTGCGAGTAATAACTTCATTATGGAAGTACCAGCCTGTGCCGGCACGCCCATTGCCTATACTCCGCTTCAATCCGCAAAAGTAAGTTCCAGTTCCATTACCTGGGAAGCTTCTCTTTCATCATCATCTAACAGAAATTATTCCATAACCTATGCAGGAGATCTGCCGGTAGGATTTGTAGATGCAACCATTAATAGTGGAAACACCACCGAAACAAAAGAGGTACCCGGGCCATGTAAAGGAATCTACTCCATCTCTGGTTACGTTTATGTGGATGCAAACAGTAATGAAATCAAAGATCAAAATGAGTCAGGCTTAGGGAATGTAACCGTTCATCTGGTTCATGAATCAGGTGAGAAACTTTCTCAAAAAACCACATCCACAGGTTCCTACCTGTTCAGTGTTTTTACAGGGAGCCGTTCGGTTGATTTCACTATTGAAGTCAGGGACGAAACCGCGGATATGACAGATTTTAACGAACAGCTGTTCAATTCCTATACAGCTACAACCATGCCACCCTCTTATGATATTACGGTAGCCGGCAGCAACAGTTCCGGCAATGATTTCGGATTTCTACCGGAAACTCAGAAGATACTGAACCAGTTCAGTGACGGAACAATACTGCTAAATACCGAAGAACCTAAGTTTTGGATTCAGCAGCTTCGTTTTGCGAGCAGAAACAATAAAAATGCTCTGATCTCAGCTTCCGAATTTCAAGGGTATTTAACCGAAATTGAAGGATTGCTTCTCGAAGAACCATTCCAGTTTGGCGATAATAAAATTGAAAATGCGCTTAACATCCTAACCCGCCCTACCAAAACAGATCTGGATAGATTACTGGTAGAGCTACTTACAGCCGAATTAAATATCGTAAGCGGCAGAGGATCCAATTCACTCGATTTTGATTTAGCTCTGATTTCGTTTGGAGAGTCTGCAGCAGCGGAATTATTAAATAGTTTACCTGCCATCAGTTTAATGTCGAACTCGACGACCGAAACAATTCAATACAACAATACATCGTCGCTGAGATCAACATCTGATGCTGAATTGCTTCTATCGTCATTCAACAGATCAGGCAGTGGCGGCGGAGTTGGTACAAATTAATCAATCACTTATGTACCCAAGCTAATGTTTATTAAATCGAAAGAACTGCTGATCATTGCATCAGCAGTTCTCTTTACATTTATCCCGGGTATTGCAGAAGGACAAATCCTTCCGTTCACGCATTATACCCCGGACAACGAGTTAAACCCCCTGCCCTCGGCTGAGGTTTTACAGGTTTATCAGGATTCGGAAGGCTTCATGTGGTTTGCCGTCTACTCTTCGGGTATTGTACGATATGATGGAACCCAAATGGTTACTTATGGCCTGGAAGATGGCTTGACAAACTTGACTGTATGGGACCTTAAAGAAGATTCAACCGGGCGATTGTGGGTCAGTTCCAACGGAGGTGTAGTTGTTTCCAAACGTCCAATAAAAGAGTATAAAAACGGGGAGCGTATTGAATTTATGCATACCGTGGATGGCCGGCAATTAGTGAACGTTTCCGTAAATCATAACCGAATGTCGGTTGACCTTAACGGGTGGCTGTGGATCGGTACAGAAAGCTCAGGCCTGATCCGTTATCGATTCTCAGAAAATAATGCATTTGAATCTGATACCTTGTCAACATCCATTGAAATCAATGAGCCGGGCTTGGCAGTACGATCTTTAATCGCCAGAAATGACGGCTCCATTTGGGCCGCGTTGCTTGGGGGCCATCTTGTCAGATACGAAAATGGCATTATCACTAACATTTACACTACCAAAACCCAAAATAATACCAACGCACTGCTTGAAACTCCTGACGGCACACTATGGGGAGGTGAACAAAACGGACACCTTTGGCGACTTATTGAAGAGCTTGGCACCGTTGATTTTCAATATTTAGAGAACCACCCTTCCAGTAATATCCCCGACATTACTTTAACTGCGGATGGTAATCTATGGGTCTCGAGTGAAGGTTCAGGAGTGTTTACATATGACCCGAACACCGGAGTACAAATTGCCAATTACATACGATCTAACGGGCTTCTTTCTGAGGTTGCCTTTCAATTATTCGAAGATCGTGAGAATAATATCTGGATTGCACAGTCGGGCGGTGTGTCTAAATTAAGATATAACTATAGAGCATTTAGAAATCTCACATCTACTTCCACTACTGGAGAAAAACCCATTCTGCCTTCTTCATCTATTAATTCAGTCCTGCCGTCTTACAGGCAAAGTAACCCCTGCTCAATATGGGCCGGCACCTCAGAGGGAGGAGTTACCTGCATCAATCCAGATTTTGAATCGGAGAGCATACAGCAGGAAGATGGCCTAACCGGTAACTGGGTGAACGGGCTTGCTTATGATCCTTCCGGCAGATTATGGATAGGAACTTCGCGGGGATTAAACAGCATAACTTTTTCAGATTCTGAACCGCTTTCAGAGGCATCTTACAGTACTGATATAACTCTTTTTAGCGCCTCTGCAAAACTTTCTACCTATCCTGCCGCCAGCGTGCTGGCAGCTGAAAAGTTATCCATGCTTGAAAATTCAGGATCACAAAATACCGTTCAAAGCCTTTGGTTTCCTGCCTACCAGGCTGTCTATGCGGTGATTAATGACAAACTCTTTACGCTGGCAGAAAAAAATAATCTGCCGGCAGCAATATTCCATGCTGTTGCATTTGATGAAGAGGGGTATCTGTGGGTGGGCACAAGAGACCGGGGAATTTATCGTACCACAAAACCCATCACATACGAAGATCTAGCACTTAATGAATCAACTGAGCAGTCTGAAATTCTTTTTGAACCGTGGTGGTCTGCTGATCTGGGAGCCCCATCCAACCAAATTGAAAAAATGCTTTGGCTCAATGGTATGATGTGGGTTGGTACCCCCACCGGATTAGTCGCCCTGGAAGAAGGAACAACCAACGTTAAACACTCCATATCCCTCGATGAAGGAATGCCTGCAAACAATGCCACAAGCTTTGCGGCTTCTCCTGTTACTGGAATGATCTGGGTAGGAACCAATAACGGTTTAGCAGAGATTGATCCGGAATCGGGCTCTGTTTTACGAACGGTTTCAAAAGTGGATGGACTCGTGGATAATGAAGTGTGGTTCTATGGATCCGTTCAGTTCGATCCTGATGGAGTTCTCTATTTTGGAACTGCTAAGGGAATTACTCTCTATAATCCGGCTTTAGACCGGACTAACAGTACTCCTCCAACACTCAAACTTACCCGGTTTGCTGCTCAAGAGATTGATGGAGAACGAAACGAATTTACGTTTGAATACGCAGCCCTCAGCTTTGGAAATGAACGACAGGTACGCTATCAAACCCGGCTGATCGGGTTTAGCAGCGAGTGGACTCCTCTTAAAACAGATACCCGGGTTAATTACACAAACCTTTCAGCCATTTTTCTGCCTAAAACCTACCGTTTTGAAGTAATAGCCTTTAATGAAGATGGAATCCCAGCCACTGAAGCTCTAACGTTTGAATTTCCGGTATCTCCGCCACTTTTATTAACCTGGTGGGCATTTTTAATCTACCTGATTATCTTAGGCGCCGGGGTATTTGCCGTAGATCGGTTCCAGCGGGCAAGACTCCTGAAGAAAGAACGGGAAACCGCACACCTTCGTGAAACGGAATTGAAAGCAGAAGCAGCTGAAGCTCAATCAAAAGCTCTACAGGCAGAAAATGAATTAAAAGCTGCTGAACTGGAAAAAGCGAAAGAGCTCGAAATTGCCTATCACGAGCTGAAGTCCACTCAAAAACGCCTTATTCAAGCCGAAAAAATGGCCTCGCTAGGAAGGCTTTCTACCGGCATCGCGCATGAAATAAAAAACCCGCTCAACTTCATCAATAATTTTTCACAGGTTTCCAGGGAGCTCGTTGATGAACTGAAAACAGCCATTGAAGACGGCGACCAGGAAGAGATTGATTATATTCTAAAAAACCTGTCATTCAACACTCAAAAAATTGATGAGCATGGTAAACGGGCCGATTCAATTGTTCGATCCATGATGCAGCACTCCCGGGGCACTCAAGGGGAGTTTGAGCCTGTTCAATTAAATCAGCTGATCAAAGAGTTTGCAGACCTTGCCTATCAAGGGAAAAAATCTCAGATAAACAGCCTGGATATCCTGATCCATACAAATCTCGATTCAGCGATTTCAGAAGTAAACATCATCCCACAAAAAGTAGGTCAGGTACTTCAGAATATTATAGAAAACGCAATTGATTCCACTTGGGATCATAAAAAGAACAGTAAATCAGATTTCAGGCCTGAAATCAGAATATCCAGTTTCCAGAAAAATGGTCATACCGTCATAAAAGTATCGGATAACGGGCCCGGCATTCCTGAACAAATTAAAGAGAAAATATTTGAACCTTTTTTCACAACTAAACCTACGGGTGAAGGAACAGGTTTAGGCCTGAGCCTCAGTTATGATTTTATCACTCAGATTCACAATGGAAAGCTTGAACTGGGCGAGTCGGAACTTGGCGGGGCGGCTTTTGAGATTAGCCTGCCCAATACCCATGTTAATTCAAATAAAAATAGTTTCTAAAAAACCAGTAAGAAATCAGATTTAAATTCCATGTAATACAACCGGTGAAAACTTATGGGTCGTGATAGTTTAACTTTTTCAAGTGCATACAGTTCGGCAGATCGGGAAAACCCATCTGAATATGTGAAGATGGAAGCAGACCTCATCGCTAGGGAAAACTCAGAGATGAGTTCACAAAAAGATTGCCTCAGGATGAAAACGATACTTATCTATTGTAGATCTCATGCACTCTTACTTGAAATTTCAAAAGAGTTAAAATCAAAACTGAATCCAGATGCTGAGGTTTTGATTACTACTGAAAAAGAGATCGCACTCAGACTATTAAAAAGCGGAGATATTGACCTTTTACTTCATGGACCGAGAGCATCCGATCTTTTCGCGATCTATGTAAAGCCGGATGAACTGTCGGCTGCTTCAATCGGCTCATCCATGATTATGATCAACAGTCACAACCCCGACTTGGAACAGTGGATGAATCAATCAAAACACAGTATTCATTTAACAAAAGCTGTCACAAAGTTGAATGGTAATACTGCCAGAGCAATCTAGTACTTAATGTCACAATAAAACCTTGCAAAATCTGAATTCGGCTCTACTTGTTTTAAAATTATATTATCGAAATAAATTTCAGCTTTTACTGTAATAAGTCTCATTTTTATATGTATAAAAAACGATCACTTGGTTTAAGAAACGCTTTACCTGACTCAACTGTTACAGAGCAAAAATGGAGAACTATGGATTGGCAAAAAGTTAAAGAATTCGCACGTGAAGGTAATCCTGAACCACCTCGAAGAATGGAAAAAACGGATAAAGAGTGGCGAGAAGAACTCACTGATCAACAGTACCGGGTTACCCGGCAACACGGCACGGAACAACCGTTCTCGGGAGAGTACTGCGAAGCACATGAACCGGGACTCTACGCCTGCGTCTGCTGCGGAACTGAACTTTTTGATTCCACTGAAAAATTTGCATCCAGTTCCGGTTGGCCCAGTTTTACGGAACCTGTGAAAGAAAATGCGGTGAGCTACAAAGAAGATCGATCACACGGTATGCATCGAATCGAAATTCTTTGCAATGTATGTGATGCCCACCTTGGCCACGTTTTCCCGGATGGTCCCAAACCTACAGGGCTGCGTTATTGCGTAAATTCAGCATCTTTAAAGCTGGTCAAATCTGCGAATGAAGCAGAGTAAGTGCTCTGCTCATTTTAGATTTAAAAAATAGCATTAATAATAGTAACGATTACCGAGCGACATTTCATTTCGATGTTTGCAATTACTCCGAACGGCAAAAACACTCACACTGCATCTAACCTTTTTATTTTATAAAAATAATTGCAAATGATTAAGTAATATGAAATTAACTGGTTCGGATTGTATATATCCGGTGCAG
>LKNA01000238.1 GCA_001564065.1 Chitinophagaceae bacterium T5-Br10_B2g13
ATTCTCATAGTCATGTAGAATGGAAAGCCCCATTAAGACGAGCGCATATTTATACCTTGCCTTCATAAGTTCAAGCTCGTCAGATTTTGAATTTTTAATTTCATGCAGCAAGTGGCTATTGTCGATATTTACAAAAAAATCATAACCATCTTCTCCATTGTCTACTACACGTAAAGCACTAAATTCATCAAATTGATGATCTTCCCAACCATCTTTCTTTATTTCAAAAACATTGGGTAGTGCTAACTTATTTTGGCCTTTTAAATTTCCATCTTTATCATCATCTGTAGGAGGCTTTCGTTTTCCTCCACCATTATTTTTCGTTTTTGACTTATCTAAGACTTTTACGAAAAAGGATTCTTCAAAAGGCATAACGCGCGATGTATCATCCACTTTACTTTTGAACTCTATTAAATCACCAACTTCAGCAGATTTTGGAAGAGATATATTTACATTAGCATATCCGTTCCAAAGATTAACAACTGTATCTACTTCTCGACCTTGTGATCTTAGGCTGAATGTTCCAGGTTGATTGTCCCGCGTCAAATAGTCATTTTCAGCATCAGTTTTATATTGGATTCTAAACCTTTTATTAATGTGGCAAGTCTTGGGGTTTTCAGACGAATATGATTTAACCAATTCAAAATATGTTGGGAATTTTTTCCCTTTATAATCTTTGTCTTCTTTTTTGTTAGCCAGATTAATTGGCGATGATATTTTTGTCCCAGTTATAAAAAGCTTTGAAAGTGTAGGTGATTTAGTAATAATATTATTTAGTACTTCAACAAATGGTTTAGAGTCCTCGAGCTTATCTGTTATTTCATCTCTTCTTCTTTTTTCTCTTAAATTTTTTAGCCCTTGATGATTACTGATTAGATTTTCAAGAGCCTTTTCAATTTCATTCCGGATATTCACATGGCGTAATTTATCTCTACTATTCATAAATAAATCTTCTCTATGTCTACCATCAAGATTTGTACAATCAACTAAAACTAATATTGAGTCCGACAAATAGCCCATTTTCACTTTTTTTCTTGTGAAAAAGGACTGGGAAAGAGATCCATGAGTTTGTCCATTTATTGAAAAAATAATGCCTTCACTTTTCATGTATTTACTACTCTTACCTTTTTTGAAAGCGTAGATTGTTACAGGTATTTCATCTTCATTTATTGTGATTTTAGATGAGGACGGAAAATTTGGCTCCAAATTATCTCTTTTATCTTCTTCGAGCCGTACTGTTAAACCTGAAAGAGTTGTTTCAAATGAATGCCCTTTATAACCTTTACGCCGTTCATACAATCTTATAGGGAGGGCTAAATTAGGCATTAACAGTGAGAGTCGATTGTAAAGGTCAAAGACAACATTTGTTCTATATCCTTTTATATCATAATCATATAGCTTGATAAATGTACCATGTTCTAAACCTTTACTATATGCGTTCGGGTATTTTCCAGGGAGTACTGGAATACTTTCACTATCAAATTTTAAAATTTCATTATTAGGTGCCAGATAATTATAAACTGAACTACGAGTTCCTTCAGGTGGTGGATCTCTTCTAACAACGGTTAAACCCCAATAATTTTGTTTATTTCCATTAACAAAGCCTGGATGCTTTTTTGATACAATTAACTGGATGTTTTTGTCTCCACAGAATTGTAATACACCAGTACCCCCCATATTAAATTTTCCTTGAACGAATGGAATTCTAAGCTTATTAGATTTATTCAGAGACAGAAAGGTATTCGGTATGTCTTCAGGGTGTTGCCCTTCACCTTTGTCTATGACTGAATAACAAGGTTTTGTTTTTTTGCCTGTAGCAACGAGACATATATTTTCCGAAATACTACTACGATACGTAGCATCAATATTTGAGAGCTTTCCATCATGAACACCAAAAAAACTTTCAACCGCCTGAACAATTGATTGTGGTGCTTTTTGGCTTTCCGGTTCAAAACCATTCTTCTTACATTCAGAAATTAAGAGAGCATCAACTGAATTAATTAGTTTCTCTACTAAAGCTGCGTCAGGCTCGCTTTGTTGACTACCGATTATTGAAAAATTATTCTCATTTCCGTCATATGGAATCCAAAATTCATTTTTATCCCACAAAGAATATTTTTTTAAAACCTTGATTACCTCTTTCTCACTTTCTGAATGTATCAGTTCTAAACAAAGCTCTTTAATATCCATAGTAGTTTAGTACTTAGTTAAGTGGTATAACGGTTTGGTGTTTCTGCGGCCGGGTTGTCAACTTTAATGTGCAGCAAGAAGCCGGAACCGGCCCGCAGGAAACACCGGTTATGTGCTGGTCATGAATTTGTATAAATTCGATAGATTAAAATTCTCTTCTTTGGTATTATTTTTCAGATATTTAACCAGCCGATTAAATTGAAAACCCCATTGCTGGAAATTATATCGAGTCGAACAAGTATCCCGTTTTGATTCTGGTAACAAGCATTTATTTACGAATTGTATTATCTCACTTCCAGTCAGATACCATTTATCTTCGTTTAATCTCAAAACAGAAGGACAACATAAAATTGGACGTATTCTAACATTTTTATAAACAAAGCCTTCACTCATATCTTTTTTAGAAGAATTATCTTTTAGAAGTGGGTATAATTTATTTGCAACTTCAATGATTTCGTTTTCCTCAAAAAGTCCAACCCAACGAAATAAATTTTCAAGAGGTTTAGTATCGTCATAGAGTTGTTTATTAAATAAGAGAATATTAGGATCATATTTAACCTCACAGATTAACAAATCGATATTATGCTCATTTAATTTTAAGAATTTTGAGCTTTCAATTATCCTGTCTGGTTGACTGTGAAACGGGTGTCGTATGGCTAAACAATCAACTTCAGTCTTGTTTTGCCCCCAATTTGGAGAGTGTAGAATTAGTCCTGTTGTAAAATACCCATTTAATCTAAGGTATAGCTGAACAAGCATTTCATCTACATCTGAAAATTTCATTTTGATTTAATGTTATCTATTTGGATTCCATTTTAGCCATTCACTTGAAAAAAGATCAGTACAATTTTTAGCAACATCTTGGTAATTGAAATTTGAAGCTCCTTGAGTTGAAACCCCACTAAAAGACCAAAGTAATCGATTAATATCGTCACTTACATATTCAAAGTATTTTAATTCGTAAGTGTAGAAAATCAAACCAGATCTACTTGCAACTCGGATGTCACAGAAAAGATAATTTGGTGCTGAAGTATCTACTATTACACCATCTCTACGCAATTCCAAATGAAAGTGTCTTTCTACATTTGAACGAAAAGTTTGCATATCTGAATCCATGTTTGACCAAATCGAAACTAAAACCAAAGCGTCAAATTCTTTTACACCTTCTAATACTTGTCCATTATCACTTGGAAATCTACTTTGTGAATAAGCACAATCATTTATGATTATAGCAATAATAAGTACTATGCAAAATGGAATTATTAGTCTCATACTTAATAATTTAATTTTGTTTAAATAATCAATTTTGAAGCACATAACATACAATTCTGCGACAGCTCATATGGCGCTTGTTTTGTCGTAGAATATTCCATTTCACTATTATTTACAAATAGAAACTGTTACCGGGCATGTTCTGCGACAATATTTTTGTGTTAAATGTCCGGTAATAGTAGAAAAACGTCACTTTTTCTGTAAGGAATTCCGAATTTTAGGATCATACAATAAAACAATAAGAGTGATGAGGTAATTTTATGAAATTAATTGAGAAGGTTCGCAGAGAAATACAAAGACGAAACTACAGCTATAGCACTGAAAAACGGTATTCAGATTGGATCAAACAATATATCCGGTTTCATGATCTGAAACACCCAAATCAGCTTAAGGAAAAAGATATTGTCAGTTTTTTAAATCATCTAGTTCAATCAAGAAATGTTGCCGCATCTACTCAAAATCAAGCTTTGTGCGCAATTGTATTTCTCTACAAACAGGTGCTTAAATCTGATGTTGGTAATCTGAAAAACCTTAAGAGAGCAAAAAAACCGAAACGCCTTCCCACGGTTCTTTCCAAAGAAGAGGTCAGGAATCTGTTAAGTGAACTGGAAGGGATTGATTTTCTGGTCGCATCAATTCTATATGGGACAGGATTGCGGATCTCCGAAGCACTGCGATTGAGGGTTCAAGATGTTGATTTTGACTACATGCAGATTACAGTTCGCAATGGCAAAGGGAATAGAGATAGAATTACCATGCTGCCGGATAAGCTTCATTCCCCTATCAAAGATCAGATCAGAAAAGTCCGTAATCTGCATCAGCAGGATCTTGCAAGAGGATATGGAAGAACAATCCTTCCAAATGCTCTTGCTAAAAAATATCCGAATGCCGCAACGGAGCTTGGCTGGCAGTATCTGTTTCCTGCAAAAAACAGGCGAAAAGATCCCGTCACAGGGTTTAGACATCGTTATCACATATCACCAAAAAATATTCAGCGGGCGGTAAAAAAAGCGGCCAAAGCGGCAGAAATCAATAAAAAAACGAGTCCACATACTTTAAGACACTCTTTTGCGACACACTTGTTGAGCAATGGATATGATATAAGAACCGTTCAGGATCTTTTAGGTCACAAAAGCCTGAAAACTACATCCATCTATCTGCACGTTCTCAACAGAGGAGGACACGGGGTAAAAAGTCCACTGGACAGTTAATCGTTAAAATGCTCAATAAGATTGAACTCTGTATGAAGTGTTTTATGTGTACTTGACAGAAACGCATTTTGTAAACTGGATTTGAGCTAAAAAGAGAAGGCAGTGCCTCCTCTTTTAGAGCTTATGCTCCATTAACATGCTGTTCATACTCATCAGGTTTCTTAAACCCAGAAGAGTTTTTGGTGTTGACGGCCACTTCGCCACTGGCTTCATTATAGGGCATGAAGACGTCTATATTTGCATATGTGCGTTCTTTCGTAGGATTGTGGACAACCAGTATGTTGCAGCGTCTGCCAACATAAGTCTCCAGATCAATGCCATCATGAATCTGTTCGGGCGTAAACTTCCTCCCATTTAGGCGTTCTAATGCTTGCCTCAAGCTCGCTTTTTGATGTAAGCTGCGATTGAATCGAGTTGCTAGTGTGTAGGGCTTACCGTCCTCATCTGTGATTTCGGTCTGCACGACTATACTTATCATGTCTTTAATACCGAATGGCGTTTCGACATCATTTAAGGGCTCAATAGATGTTATTTGAGCTTTAAACAACCCTTCCGGACAAAGTGAAAATTCACTGGGATCATGTTTTACAATTAGTGACATAGGAACCTCCTATTATTTGACGACGAATCGTCGGGTTTTGGTTTTTTTGATAAACTTCTTGCAGAGGGCCGGATACCGCTGCTTTAATAGCTTCGTATCGAGCCTGTTTGTGGTTTGGTTCTTCCAGGTAATCAGATCCCGGCC
>LKNA01000239.1 GCA_001564065.1 Chitinophagaceae bacterium T5-Br10_B2g13
AGAAAAACACTTGATAATGTGTCGAAAAACAGGCTCTGAAATTTTTGAACGTTTATAATATTTATTAACCATTGTATAGCAATATGTTACAATCAATCATAACATGCTATACTTCATAAGACCCTTATTTATTACTTATCGAGTCAACAAAATCCAATTAATTACTATCAAGAATTACTTGTAAGAACTTTAAATATATTATCTCGAAAATCATTTACATTATATTTCTGTGATAAAACATCACACTGATTAAAATTGTATCTCATCTGGTTATAAGACAATTTGTATTCATTATTTTCAATATCACAAGCTAAATCCTTGACATCATAAATCAAAAATCCCTCTTTTAGAAGCCAATGGTAGTATATATTTTTTGAGTTTAAATATACTTTCACCCCATTTCGAAGTCCCATAAAAATATTACCGAAAGCCATTTGCCTATATCCATTCATTACAAATGCGGATGCTTTTTTATAAATATTTTCAAACTCATCCATTTTCAAGAATTCATCTATAACCCCCACCTCATTGATTTCATTTGCTCTTTCCCTAACTACTTTATAGTAATGTTTACTTGGTCCATAACTCAAAAACATTTTAAATTGAATATTATTTTTATTTTTGATTGTGGATATAACATCTAAAACATCCAAATGATTATTATAGGGACTACGATTATTCCCAATAATTATATCATCTGTTTTATAACTAAAAGAAAGATTATCATCTCCATATTTTGTAGCTGGAGCTTGAAAAAATAAAGGGAGGTTTGGCCAAAAAGATTTTAAAAAGTTATACTCATAATCTGACAATAAAAAAAAGTAATCGATTCGATTAATTGCATTATAAAACTCCTTTTCGATCGTCGTTTGCCAAAATATTATCTTTTTTAAACTGGATTTAGCCTGATTATAAAAGTATTTTAATCCAGAATAATTTGGATTTTGATATGTTGGTAAAAAACTCAACGACTTCTTACTATATACTGTCTCAGGCATTCTTTTATAAAGCTCATATCCAAAAAATGTCCACCCTATCTTAACATTGGAAGGGATCCTATTAACTATATAGGATTTGATAAAATTTAAATCATAAATAACAACCAAATCTGCACTGTTACAATACCTGATTATATTATCCACATCCTTCTTTCCTTCACTAAAATTTTTGACAGTATTTCTTTTATTGTTTGACCATTTAGAACTTCCAATAAATACTACCAAATTATCAAACCTATCATCATCAAATCTATTTGTTCGGCTTAAAAATTTAGAATCATCATGGATATGAACGACTTTAATTTTTTTCACAATTTATATTTTTTTTAGAGAATTAACTACAGTATTCTGTTGCTCATTAGTTAACTCATAAAAGAAAGGTAACCGTACTAAACACTCAGTGTATCGGTCAGCCTCAGTTAGTTCTCCCCCATCATGTCTATTTTTATAAAACTCACTTTTATGCAAACTCATATAATGAAAAACAGCATGAATGCCTTTTTCTTTTAAATAATCAATTAACTCATTTCGTTGTCTTCCCGAATTGCAAACTAAATAAAACATGTGTCCATTATTAGTCGCATAATCTGGGATATTAGGTAACTGAATTTGATTCTTATCAGCCCAACCTATCAATTCTTTATAATAAGCTTCCCAGATTTCAATTCTTCTATTTTGAATATCCTTTAAATTTTCCAGTTGTGCCCAAAGATAGGCTGCAATTATTTCAGATGGCAGAAAGGAAGAGCCTATATCAACCCAACCATATTTATTAACTTCACCCCTGAAAAACTCTGCTCGGTTTGTTCCCTTTTCCCAAATAATTTCCGCTCTTTCAATAAATCGATCGTCATTAATTGCTAATAACCCCCCTTCCCCGGAGTTAATGTTTTTTGTTTCATGAAAGGAAAAAGTAGATAAGTGCCCGATACTCCCTAATGGCTGGTCTTTATAAAAAGATTCAATTGCTTGGGCCGCATCTTCAATCACAATTAGATCATGTTTATTTGCTATAGACATTATTTTATCCATATTACATGCCACGCCGGCATAATGAACAAGAACAATTGCTTTTGTTTTCTCATTAACCAGTGCTTCTATTTTCTCCTCATCGATTCCCGGATGATCTGAACGGCTATCAACAAACCTGATTTTTGCACCTTGTCTCACAAAAGCTAAAGCTGTTGATACAAATGTATAAGAAGGTACAATTACTTCATCTCCCGGTTTAATATTTGCCAAAATCGCGCACATCTCTAAAGCATCTGTGCAAGAGGTTGTTAACAGAGCTTTTTTAAACCCATATCTATCTTCAAAAAATTGTTGGCACTTTTTGGTAAAGATTCCGTTACCGGATATATGGCCGGACTGAACAGCCTGGTACATGTAATGTGTTTCTTTACCTGTCAGATAAGGTTTGTTAAACGGAATATTACTGTTCATGAATCTACCTTCAGATCATTTTTTACATCTCTATATGCATCAATCATATCATACTCAGGATGCCAGCCTAACTCTTTTTGTGCTTTACTGATGTCCATATGATAAATATTTTCATCAGCGTCTTTGTCCCTTTCCAAAATAATTTCTGACTTTTTACCAAATGTATTGTTAACAATAGATCCCAATTCTTCGAAACTATAGGGCTTTGACATGCCGATATTATAAATCCCTGAAAGTTCTTTTTTATTGATGGCTTTATCAATTGCTCTTATGGCGTCTTTCACATAAATATAGTGGCGCTTACCTTCTCCTTCGCCATATATATGTATAGGCTTACCCTTTAAAGCATTATTCAAATATATTTGTAAAACGTATCCATCTTTTTCACCTATTCCTACAACCTGTGCTAGTCTTAGTGTCTTTATCTTGAGACCTTTATTGGTGAAATGATCGGCAGTTATTTCACAAAACTTTTTCGACAGTCCGTAATAATTCATGGGAACCGTGTATTGAAGCTCTTTCCACGGTTTTTTAAGCTCTTGATTGTATACCAACCTGGATGAAGTATTTATGATATTTGTTACATCATTTTTTAGACATACTTCAAACAGGTTTGAAGTTATTTCTACATTTACCAAATAGTCGCTAAGAAAATTACTTTTCTTATCCGGCCTATGTGCAGCTAAATGAACAATAGCCTTGGGATTTATTTTACTTATTAGACTATTAAGGCTATCAATTGAATAGTCCGTGTAGTAATAGGGAATTTTTTCACCATTTCCCGAATTTAAATAATTGATATCTTTTTGTTGTCCTAATACATGTATTTCATACTTTTCTTTCATTAAATTTGAAAAATAACTACCGATAAATCCACTACCACCAGTTAAAAGTACTCTCATTTTTTTAATAAATTATGTAACCTACTTTTTCTTGGTAACCATTGATTTTCCTTATCGGTTCACCATTCTCATAGTACCATTCCAAATATTTATAATTATTTCTTATATCAAATTTAGATTTATCCATACTTATATCAGGTGGACTCGTGAAAAATTCTAATCTATAACTATTTTCTGTCTTCATTTCTACACCATCAAACTCTGTTTTTAATACTTTACCGGTATGCAGATGATTCAATAAAACTTCAAATAGGTTTTTCCCACATACTATTTCAAACAATCGCCATAAATGGCAGCCATCGAACCGTGGTGTTACTTCAATAATTTTTGGTTGCCCATGTGTGTTAACTTTAATTTGAAAGTATACCGGCCCTTCCTGAATATTCAGATGTTGACAAGTTTGGTGAACCAATGTTTGGAGTTTACTTTCGTCGAGTGGTTGTTTTACAGGATATTTGTGACTTTTAATAATTCCACCAGGATAATCGGAAAAACTTTCTCTTTCGGTTACAAAATAAAACAGTGGTTCACCTTTATGTAAATAGCTATTTAATGAAATTTCAAACCCATCAACATACTCTTCTACAATAGCTCTACCATCATTTGAAATATCAATTGCTGTTGAATATGCACCTTTTAGCTCTTCAATGTTTGTTACTCTTTTAATCCCCCTCTGCCCCTGACTCTTAGCAGGCTTAACAATGGCAGGAAATTTTTCCCAAGATTTTAATCCATTTTTACGGTTTAAGATGTCATAATCGATGGAAAACTTCCCATTTTCTAACTCTCTAAGTGATGACCTTAGTTTTAATTTATTAATACATGTTTTAGCAGTATCAAAACTTACAAATGTTCTTAATCCGAGTTCCGTTGACACTTTTGCAATTGTAGGCATAGCTATATCATTGCCGACTGTATATATAAAATCAATATTATTACTCTGAACAAACCCTTTAATTTTTTCAGAATCAACAATATCAATTATATCAAAATGATCAGCTTCTTCGATACCTCTTCCTTCATTTTTGTAACTACAAGCAAATACTTCAAGACCGTAACTTTTGCAGTACTTAATAAAGTCCACTTGTGCATTACCTGTCCCTAATACTAATATTTTTTTCATGTTTTAATAGATCAAACAATTAGCTTTTTTAAATATCCAGCGTATGCACCTTTATCTTGTTCATCAATCAACTTTATAAAGTCTTCTTTATTTATAAAACCCATCTTATATGCTATCTCTTCAAGGCATGCAATCTTTAATCCAGTCCGTTTTTCTACGGCTTTAACAAACTCAGTCGCTTCTGTCATTGCTTCATGTGTGCCTGTATCCAACCAAGCATAACCTCGACTAAGAGTTTTAAGTTTAAGCTGTTTCCGCTGTAAATATTGATAATTGACAGAGGTGATTTCTAATTCACCTCGTTCTGAAGGCTTAACATTCTTTGCTATGTCAACTACACTATTTGGATAATAATAAAGACCAACAACTGCATAGTTACTTTTAGGTCTTTCAGGTTTCTCTTCGATACTCAAAACATTACCCTCATTATCAAACTCCGCTACCCCATACCGTTTAGGGTCATCAACGTTGTACCCAAAAATTACCGCTTCGTTTTCCCGTTTTACGATATCAACAGATTCAGATAATATTTTTTGAAGACCGGCACCATAAAAAATATTGTCTCCCAATATTAAGCAAACATCATCATCTCCAATGAACTCTTCTCCAAGAATAAATGCCTGGGCTAAACCATCAGGTGAAGGTTGTACTTTATAACTCAAATTCATTCCGAACTGATTACCATCTCCAAATAGATTTTTAAAGTTTGGGAGATCGTGTGGGGTTGAAATAATTAAAATATCACGTATACCTGCCAACATTAAAACCGATAATGGGTAATAAATCATCGGTTTATCATAAATTGGTAATAGTTGTTTAGATACAACTTTTGTAAGTGGGTGTAGTCGAGTTCCCGAACCGCCGGCTAAAATAATTCCTTTCATATAGAATGATTTGTTAGTTTAAATTCGTCTGAATTAAACTTTCCATTTAGTTGCCTTAAATA
>LKNA01000240.1 GCA_001564065.1 Chitinophagaceae bacterium T5-Br10_B2g13
GGTACATTAGTTACTGTAATTGTGCCACTGAAAATGACATAAATGGTGATATGGCAAATATTAAGGTGCTATTGGTTGATGACCATAAGATTGTGCGAGACGGAATTAAATTGATGCTTGAACCACAAGCAGGTATAGATGTGGTTGCAGAAGCTGAAAACGGAGAAAAAGTAATTGGCCTTTTACAAGAATCGCCGGTAGACGTTATTGTAATGGATATTAACATGCCTAAGATGAACGGCATTGTTACTACAAAGATCGTTAAAGAGAAGTACCCCGGGATAAAAGTCCTGGCTCTGACGATGAGCAGCGACGATACGCACATTCGGCAGATGGTTCAGGCCGGGGCCTCCGGTTATATTATGAAAAGTGCAGGCAGGGAAGAACTTACCACTGCAATTCACGAAGTCATGGAAGGGAAACATTATTTTAGCGATCAGGCCACTCAAAGCATTATGATGGACCTCGTTAAAAACAAAGGAAAGTCTTCTGCGCCTGACCCTATCCACATTACTGAGCGAGAGACTGAAGTACTCCAGATGATTGTAAAAGAGCATACAAATCAAGAGATTGCAGAGAAACTATACATCAGTCCGCGTACAGTGGATGCTCATCGGAGGAATCTGCTGCAAAAAACAGGGGCCCGAAATACGGCCGGTCTTGTTAGTTATGCGTTTCAGCACGGGCTTGTAAACGATAATCAGACCCTCTGAAAGGTTGAAAATTTTAAAGAGTAGCAGCCTATCTTTTTTTTATAGCTACGTGTATATGCCTACACTAATTTAAGCAAATTGACCCATAGAATACCATTCCCTGCTATGGTAAGTTCCAATAAGGTTAATTTTCAGACGTCATTGCAGAAATAGTGTGCCACAGAACAGTCTGGTAAGAAACAAGATGAATTGAAATGCTCCCCCCGTATTTTGAAGTCTGTTTGCTGAAAGACTATAAACCTTCATGATGGACAACCGTAAAAAACTTTCAATATTTCTATTCACGGGCTACACTCCCCGCGCTGTTGCTCTGAAAGAACGAGTAGAGAAGGCGTGCAACGGTAGTGCCCGGATCTCACTGATAGACAGTGAATTCTTCATCCTTGAAAAACGATCCAAAGCGGAAGGTTCTGTTGTAATACTTGATCTTCCGAACATCAAAAAATCGGCCGTTCAAACCATTACTCTTGTCAAAGAAACGGTTTCTCACACCAAATTGCTCGCTATTCACATTTATACAACAAAACTGCTGATTGATCCGCTGATTGAAGCAGGAATAGATGGTTATCTATCCTATGAACCCGATTCCGCACAATTGAAAGATGCAATCACAGCAGTTCTTAACGGGGATAAATATATGCCGCCCGAATTTTCCGGTTAGGTTTTCTACCTACTCTTTTATTGCTTTGTAATGGACGTAAAAGACATAGAATTAAAATACGCCTTTAACGTCTGACGATTTGTACAGTTTGTCCGTATATATTCTGTGAACAATTGTTAAAAATACGGCTAATATGAGAGCAAAAGAGTTCCAGTTAGAGAAATCCCAGGTTAGTATTTTAGAATCATTTCCTTCCGCTTCAGCCATATTGAATGAATCAGGTGATGTTGTTGTGACAAACAGTGAGTGGGATCAAAAGAGCGCGTCTGGCTTCCTTATGGACTCGCCAGTGCAAAAAAACTTCTTTGCACACTGCCGAAGTGCTGCCGAAAATGGAAGCGATGATGCCTTAAAGCTGATTTTAGGCCTCCGCCGCGTGCTGGACCGTGAAGAAGAGTCTTTTCAGTCTACCTATTCCATTAACAATAAGAAAATTCCGAAGTGGTTCAGAGTAAACATAAAACCGTTTGAAGAAACTGGGGCAGTTCTGTTTATTGAAGATATTTCTGGGAATATTAAGGTTTTTCAGGAGTTGAGAGATTCGAAAGAAAAATATCGACAGCAGTTTGATCACTCCATAAACGGGATTATTATTGGCACCTCGGAAGGAGGGATTTTAGATGCCAATCCTGCGGCCTGTAAAATATTAGGGTATTCCATCCGTGAATTGAAAGAAGGCGGCAGAAAATTAATAATGGATGAACGCCACCCTTTAAATATCGAAGCTTTAAAAACACGTCAGGAAACATCTTTTTTTGAAGGGGAAAAACAGTATATCCATAAAACCGGTCGTGAAATTTCAGTTATGGTTTCTTCTGTAATATTTCGGGATCAGGATTGCGGACTCACTACGATCAACTCATTTCGCGATATTACCAAAGAGAAGCAGATACAGAAAAAGCTGAAAAGCGAACAGGGATTTACCCGTACAGCTATTGAAAGTATTCCCGGCACGTTTTACGTATTAGATTCTGACGGTACATTCCTGCAGTGGAACGAGGCTTTTTATTACGACCTTGGCTACTCTGAAGAGGATATGTTCAGCATGAAACCCATTGACTTTTTTGTAGAGGATGATCAGGAGCTGATCGCTAAAAAGTTGATTTTGGCAGTTGATGAGGGATCAGCCGAAACGATAGCCAGGGTTAAAACCAAGGATGGTGATGTACGTAATTTTAAGCTAAATGCACGTTCATTCACGAATGAAAAGACTACCTACATTGTGGGAACGGGCGTGGATATAACTAAACTTGTGGAGGCTCAAACTGCGAGCGACCGGCATTATAAGTTGATGAGTCAGCTTTTCGAAAACTCACCCCTCGGAATCGTAATGATCGACCAGGAAAACAGAATTAACCGCGTAAACAACGGGTTTCGAAGAATGTTTGGATACAAAAACGGTGATGTCGTTGGCGCAAACGTAAACGATCTGGTAACAGATAACGGCAACCGAAAGGAGGCCGATGATGTAAGCCGGAAAGCGTTTAATGGTTCTGCATCTCAGTTTGAAAGTGTCCGCTACACAAAAGATGGAAATAAAGTACCTGTGCTGCTGAGTACGGTACCGGTGTCCTGTGGTGATAAGGTGATTGCAGTTTACGGTATTTATGTTGATCTGTCTCCCCAAAAAGAACTGGAAGAAAAAATTACGCACTTACTTGAAAGAGAGCGCAGTGCCCGCGAAAAAGCTCAAAATTCATTGAAAGAGAAAGAGATACTGCTCCAGGAAGTACACCATCGTGTAAAAAATAACCTGGCAGTTGTTGCCGGGCTGTTGGATTTGCAGCTGCTTGTGGAGACAGATAAAGAAGTTTTTAAAAAACTGAGTGAAGTTCAAAGTCGCATATTTTCGATTGCCAAGATTCATGAAACTCTTTACCAGGAAGAGAATGTGGTCCATATTCGATTTAATAGCTATCTGAAGTCGTTTATTAATTTTCTTCCGCAACAGGGATTCCATAATGAAATTATCTCTGAACTTAGTCTCAATTGCGATGAAACCGTATTGAACCTGAACCAGGCTGTCCCGGCCGGGCTGATGATCAATGAGCTTATTAACGTACTGCTTCCTGATTCGGGTAAAGGAAACCTGATGCTTGAACTAAAATCCGATAAAAAAGAGGTTACCGTGAGCTTGTCGGGTAAGGGCTTAAAAGTGCAGATTTTCATGGAAAACATGAAATCGGAAAAATTTCAGTACAAGCTGGTTGATATTCTGACTGACCAGCTCAATGGCCGTATCGACGTGGATATCGATAAGAGTTTGGTGAAAGTATGTTTTTTAAAAAATGAAGCGAAAGGTTCAAGTAACGCCTTTTTTAGTTAATAATATCTGCTGATATGGAAAAGAAAATACTCATAATTGAAGACGATTTAATTCTATCTCTGAGTTCAGAAATGATGCTTAAGAAAATTGGATTTACACATATTAAGAAAGCTGAAACGGGTGAAGACGCACTTGAAATAATGGAGTCATTTACTCCCGATCTGCTGCTTGTGGATATTCAGCTAGGGGCGGGAATAACGGGAATTGAAACAGTGAAGCGGATCCAGGTTGACAAGCAGATTCCCGCACTCTATGTAACGGGGAATTCCGATACGTTTTTCAGGGCGCAGGCGGAAGAGACTAACTATCTGGATTATCTTGTTAAACCCATCACCTACAGAGAACTAAGTGATGTATTGTGTTCTCATTCCGTAACGGATGTTAATTGATGAAAGCTATTGATAAAACAGGGTGTAAACATTAATCAGATTTCTAAAAAAGATAGTGAAAAGAAACGCGTGAAAGCTCTTCACGATTATAAAATATTGGATTCACTACCGGATGAGGAGTTTGATAATTTGGCTACCCTGGCGGCTGAAATCGCGGGGACAAAAATATCTCAGGTGAACCTGATTGACCAAAACCGGCAGTGGACTAAAGCGATTTCTGGTTTAAATCCTGAAGATAAATCGTTCCCGCGTGATAAGTCGGTTTGCCAATACACGATTGAAAGCGAAGATATCACAGAGATAAAAGATTTGAAATCAGATTCAAGGTTTGCTGACTTTGATTATGTAAAAGCAATTGATGGTTTTCGCTACTATCTCGGCATACCGCTCGTGAGTCCTGATGGTTATGCCATTGGATCACTTTGTGTAATTGATTACGACGAAAAACATGTGACGGATAAGCAAATACAGCAGCTAAAAATTATAGCGAAACAGGTGATGACGCACCTTGAACTGCACAAGCAGAATAGAGAACTGAAAGCGCTGAACGATTATAAGGTAAAGTTGATGAAAATGCTGAGCCACGATATGCGTTCTCCCCTAAACGGCATTATCGGCCTTTCAGGGATGCTTAAGGAGATGAATATCACAGAAAATCCCGATCATCTTGAACTTCTCGAAATTATAGAGCAGAGTTCAACCCAACTGAATCACATGATTGATGAGGTGATGAGCTACACTATCATTGAGTCAGATGGATTAAAGCTCGAAAAAGAAGAAACGGATCTTGAAAAATCAGTAGCAGATATATCAAAGCTTTACCAGCCCACGGCAAGAATAAAAAAAATAGATCTGGACTTTTACACTGAAAACCTGGGTGAAACTGTCTTGATGGATGGCGATAAGTTTGAGCAAATTCTTGGTAATTTGCTTTCAAATGCTATTAAGTATACAAAAGAGGGAGGCAGCGTAAAGCTGTCACTGGTTCGCAAAACATCCGTTAACCGGGATGTACTGGAACTTGTGGTTGCAGATACCGGGGTGGGTATTAAAAGTGATGATCTGGAAGATATTCTTTCAGACGCCAGCCTAACGGTGAGCGAAGAGGGAACAAATGGTGAAAAGAGTTCTGGAATTGGCCTTACGATTGTAAAGCATTTTGTGGATCTGTTTTCGGGGGAGCTCAGCGTTGAGAGCAATGTAAACGAGGGTAGCCGGTTTACGGTAACTATTCCGTTGTAGCAGACAAGGCAGACCAATTGAGAGTTTAGCTTTCAAATCTATTTTATATAGAACAGGTCCGGAA
>LKNA01000241.1 GCA_001564065.1 Chitinophagaceae bacterium T5-Br10_B2g13
AAAAACAGACTGGATCCTGTGCCGCTGCAGGGGTTTGATCATTTTGTTGGCGATATTGAACTGTCGCTTCATGCAAATGAGGTTGAAATAACGATTGGAGATCAGGATTACTCAATTTCACTGAACCGGGATACTCTTGCCATTCAACTCACAGAGAAACCCGCCGGGCCTGCGTTACGGTTTGATCTGAAACCCTTCATCGATGGACTCCCTGAACCCGGCGCCGGCAGAATGGAAACCCTGCCCGTCAACAGGCTGACACTTGAACGACAAAGCGGATCTCTAAACGTAAAACTTGTCTTCAATTCATTGAACGTACAGTGGCAAAACGGACAGATCACCAGCCTGAATGCAAATGTTGGGCTGTTTTTCTCTACTGATGAGTAATAATACCAGCTGACAGATCACCTGAATGAAACCGAAACTATTTCTCTCCTTCTCTCCATCACTCCGTCTCTCTTTCTCCCTCTCTCTATCACAAATTCACGCCTGTACAAACCTCTGATGCCGCCAATCCAGCTTTTCCCGATCCGGCCAGGCTTTTTTAGATTTTGGGAGGATGAGTTTTTGATCGTGGAGCTTTTGGATGCCATAAGTAAGCATTGGACCGTCAATTTCCTCAAGAATATCTGTACGAATTTTAATCTGATAGTCAGGTGTGATACCGATTATATGATGATCAAAAGCGGAGTGGTGAATTTTGCAAATGGTAATTTTATGAAATGAAAAAGTTACTCTTCAATTAACTCTAAAAATCTATACTCGCTATCCTTAAATATATCACCTAGGCTATTACGCTTTTCTCTTATAATTTCGAAACCACCGTTAGCGTAAGCTTCTATTTCTTTCTTAAAATTTTTAATGAATTCACTAAACTTCACTTCATCGTAATTTTCAATCTCAAAAAGATCAACTTCCATCCTTGCAAACACCCCAGCTAAGATATAATCCGCCATTTCCACTGGTTTCCAATGCTTGATTTCTATGAACTTTTTAGTTGGTTCATCGTCATCAATATCAACTTTGTAGTCATTTTTAAAACCAAGTAATATCGCATACATGTATATTTGATATACAAACGAAAAATATTTAGCCTCTTCCCATTTTGAAATTTCCGAAGCTCTACCGTCTCTACCTCCTTGTTTAATCGTAAATAGTTTTATTAGTTCTTCATTGTGAGTTCTAAAAACTGGCGCGGTACCTTTAATTTTTTCTAATAGTCTCATTTTATTCTTTCAATTTTGGTATCCAATTTGTTTCGACTTTCACGTTCTTCTTCTGTCAGGTTAGGTGTTACTTCATATAGCGTGCCAAGATTTATAGCAGAAGAGTTTATTAACGTTTTCTGCAGACCTTTATCTACATAGAATTCTTTACTTGTAATTATACTTTGTTTGTAGACATTACTTACAGTTCTGCAAAATCCAAGAGAATATTTTTCACCTAAAGCAGAAAGGGGCGCATCTGATATAAGCGTATACAATTCATTATCTCTAGTAGAGTCACGCGCTGATATAATTGCCATAATAGTTGCTAGTTTGATAAGTATCATATTCCCAGTGTTCATTCCTTGTAAGGACACGCCGTCGTCATTTACGATATCTGGTGAATAATTACGTCCGGTTTTTCTAATCTTAATAATACCTCTTGCCGCCTTATTACCTTTTGTCATTTCACGATAGTGTTCATTTGCTTCCAACTCTAACTTAGCTATCAGTTCAGTAAATACTCGCTCTCTAGTTGATTTAGATAAATGGAAAAGTTTTTCTCCAATTTCAGCTCCCTTAATAAATCTATTATCAATAGCTCCTACTACAAGCTTATCTAAACTCTTTTCCATCTCTTTTAGCTCTGAATTTTGATGGTCGATTTTGTCTTCTAGATTTTCAACTTTTGTTTGTGTGTCCCTGATCAATTTGTTGACAGTTTTTATCTTTTCTGTAATTACTTCCGCTTTAGAAATAGATAATGATTCTTGTTCTATGAGTGAATTTAATTTCTCAGATTGTGAATCATAATCATCCTGAATAGTGTCTAACTCTTTTTCAAGATCATTTAGATTCTTCTCATACCTAGTTATGCTGTCATCAATGTTCTCAATTTTACCTTTGACTGTTATAGCATTTGTAAAGAGTCTATCAAAATCGTTGCGAAAATTATAATTTGATATTTCACTGTCCTTAATACTGGTGTCAGTAGTATTAATCTTTTCTAGATGTGCTTCAATCAAATTATAGGCATCGCTATTCTCTGGAGCAGATTGACCACAGACAAAACATTGTTTGTCTTCCAACATCTGCTCTAAATAATTAGCCCTAGGCATATTTGCGGGCAGTTTTGCAAAAGCTTTGTTCTTGATTATTTCGCTTACTTTTTTATCAGCTAAAATTTCAGCCTTTTTATTGGATCTATCATTTTCATAATTCCGAAACATATGTTTGAAATTATTAGAAATATCTTCTTGAAATTTAAGAACCCATAATTCATCAAACATTTTTTGATGAATTGACATTTTCAAAGATTCTAATATTTCAGTTTTTCTTTCTATTAAATCATATAGTCGATTTGTCTCTTGATTTAAATTTTTTATTTTTTCTGCGGCTCTTACTTTTTCAATTGTCTCTTCTAATTCATTTTTGTAATCAATTAAATCATTACTTCTTTCTGTTAACAAACCCTCATTTCTCTTTAAGTCTAATTCAATATTTTCTATTGAATTTTTTATGCTTTCACTCGCTTCTCTATCATCGCTTTGCTCCTCTTTTTTATCATTTAACTTTCGTTTTGTCTTAGTTTTAAATTTTTCAGCAATCTCATGCACCTTATCATAAGTAGAAATATCCGATAACAAGTTTATTGCTTTTAATAAAGAATCAGAATTTTTAAAGTCAATAATGCGATCAATTGCCTCACCTTGAAACCACATATAATCTTTGATATTTGAAGGCATGATCTTATTTAAAATTCTATCTATTTCATCTTTTTCCGTAATAAATTGACTATCTAAATTCCGTACTTTTTCTTTTACAGTCAGAATAGATTTATTCCCATATGTAAACTCTTGACCATTCTTAGTCCCCTTAAAAGTTCTTTCTAAGGTATATCTATTATTCTTTACTTCATCTAAGAACGTTATGCTTACAGAACATGAAATAACTCCATTTTCTGCCTCATGCTTATGACGATCAGAGATAATAGAATCATTAATTAATGAGGTTGGTCTAGGATCTTTATAATTAACATCGTGGCATTTATCATATACAACCCAGTAAATAGCATCGAACACTTTCGATTTACCATATCCATTGTCCCCAGCAACTACATTTAGACCTTTTTCAAAAACAATTTCTTTTTCTCCATAGTAACACATGAAGTTATTGAGTTTTAAATTCTCTAAAATCATAGCTCTGAATCCAGAATTTTATTCATTTTACGTAAAATAGTTGTTTTTCCAGTACTTTCTTTTGCGCCTTTTATAACTTCTTTTAGTACTTGTATTAATGCAGGGTAATTATCTGACCATTTTAAATCTTCAATATCTTTATCTAATAAGTCCAGTTCTTCTATTAATGGATCTCTTAAATAGTTTTTTAATATATCTTCTTTAATCATTGTTTTAAATCATTAAATATTTTATACATATTGACATTATAGTACAAACTCAATTCTTCAAATAAATTAAAACTATAATTTGCATTTAAAGCTAATGAGCTAAAGTACAGTACTCTTTTAAGTTCAGATTCAAATAATTTCTTTTCTGCTTTAAAAGCAAAATTATCACCACGATCAATATTGGCTACAACTATTAAATCATGAATTTCGGCGACTTTATTTTCGAATTTTCTTAAAACTCTTCCTCGACGTTGAATAAATTGCCTTGGATTGCCAGTACTAGAACAAAACAATGCAAATCGAGCTTGTGGAATATCAACACCTTCATCCAAACATTTCATTGAGGCTATTACATCAATATCACCTTCTTTAAATTGGTTTAGAACATCATCTCGATTTTTCATTCCTGACACTATTCTGTTGACTAAAATGTCTTGTGATAATTTATCTACCATAGAAACATATTGATCTATTATTTTCACCTCCTCCTCATCATGACCTTCCACCTGCCCAATCTCAATCATTTTTTTGCCTTCTGGTACGTAGATAAAAGAATATTTCAAGTTCCCAACTTTATCATATCTTTCCTTTAAAATTTTCTTAGCTATTTCTATTTTATTAATGGCCTGATGAACAATTCTTTTTCTTTGATTTAACAATGTTTTTAATTGTTCATTTTCTTTCAAATTGGATTTGATTGCATATGCTTTTCCAATTTTCTTTGTAAGTTCTAAATACTTTTCAAATTCATCAGTTTCAAGGCTTACAAGGTGTGGATAATAATAATATTCACTTAAGAATCCTTCTTTAATTGCTTTATCCATTGAAAATGAATAAGTATAAGGCTCTGAGTCAGAAAAGTAGTTTTCGATTGCTATTGTTCCCTCTTCATCATAAGCTCTTTTAGGTGTGGCTGATAGGGCAATTCTTTTTTCTAAGGAAAGGTCTTTAAATGCTTTTTTGATTGAATTAGCTCCTATGTTGTGGGCTTCATCAGCAATTAATAATGTGTTGCTTGGGAAATCATTAATTAAACTCTGAAAATATTCAGTTATAAACGAAGCATATGTAGCAATTACAATAAAACTAATTGGTCGCCTTTTTGTCCTTGAAAGAATATTGTTAAGTTCTTTTTTCCATTTGTACTGAGATGATACTTTAATAATTCTTTTGTAATTAAAAGAAAGTGCTTCCTTTTCCCATTGATCTACGAGGGTTTGTGTCGGAACTAATATTAATGATTGGTATATTTTTTCTTCAGAATTCTTGTATTCATCAAGTAAACAATTGAGTGCAGTAATTGTTTTTCCCGTCCCAGTAGCCATTGCGAAAATGCCTTGTTTCCCTCTTTTTTTCCAATTCAATTTAGCGTCAACTTGATATGGTCTCGGTTCATCAAATGGAAATGATGGTAAATCCAATTCATTTCTTATATAATCATTAAAATCTTTTTTCACCCTTTTTATAGATTCCTGCAAATAAAAATCCTTACTTTTAAATGAACTAATTAGGTCAATTTCATCACTTATGAGATCCTTTTGCTCTTTTTTTACAGCATTACTTTCTATTATTTCAATTATCTGATCCGGCTTAAGGTAATTGTATTTATTATCTTTTTTTTGGATAATGTTGTCAAAATTTTCCATAAAATTTTGAATTTTTGATCTTTCAAAATCATAACCCCAAGATCTTTTGATATCTATACTTTCGCCGTTCTCAATAATTCCATTCGCAGTAAAATTACTACTACCGTTGAAATAAACACATTTATCA
>LKNA01000242.1 GCA_001564065.1 Chitinophagaceae bacterium T5-Br10_B2g13
GAACACGGAAGTTAAGCTCCGCAGCGCCGATGGTACTGCACACGCGGTAGAGTAGGTCGTCGCCTCATCTTTATTCTTAAAGCCCCTAACGCTCAGCGTTCAGGGGCTTTTTTTGTTTTTATAATCGGATGATATATCCACGAAATGGTTTTTGTTTAGCTATTGTTTATATTTACCAAAACAAACCCCATCCTTAACCATAAGCAGTAAAACAGTGGATTTTAACATAGCTCAACCGTTGAATATCAAAAAAGACATATCATCATTTTTGAAAGATTATAAGAATAAACTATTCGAACTTTTTCAGGAAAGAAATGATGAGGACGAAATGCTGGCTACTCGCGGCATACCTCCATATGTGTTAAGAGAAGTACTGGAACACAATCCATTATCAACTTTTATACCAAAAGAGTACAACGGCAGAGGTGGAATTACAAGTGAAGCTCTTTCTATGCTCGAAACCACATCCTATCAATCATTGCCACTATCATTAATGATGGGGATTAATGGAGCTCTTTTTCTTCAACCCGTTGCTAATTATGGTGAAGATGAAGCCAAGCAATCTGTTTTTAAAAGATTTCTTCAGAAAAAGAATATGGGCGGATTGATGATTACGGAACCGGATTATGGTTCTGATGCCCTGAGAATGCAAACAGGCTTTAAATACAGTGAAGAAAATGATTCATACTCTATCAATGGATTAAAACATTGGGCCGGTTTAACAGGTTGGGCTGACTATTGGCTGATTACCGCAAGAGGTATGGATAAAAATGGTGAACTTGGTAGAGATATCGGTTTTTTTATTCATGACAGCGCCAATGGTGGAATTGAAGTTATGGAGTACTATAAAAACTTGGGCCTCTACATGCTGCCATATGGTAAAAACAAAGTAGATATAGAAGTGCCGGCAACTCATAGATTGCAGCCAAATACAACGGGTGTAACTATGATGCTCGATATTCTTCATAGAAGCAGGCTGCAATTTCCCGGTATGAGTACGGGTCATTTAAAACGTATGCTTGATGAAGCCCTTGATCACTGTAAATCTAGATTCGTTGGTGGACAAAGCTTATTTAATTATGATCAGGTGAGAGAACGCCTGGCTCAGTTACAATCTTACTTTACTGTAAGTTCTGCAATGAGCTTTTTTACCAGCACGAATATTCCATTGGAAAAAAACACGTCAAGAATGGATGTAGCGGCTAACTCTATCAAATCTGTTGTAACTGACTATATGCACGAAGCTTCTCAATCGTTGATGCAGCTTGTCGGTGCAAAAGGTTATCGTCTCGATCATATAGCCGGACGGGCAATGGTAGATAGCCGGCCATTCCAGATATTTGAAGGTTCCAATGATATTTTGTACCAGCAGATTGCAGAGTCTGTCCTCAAAATGATGAGAAAAAGCAAAGAGACCAATCTCTATAAATTCCTTAAAAGCTATTCTCTTACCGAAAATGCATCTGAGTATTTCAAAGATGTATTAAACTTTGAAATTGAACATCAGCTGCCTCAGCGGAAACTAGTTCAGCTTGGGAGAGCTATTGGGAGAATCGTTTCTATGGAAATGACGCTGAAACTTGGAAATACGGGATTCAATTCCAGTATGATTTCCAATAGTTTGAAAGTGTTGAGATCTGAAGTTCACTCATTAATAAGCACTTTCAATAATAACGAAGAGCCTTCTATTCTTGAAGATTATCAGGATAATAGCAGCTGGCTGAAATTTGTGAAAGCTTAATAATTGATCAAGACTGTAGGTTTCCTTGTCTGAATCAACTGTTGAACATATTGTTGTGTTAACCGGTGCCGGAATCAGTGCCGAAAGTGGACTTTCCACGTTCAGAGATTCAGGTGGACTGTGGGAAGGTTTCGACATTAATGAAGTGGCTTCAATTGAAGGATGGTATAAAAACAGAGAAAAGGTTCTCGAATTTTATAATGTAAGAAGACGTCAGGCTGCTCAAGTTGAACCAAATCCCGCCCATAAAGCTTTAGCTGAACTCGAAAAAGAGTATCAGGTTACAATTGTAACACAAAATGTAGATGACCTGCATGAGCGTGGCGGATCGAGCAACGTCATTCATCTGCATGGAAAATTAAGGGAAGGCCGAAGTGAAAATGATCCGGATGTAGTTGTGGATATTGGAGATAAATCCATTTCAATCGGTGATGAAGCTCCTGACGGCTCCCAGCTTAGACCTAATGTAGTTTGGTTCGGTGAACCTGTGCCGATGATATCGAAAGCGGCTGAGGTAGTTTCTTCAGCCGATCTATTTATTGTAGTCGGTACTTCTCTTGCTGTTTATCCGGCCGCCGGTTTAACTGATTATACAAAACCGAAAATAAATAAATATTTGATAGATCCGGGCACTCCCGAGTTATTTTCGTTTAACGGATGGAGCCACATAAAAGAGAGCGCGGCCAGCGGAGTGCCTAAATTAACAGAAAAACTTTTGAACAAAGATTATGATTAAAAAAGCAACAGACAAAGAGAAAGAAGCACTTGAAAAGTACCTTCTTCAGTTTTTGAATATTGAAAAGCATTTTCCACTTCTGCCCGGAATTGAAAATGATGAGGCCATTGCCGCATTAATGGGTATTGAACCTGAGGAGCTTACAAAGCTCAGAGATCATTTTTCTGACAGTGCAAAAGATGCAGCCCTGGAGTTATTGAAAGAGGACGATATCACAGATTGGCTTGACGAGCTGCCATTTAAAAAAGATGATACAATTGTAGCAATTGGCGACTCTTCCACTGATGATTTGCAGGGGTGGTTTGAGATCTTGAAAAATATTCTGACTATATACGTAGAGGGTGCCGATTTTAAGTTTATTAACGCAGGAATTGCAAATAATACAACTTCCGAAGCGCTTAGGAGAATGCACCGGGACGTATTGTCTCACGAACCGGACTGGGTAATTGTAAGTTTGGGAACGTTTGATACCATTCGGCCTCGATTCATGCCTAAACGCACACTTTTACCTCTTTCAGAAACCTGGGAGAACTTAGCAACGATAGGAGATGCGATTAAAACCGTAACAGATAATCCTCCGATATGGATTTCACCTCAGCCTGTTATACCCGGTCTTTTGGACGAAATGGAGCTGTTTGATTTTGAGATCAATGAAAAAGATCTTTCTCAAATCAGGCAAATACTGCTGGGTAAAGTCGGATACATTGTAGATCCATTGGGCAAAAGAATGGGAAATCCGCCGGAAGCGTGGTACTATCTTAGCGACGGAATCAATCCATCCCTGTCAGGACACGTCAACACTGTAAGAGAGTTGATTAAAACACTTGCCACTGCAGAGGAGAAAGACGGGACAATGGCATCAGTCGATTTCGATCCGGAAGAGTAAGTTCTGTACAATCTATGATTAAAATTGTGCCCGGAAAGAGATCATATTGAGTGCTGGAGCTAAATCGTACCTGAGTTGGTCTGAGTTCATTGAAATTTGAGAGATCAGATCCGGACCAATCAGACCAACTTTAAATTGATCACTATTCATTTCAATCAGTGAACTTCTGTTTAGCAGGTTCGACGACATAAAGTCAGAATTCCGTTCAGCAAAGAAGAACGAGTCAAACAGCCCAAGGCCAAATCCAGCCCAGGCACCAATAGATGATCCATACTGCAATCCATCTACAATGGGATTGTTGCCAATCAGCATTACTGCAGATCCTAATATTGCTCCTCCCGCTGCGCCATAAAAGGTGTCTAATAAAATAATGATGGATGAGTTGTTCCCATCATTAAACATCCCTGAGATAAAAAATTCTTGTCCCTGAGGAAGAGTTACAATATCATAAACGGCAACACCTGCACCTGCAAGTATACCTGCCCCCAAACCTACCCGAAGCGGGGCAAAATCGTTGCTATTCTGAAGACCCATTGTAGCGGCTCCAAGTGCAGTACCGGTTAATGCTCCATTTAAAACGTTTCCTCCAAGCAGAGCCCCGGTTTGGGCAGATGACTTCTCAGATAAAGCAATAGAGAGCAAAAAGAGTGATAAAGTTAACAGTGTAATTTTCTTCATGAATGATCTGAATTTGATGGGGTACCAACTTTGCAGAAGTTACCAATATTCAATCTTTAAAACAGTTTAAAATCCTAGCCCGGATCACCAAGTGTAACCGGCAGGATTTGACCGTTATAAAATTTATGACCGGTCAAAATAAACTCTGCGAGGTAATCGGCCATCTCTTCCGGTTCAACCGGTGCTTCTACACCGGGGAAAGCTTGCGCCAGCATTTCTGTCTGAACAGCACCAAGACATAGTGAATTACAGGCGATACGACTATCAGAAAACTCTGCCGCCATGCACTCGGTTAAAGTGGAAAGACCGCCTTTTGTTGCACTATAAGCGGATAGTCCCGGAAATTTACTGCTCCCTTGAAATCCCCCCATACTGCTGATGGTAACGATGTGTGAACCGGTGTTAAAATACGATTTGAGTCCCTTTGACAAGAGTGCAGGTGCCAGGAGATTTACTTCAAACTGTTTCTGCCAGTCAGCCCGGGTTTGTTCAGTAAACGGTTTGTTGATCAGTACACCGGCATTGTGAACCAAGCCATCAATTTTCAGATCGTTATCTTTTAGATAGCGGCCAATTTTTTCTCCGGCAGATTCTTCAGTTATATCCAGAGGCATCGGGGTAATGTTTTTTGGATAATTCTCTTTTAGTTGATTTAACAGATCCTCCGAACGGGAAACGGCAACAACGTGATGCCCCAATTCCGCTAATTTTTTTGAGGTTTTATTCCCAATACCACGGCTGGCTCCCGTAATTACAATTCGTTTTGACATTTTTATTATTTTTAAATGGATTTTTCTGAAAGAGCTTACAATACAGTGGCAATATCACGTAAAAAAATAGATGATCTAAACTGTTTTAAAAAGTTGTCATTGCAAGCGCTTTTTTTGTTTCTTTACCTGGCTTTAACAAAATTGCATTAGATTGAATTCGATGCATATTAAGATACAGGACTATTTTACACTGAAAGAGACGCTCAACATCAGAAAATTTCAAATTGAATAAGAATCACTTGGGTTGATAGCCATGGATATTGAAAACTTATTGCCGGACAACATCAAAAATCTAAAACCGTATGTTGCCGGGAAAACGATTGCTGAAGTAAAAAATGAGTACGGGTTAGACCGGATTTCAAAACTGGCATCTAATGAAAACAGGTTGGGGTGCAGTTCCAAAGTCAAAAATGCTGTTCTGGATGCATTAAAAGAAATTCAGGACTATCCGGACCCAATCGCCGGTAAACTTCGAAAGGCAATTGCTGATCGGAATGGGGTGAAAGA
>LKNA01000069.1 GCA_001564065.1 Chitinophagaceae bacterium T5-Br10_B2g13
AAATTGAGCAGTTTAATTCCCAACTGTTCGCACCGCTGCAGCTCTACTAAAAATGCATCTCTCGATTTTTGAAGTTTCGCCTCCTCGGGATGCCCCAGGTTAATCAGGTAGCTGTCGTGAGGAATCACAGCATCCATGCTGTAGCCATACTTTTCACATTCACTCTTAAACCCTTCAATATTCTCTTCCGTAAGTGGCTTGGCTTTCCATTGACGCTGATTCTTGGTAAAAAGTGCAAATCCGGTCGCCCCGATTTCGTGAGCTCTTTCCGGTACATTTTCCACGCCGCCTGCTGCACTTACATGTGCTCCAATAAACTTCATTTTCTATGATTTTTTTAGTTTTTCAATTTCCGTCTGAAGATAGTGAAGTGAGGAGTCAGAGTACAAAACTGAGATTACTGAATTCTATCTGTTTGCTGTTTTTGATGTTTTCTCTCGATTCATCTCACTGAAACAGACAAAGTTTCTGCGTAACTCAGCGATTTCATCCGTATAAATAATGATTATGGATTGATGCTATTCAAATGATCGCCTCTACCTTAATCATTTTTTTTAACCGAGCCCACTGTTCGGCGATGATAATTGTGATGCTCCTAACCCCGGGTTCCGTTTCACTTTACCCGGGGCTACTGTTGTGTCACCCCTACCGGGGTTTTATTCAACCAAATCCCGATCTAATAAACTACGGTTTTCTTATTCCTCAACATTTTTGGACTTTTATCCACTCTAATTACTAACCGGCCTCACTGTTTAGTATTGACAAACGATATGATTCTGCCTTTTACCTTGCTGAAATACGAATTATATCAGCGAAACTCAGCGATTTCATTCGCGTAAATCTGCGAGAAAATAAAGAAGGTTTGGATCGGTGATATTCAAATGATCGCCTCTATCCTATTCAGATTTTATCTGGGCTCTTTGTTCGGCGATGACTTCCGTTTTGCCCCCAGCGATGAACGATATGAGAACTCATAATTGTGCACTCACTTTTAAGTTACCCTGACTTTACCAATTCACCCTTCAACATTTCACATCCAAAATTCTTCATTCAAAATTCATTATCCATCCCATAAAATTCCACTCGCGCTCTCCTCCACATCTAAAATCTACTTTTCGTATAATGGTTTGAAATTTGATCAACCATTTGCACCTGCTTATGAAATTTAAAGTCCCGCACACGCTTGTCCTCCTTTTCTTTTTGATGATATTCGCGCTGATTCTCACCTGGGTTATCCCATCCGGCGAATTCCAGACAGAAGTTACTGAACAAGGGCGTGAGATGGTAGTTCCCGGCACTATCACGGAAACCGACGAAAAGGTGATGCTCTCTCCCCTCTCTCTCTTCACTGTTGTACCACGGGCATTAGCCGATGCTCAGGGAATCATCTTTTTTGTGTTGATTATCGGCGGAGCACTCGCTGTGGTTCGGGAAACCGGTGCCATCGATGCGCTGCTTGGAAAAATGATCAAACGATACGGAGACCGTCCATTTCTGCTTCTCTTTTTTGCAATGTTTGCATTTGCGGCCGCTTCTGCCACTCTTGGTATGGCTGAGGAGTATATTCCGTTTGCCGTCATACTGATATCAGTCTGTGTGGCTTTGCGGCTTGATGCGATCACCGCTATCGGAACGATGGTAGTCGGCTATGGAATCGGCTACGGGGTTGCGCTGATGAATCCGTTTACGCTTTTGGTGGCTCAGGAAGTAGCCGAGCTTCAGCCCGCATCAGGAATTGAGTACCGGGCTATTTTAGCTGTTCCTTTTCTGGCCGTTGGCTTTCATCATGTATGGAGCTACGCACGGAAAATTCAGGCCGATCCCTCCAAAAGCCTGATGGTGGGTGCCGTAGCAACCAAGGCATCGAAAGCACAAACTACATACCCAGAGATGACAAACCGCCATATCGGTGTGTTAGCGGCAACCTTTGCAGCTCTGATTCTACTTGTATTTGGCATTTACCAGTACGCCTGGTACCTGGTTGAACTTGGCGCCATGTTTTTCGCACTGGCTGTTGTAGTAGGAATTATTTCGAATCTGAGTATGAATGAGTCAGCCAAAGTATTTGGCAAAGGTGCTTCAGAGCTGACGGCCACTGCCCTGCTGATCGGTTTTGCACGCTCCATTGCACTTCTTCTGGAAGACGGTGAAGTACTTCACACAGTGGTTAATGCCCTGGCAACTCCATTATCTTCTGTAGGTGCAGAATTTTCGGCTGTGGGAATGCTTTTCATACAGAGTATTTTGAACTTCTTTATTCCATCCGGTAGCGGACAGGCGTTTGTAACCATGCCCCTGATGGCGCCTATTGGTGACCTGGTTGGAGTTTCCCGTCAAATTTCCGTTCTAGCCTTTCAATTTGGCGACGGCCTCATGAACATGATCGTCCCCACAAATCCGGTATTGATGGGAATTCTCGGTTTAGCCGGTATATCCTACGATCGCTGGTTCAAATTCATCGCTCCGCTCATACTGAAGCTACTCGTGCTCTCCTCCATAGCACTCGTCGTGGCCGTATGGATTGGGTACTCCTGAGCTTAAAACCAAATTTATCTTACTTGTACCTATCCATTGATTCTGACAGGATTTCCCAAGCTTTATGAACATCTCCCAATCCAAGTACCTCAACGCCATTATTAGGGCCTTTGTAATTTTCAAACCACAATGTAATAATAGTCGATACTGACGGATAAAACTGTTCCAAGTCTGCCAAATTCTGAACTTCGCCAAAAAGTGACCCCGGCAATATTGCAATTAACTTATCGTCCTGTTCCCCATCATCAAGCATCTCTAAAACACCGATAAGCCTGGCCTGTATAATATCGCCTCTATTTTGCGGAGCACCCAAAACAAGAATATCCAATGCATCACCATCACCGGCTAATGTACGCGGCACCATACCGTAATTACCTACATACCCGATATAATCGATCACCCTCGGTTCACCATCCCGCATTTCCCATTCAATATGACCGCTCTCCTTTTCCACTTCCCATTTTGCATTGGTTCCGGTTGGTATTTCGATAACCACATTAACTAAAGAGTCTGCACTCAGCGGTTCATACCCGGAAATAAAATGATACTCTCCAATTACGGGTGTTTGAGATTCTGATTGCCTCTCAACTCCCTGTCCACTCTCCATACAGGAAGTGAAATGGAGTGGCAGTGCAATGATCAGCATGAGGATTAACACACGCTTTAAAAAGTGATAATTATTCATTCTGATTTCAGTTTCCTGTTAAAATTTCAACTGATTTCAGTTTCCTGTTAAAATTTCAATTATTCTATCCGAATTAAAAAAATCCGGAGGTCATTTTTCTGAAACTCCGGACTTACTAATATTTAGACAAAGATCGATGTTTATATCCAGGCTACTCTTCAGGATAGCCGTCTAATGTTGTAATCTGATCGAGATATGGCTCAATCGGCGACCAATCATCGATATTGAGCTCTCTCAGATCCAGATCTGCCCCGCCATTATCCTCAGCTCCGGGTGTGGAATCGAGAAGTGCACCATCAGCCATCAATTCACCTAACACGGATATGTCGGTAACTCCTGTATTTCGCATATTGATCCGATACAGTGAGGTCAGTTCCCGAATCGTTGCCATTCCTTCATTTCCAAACGGTACATTGCGAAGAATCGCAACCTGAAGATTTTCATTACCTGCCAGTGGACTGATATCCGTAATACCTGGAACTGTATTTGCATTAAAATAGGTCAATGATGTGTAGCCGGATATAGGTGAAATATCGGTGATATCTGTATTATTAAATCTCAGATATTCCACTTTCTCAAGGTCAGTAATCGGAGAAAGATCGGTTACACTGGTTTCACCAAACCGGAGATATCGGATATTTGGAGCATACTCCAATCCGGTAAGATCAGCTATTGAAACAATTCCAGACACATTTAACGTATCTAACCCAGTCATGTAAAGAGTTGTGATATCATTCTCTGATTCAATACCGAGCAGAGATCGTACAACATTGTTCAACTCCGGGTCCGGAACCGATACGACTTCATTTGCCGGGAGACCATCAAATTCGTTTATCTGATCTACATAAGGGGCAACCGGAGACCAATCCTCAATACTCAATCCTCTCAAATCAAGATCAGCTCCTCCATTTGCTTCCATTGCACCCGGTGTTGAGTCAAGAAGAGCGCCTTCGGCCATGAGTTCACCCAGTACTGTGATATCGGTAACACCCGTATCACGCATATTGATTCTGTGAAGTGATGTAAGCTGCCGTATGGTAGACATCCCCTCGTTGCCAAACGGTACTTCGCGAAGTATGGCGGTCTGCAAACCGCTGTTCCCGGCTAACGGACTAATATCTTGCAAGCCGGTAACTGTATTGGCATTAAAGTAAGTCAGAGATGTATAGCCGGATATAGGCGAAATATCAGTAATCGGCGTATTATTAAAGCGCAGATACTCAATATTTTCGAGATCACTAATCGGGGATAGATCGGAAATTGCGGTGTAGCTGAGGCGCAGAAGTGTAAGGTTTTCGGCATACTCCAAACCATCAAGTTTAGTAATACCGGTTATGTCACCAGAAAAGTCGTCACTTCCATCAATATTCAACTCCTCGAGCTGAAGCATTAATTCCGGTGTAATATCTTCATTTTCATCAATTCCCAGAGCAAGCCGAACCTGCGCTTCCAGCAGACCATCTTCAAATTCCACAATTTCAACTTCATCAGGTATTTCTTCTTCCGGAATATTTGAAACCGGATCGTCGCTTCCACATCCGCTCATAATCAGAGCAAGCACAATTGAAAGCATTGTTACTGTTTTAAGTGTATAATTTTTCATGGATTCTTATTTAGATTGTATTTGTAGAGGTTAGGTACGGTTGTTGAGTTTAACTCCTCACTGAGTGTGTAGTAGTTAAGATCTAAGTCAAAAGTGATCGCTTCACCCTGAGGTTCAGGTACGTATGGAGCTTTGGCCGGCACACGCGACAGCATTTCCATCATCGTTTCGCCGGGTTGACGTTCCCAGTAGTAAATTTCCACCCTGTTTTTGATCATCACCCTGGAACCATCTAATGTTGATGTACCGGCTGATGCCTGCCGAAAAGAGAACTCCCCTGCCTTATAGATGGTATATAATTCATCGACAGGTTGCGGATAGGGCAGCACGTATAGCATAGAAACGGCTCCTCTTTTAGTAACCAGAAAAATGTCTTTTGTATAGGGATCCACGAGCAGACTTTCTGTGTCTTTGCTTCCATCAGGATACTGAAACCGGATTCGGTCAACTTCCAGGTCCACCAGGTTGATATTCTGACCGCGATGAGATTCCTCAAAGAGAGGCTCTTTAAAACGGTAAATACTATAGTCCGGCCGTTTTTGATCATTATCCCCAACATCTCCTACATAGATATAACTCTCTCCTTCTACCGGTCCTACCGATACCTCCATATCTTCCCAATCGAGATTTCTTGTATTACCAATTTTGTATCGTGCTACAATGTTGCCGGTCTCTGCATCCAGAAGAAAAAGAGTGTTTGTGTGTCCAGAATCGTTATGTGACCATATTTTACCGGGATTTTTGATACTCCATCCAAGGCCCGATGCCTCGCTCATTTCAACTCCGCCAATAGTATCCGGGTATGAATAGTATTGATCGGTAACATTTAAACTGAATGTGCTGTAGCTGGTTGTAAACGGGACGTGATTTTCCCAGTCATAACTGTATGGATAATCCTCAGTAACTGTCGGCAGGTCATCGCTGCTGCAGGAAAAAAGGAATACTATTGAAATAAAGAGTAGTAAAAGCTTTGCAATCACGGATCAGGATCTAAAGTAAAAAGGCGGGCATAGTGCCCGCCTTCTCGTTAACTGAATTAATTTGTACCAAACGCCCCGAAATATTCGGCGGGTGCTGGCGGTGTAAAGGTCAGTGACCCATCGAGAGTTGTGTATGTATCATGCACAAAGTCGAAACCTGTGAATGCTCCGGTAAGTGCGGGTGAATCCGGCTGCAAGTGGAAGTCAGCTCCGGCAGGAATCGGTTCGATGTTATTACGAAGCGGATCGGTACTAATCGTACTGTTACCACTGAATTCGAATCCTGAAGGATCAAAGTTTACGAACAATGGATCGTTCTCTCCCGGATCCCCTGTAACATCGGTAGCCGGAATCGGTGTTCTTGGGTCATTTCCAATCAAACCAACCGATGATGTGTTGGTTGACGGATAAAACTCGTCCACAATAGTCTGTACACTACCGTAGTACCAGTTATAACCATAGTTGATGCGGGAAACATCGGGCTCACTTTCGCCGGCAACGAGTCTGAGTCCGAATCGAACGTTGACCTGAAGGTTATTATAAACATCACCGTAACCGTCTGATTCGTAGTTCAGCCCGGCGCCACGACCCGGCTCTGCTCGTCTGAATCCGGAATTCAGGATGGTATTATTGTAGAAGTTGGTGTGTGCTCTACCGCGTTCGCCCGGTCCGGTATCGGCAGTCTTCAGGCAGTTTGTTGCCACATTGTAGCAGAGGTTAAATGCAAAATCTCCACTCGTTGCTGCTTTGATATTTACAACGTCACCGCCGGTACCGCCGATTACTTCAAATGTATTATTTGTCATCAGAGTTTTTCCACCGTTAATTCTGATCCCGTCATCCGGAGTAAAGGCAATTCTGGAATTCTGCAGAACAAAAATTCCGTCCTGTCTTTCACCATCTTCGCGGACGAAATAGATTGCATAGCTTGCATCTCCTGCATCCAGTTCTCCGCCACCGCCGGTTGCAGGCTGGGCCATCGCATTCTCTTCGCGCGTGGTTCCGCCGGCATGCAATATGTCGGTATACTGAATGACAAGGTCACCTGTTGTGATGGTGCCAATTACGCCACCCCACAGCTGTCCTATTCCATTATTTTTGGATGAATTGATTAAATCATCAGATGCAGTAAGTGTAACACGTGCTCCCTCCTCTCCAAGAATGTAGAGAGACCCAAACACTTCAATAAACCAAGCCTCACCTGCATCACCTTCCTGAAACTCCAGGGTAACTCCGGCAGGAATGGTTACCAACTCTCCTTCCGGTACAAATAGATCGCCGGTAACTTCGTAAAATTCACCTTCCTCAAATGTAATTTCAGTCATATCACCGGAAATACCGGTCTCTTCTATCGGATCGTCGTCACCCGGATCATCAATAACCGGGCTTACAGAATTATCGTCACTACATGAAGCCAGCGACAGCAATACGGTTGCTGACAACACGATGGCAAGTATGTTTTTTAGGTTTTTCATTTTAAAGTTGATTTGGTTGATTGATTGTTTAAGATGTTGGTTTGTGTTTATTTGCTATTTAAAGTTGTATCGAATTCCCAGTCTGTAGGATTGCCCAAAAAGATCTCTGCGCACAAAGCCTACATTGGTCGGGTCGGTTTGGTAGGGATATGGATCGTCCGGAACAGCCAGAGGCTTATCCACATAAAGTTGGTAAGGCGTATTTAGAAGATTGTTCGCTTTAGCAAAAACCGTAATTCCGCTGTTGAAGCCTTTTTCGATAGATAGATCGAGCTGTGTCATTGGTTTCATGTAATGATCGGCTTCAAAAAATGGTGAAACAAAAGCGATGCGCTCACCTGTATAGTTGAAGACCACCTGAGCATCTAACAGTTTCTGCTGGTCTTTAAAAAGCAGACTGATATTGCCTATATGATCAGACTGCCCCTGAAGCGGCCGTGTTTGATTGACCAGGGATCGCGAACGGTCTTCGTTGATCACGATTTTATTTGTCGTGATTTCAGATTGCGTGAACGTATAATTCATACGAACACCAAATCGGTTGAAGAATTTTGTAATGTCTACTTCTACCCCAAAGTTGGTTGCATCGTCAAAATTTTGAGGAAGTATTCTGTTTGTTGTGGGGCGCTCGTCCACCCCGTCAACCTGTGGGAATCCATACTCAATCGGGTCAATAATACGCTTGTAGAAGAACCCTACAAGAAGCTGATCCATACTTGAGGGGAAATACTCAAACCTGAAATCTGCACTATGGCCGATAGAAGGTTTCAAGTCTGCGTTTCCTCGCTCGCTGTAAAATGAATCTCCACCGCCCGAACTGCGGATGGTAGGCACAATTTCATAGAAGCCGGGACGGCTTATCCCCTTAAAGTAGTTCGCCTTGATACCAAACTGAGGGGTAAACGGCACTTTTAAACTGAACGATGGAAAGAGGTTTGTGTAATTCTGTTCCTGAGTCAGATCAATATCATTTGACGAGGCAGACAGAGGATTGATTTCATACGATTGGAAGGTCTGTTCAGCACGTAATCCCGCCTGAAGCTGAGAACCAAGAATTAGAAAAGTAGACGAGATATAACCGGCATAAACATCTTCAGCGGCATCATAAACTAAATTACTGCGATCTCCGCTACCTCTTGGATTTGCCATCGATGTAAACTGCACATCTCCAAAATCATCCCAATCCTCCCCTCTGAACTGCCCGAATATCTGAGAGTAGTTGTAGTAGTTAAAAAAATTGTCCCGCTCTTTATTCCGGACTAAACCACCAAATTTTACATTCGACCCTCTGCTAACAGCATCCAGTGAGTAGGTAAAATCTATATAGAATGAGATGTCGGTGTCATTATTCCGCTCCCATGCCCTGGAATTTCGCTCACCCTGGAAGTACACAATTTCGTTGGTAATTTCTCCCTGCTCGGTATCAAACTGACCCGCACGAGAGAATACACCATCATCCGGCCTGTCGTTTTCTGCCATGGAATAAACAGCATTCCACTCTACATCAAAGTTTCTGATTAGTTTATGATTTCCGCCCAGATCGAATGTTGTGATATCCTGAAAGATATTGCTGACACGGGTGATTGGATAAACTGCATAGTTTTGAGTGGATACAAAGCTCTCTCTCCGAACCTGATCCCTGACTCTGAATTCATCCAGCAAGTATTTACCAAAGTAAAACTCAAAATTATGACTGTCGCTCAGTTTATAGTCCAGCTTGCTATGAAAAGCCATTCTGCGCGTTTGAGAGCTCGTTTCCCGTTCGATAAGCTCCTGCATAATTAACGGATTACCCTCGCGCCAGTTTACCGATGGATCGTAGAAATAATTCGTTACCGGTTTATATGAATTTTGAAAACTCGCACCGGCCATAAAACCAAGACGCTTGTTGAACAGCCGGTTCCCATAGGTAGCACTTGCCATAATGTCCGGCAGAGGTGTACGATGATTTAGAATCATATTCTCTACCGGAAAGTCACCCGGTGTAGCTACGTAATCTTCACCAAATCGCTCTCTTGGAGACCTCATATTCAGACTGGATCGATCATAGGTAGCAAACGGACGGTTAATATTAAGCTGGTTATAGCCAAACTGTATGTCGGCATCGATAAACTGATTCAGGGGGGCATCTCTCATCACCATATTGACAGTACCGCCAATGGCATCCGCTTCCATATCTGCTGTAAGGGATTTTGATACTTCAAGTCTCTCCAGGAATACGGCCGGAAAAATATCGAGAGGCACAAAGCGGTTTTCGTTATCAGGAGATGGAATTTTAATTCCATTTACAAGCGTGTTGTTGTAACGCTTATCCATACCGCGCACAATGGCATACTGAGCTTCACCGCTGGAGTTGCGTTCAATAGAAAGCCCCGATACCCTCTGAATTACATTAGCTACTGTAATATCCGGTGAGAGTTGAATCTGGCGTGCAGAAATAATATTAGTCACATTTACAGACTGCCGTTCCAGCATTCTTGCCTGTGAATCTGTGCCCCTGTTTTCGCCCAGAACAATAACTTCGGCAAGCTGAAGTTCATCCGGAAACAGTTCAAAATTTATGACTCGCTGATCACCGGAATTGATAAAAATCAATTCCACTTCAGTGACTTCATAACCGATGTAGCTTACACGAACTCTATACGTACCGTTGGGAATATTTCGAATTGTGTAACTTCCATCTAAACCGGAAACCGCCTGAAGTCTAAGATCTGCTGCTGAGTTTTCGAGTGAGACATGAGCTCCTATTAACAGTTCACCGCTTTGTGCATCTGTAATACTGCCGGTTAGCTGATTGGAATAAGAATTAGTTGCGAATAGTGTTAAAAAAAGGAGTAGTAATTGTACTTTCATTCAATAAATGCTAAATCGTTAAACACAGTTTTTTTTAACTGGTTAAACTTCCCGAAATAACATTATCGAATAATTAAAGCCATGTTAAGCTAGTATGAACAAATTCATTGTTCCCTATTCCCTTTTGCTGTGGCAGATATTAATATCTTTACCCTTCTAACTAATTCTGTAAGAAGCTGTAATGAGTGTTCAGTGTAGATTATTCATCTCTGTATAATCTTTACAATTGATGATTGGGACATTCTTACATGCTAATCATCCATTTTTGTATGGTGCAACTTCTCTGCATCACTCATATTCCTACTTATCTGAATTGAACCCGGATTGAAATACAATCCGGAGTATTCACAGACCACTTCTTAAATAAACAAATGGAGGGAATTATGGGATTCCAACGAGGTATAATAATCTGTGCTATTTCGACATGCATACTTTTACTGGCAAGCTGCAGCGACACTTCACCGGTTGATTACGGAGAAGAGTTTCAATCAGCAGACAATATTGAAAGTTTCGCAAAACAGTCTGAAATGAAGTTTGAGGATGGAGATGCTGCACTTCTCAAAGCTGTTAAGCAAGCTACATCACGATATCATTCAACCACACAGGCTAACCGGGCAGGTTACGAAGACTCAGGTCACTGTGTCTACTCAGATGACGGAGGAATGGGATATCACTGGGTCAATCAAGATTTAGTGGATCCGGTTTTTGATCCGATGGTGCCGGAAGCTGTACTGTATGAAAAAGACAAAAACGGAAACATGAAGCTGATCGCCGTTGAATACATTGTGATTGATGTGGGGCAACCTCATCCTCACTTTGGAGATTATCCGCTGGATGTGGGTGGCACACCTGTACCTGTCCCTCACTACAGTCTTCACGTTTGGCTATACAAGGACAATCCAAACGGAATATTTACACCCTACAACCCGACAGTTTCTTGCGGTTAAATGGGAGCTAAAATACTCGTGGCACGACTTTGAGGCGTGCCACGATTGTAATTTGTTATAATCACTAAACCCCGTCAGACCACTCTTAGCGGTCTGACGGACCCCAGCCGACTGACGGGGATTAAACCGCTCCCGGTGTAGCTCCGCCTGCCATCAGGTAAACGCCCAGTATCACAAGCACAATTGCAAGAAAGATCTGCAGCCGGGCCGCGCGTATTTTCTGAGCTGCCATCCATCCCCCTACGGTTCCAATCAACAGCGGCACAACTAAAAATAGTGCAAGCCACCAGTCAACGGCATTGTGGATCATGTAGCCGGCTGTTGCCATCCCGGAAATAAAGATCGACTGAACCTGGGCCAGTGCTACAGAAAGAAGCATTGGAACGCCGAGTACCACCAGTATCGGAACAGCAAGCACAGGTCCGCCAACTCCAAGAAGTCCGCCGGGCAGGCCAACGGCAATTCCAACACCGCCCAGATAGAGCATACCTTTTGCGGTATCCATCTGAAGCTTTTTCTCCGGTGCCAGCTGGTTTTTCTGGCGGTAGAGAATGAGCAGTCCCGTAAAAAAGACAAAGAGTCCGAGCAGAACAGCGAAAGTGGCTGCATCCAGGAGAGTATTGATTTGTGATCCCGCAAAAGCGCCGATCACAGATGCTATACTCAGAACAAAAGCCCCTTTCATCGCCTCTTTTGTACCCAGCTGTCCGGAGCGGAGATAGCCCATACTCCCCACAATACCTGTAGCGATAAACGTAGCACTTGCCGTTCCGGCCACGGTACTGGGGTCTAGCGGCAGCAGTGCAAATAGCGCAATGGTTACAAAGATGCCGCCGGGCCCTATCGTGGTTATACAAAATCCCCCCACAAGGGCGATCACAAACATCAGGATCGCCATTTCGGGGCTCATAGAAAGGTTACTAAAAAAAAGAAGATTGTTAATAAAAAGCATTTAATATGTTGTATTAAGCGAACATTCCGCCGAAGATCGCTTCCAATACACCCCGGCCTGAATTGATAGCAATATAAGCCGAAAAGATAACCAGTATCACATTTACTGCGTTGAGCTTCCAGTCATTTGTTTGATCGCCCATCAGTTTCTTATCGTTTACAGCCCAGAAGAGAAGTGCTGCCGTAATCGGAAGGCCAAATACACCATTATAGGCCGGGAAGAGTGTTACCATTTCAACTACACTCAATCCGGTAACATGTGCAACCAGCGGAGAGAACATACCAATCAAAATACCGCCGGCAAATATCATCTTAAATGCTTTACTGCTTCCGTCTTTGTGGTCAATGTCGAGGGCTTCCAGGATCATAAACGGTACCGTCCACATAATCGGAACAATACTGTTGAATGCCGCTGCAATCACACCAATCAGAAATACAATCATTGCCCATTGGCCGAGTACGATTTCCAGTGCCTCGCCGGGAGCTACAAAAGAAGAAAGCTCTGTATAACCGGCCGGACGCAGAACTGCGGCTGCAACAACAATAATGGCCAGCGTAATGATACCGCCTACCGTATACCCCATTGCAAGGTCGGTACGCATCATCTTTACATGCTTAAAGCTGTTCCAGCCTTTTCTTTTTACAAGAATAGATTCAAGAAAGAAGTTAGGCCAGAGAGCAGTTGTACCAAGAATAGCGGCTCCAAGCATCATCGCTCCCACATCCGGAAGTGACGGCACAAATCCTTTTGCAACTTCAACCATATCCGGTCCGCTGGCGCCGGCAACAACGATATACAGAATCAGAAGCAGGAACATCATTCCTGTCATCACTTTCTCAACATAGTTGTAGTTCAAAATTCCAACAACTATAGCCAGAATACCGGTTACCACCGCAATAGGCTGCCAGGGAAGTGCGCCGGCAGTTAAAATTTCAAAGCTTTTACCAACGGCCGCGGTAAGTGCCAGAGTCCAGGCAATACACCCGATAGAGAGAAAAAGAGCTATGGTAAGTGCACCGTTTTTTCCAAGCTTCTTACGAATGAAAGTCATCAGCGTATCGCCGAAAATACCGAGACGTGCACTCATATCCTGAGCCATAAAGCCGAGCATTACCGCACCTAGTACCGCCCATATTAAAACATATCCGTATTCAACACCTGCCTGACTTGCTATAAAAATAGAGCCTGAGCCAAAGTAACTGGCTACCATGATAAACGACAGACCATACTTGTCAAAGAAATTTGCAAAAAATTCTTTCATAGAGATGATTTAGTTTTTATTGAGTTATTGATGCTTGTTTAGAAAAATGGAGCTGCTTTTTTAAGCAGTTCACATTTATTTAGAAAAGATGATTGTAATAAGCGTAAGCCTGATGAGACACGACCACTGATATTTTATTTATTTATGTAGTCCCCTAAAGATTCTGTCAACTTTTCTGAGCCGGCTTAAACTAAACATTTAAAGAGTAAAAGGTAAATTAAATTAGGATTAATATACCTGAAAGCGCTTTTCGTATGGCAAACATTCAAATCTGCCGGAATTAATTCGGGGTCATTCTTAGGAAAGCTTGTAGGATTCTCCCTCGTCTTCTACACGTTTAACAATCTGCTCTCTCTGCATGAACTCAATAACCTGCTTTAATTTCTCTCTATTCCACTCCACTCTTTTCTGTATGGCCTCAATGTCTTTTGCTCCCGACATCAGTATCTCCTTCACCTTTCTGATGTCTGAACTCTTTACGGAGTCGATTTTATCTGTGTTGATGTATTTACAATTATCACAGTTACCGCACGGCCGCGCATCGGTTTCTCCAAAATAGGTTCTCAGGTAGACCTCACGGCAGCCCTGAGTGGTGGCATAACCGTCCATATACTCCAGCTTTTTCAGCAACACATCGCGATAGTGATACGCCTTTTTCTGATCAATATGGAGGTTTGGCATTCTCGGTTCAATAAGCCTGACCAACGGTTTTTCTCCGATATACTTCACTTTCAAAATCTGGTCATGATTCTCAAACACCCGAAGTGCTTTCCGGAGCTGATTTACATTCACATCCAGCTTTTCAGTCAGGTACTTCGTTTCGATGTAGTGAAAGTCGGCAAATGACGGAGGGCCATAGATTCTGAACAGCTGATCCAGAAACTCTCCTTTTTTTGAATCGAGCTCCTCCACTTTGTCCCTCACGTACGATCTGCTCACCAGAAAGTGAATACCTGTTTTGGGGCGATAGAGATCCGTCAGTTCCACGACGCCCAGCCTCTGCAGAACCGATGCCGATTTTTGCACCTCCCGTTCGCTGTAGCCGGAACGTTTTGCAACGGCCGCATAATCCACCGGCTCTGATCCCTCATGCTCACTGCCAATAGCCAGGTTCAGCTCATCACAAAGGGCCATGTAGATTTTATTCAGTGTTTCGTACTCAGGATAGGACCTCAAAATCCTGGATTTCAGCAGATCCACATCACTGCTTTTGTAGATCAGGATTGGGTAGCTAACCTCCCCGTCGCGGCCGGCCCGTCCCGCCTCCTGGTAGTATGCTTCCAGCGTAAGTGGCATAAAATAGTGAACCACAAATCTGCAGTCCGGCTTATCAATTCCCATTCCAAACGCATTTGTAGCCACCACAAGCGGAACCTCGCCGGAAATCCAATCCTGCTGTACTTTTTCTCTTACACTGCTCACCATTCCCGCATGATACGGTTTTGTCTCTATTCCCTTTTTCGTGAAGAAGTCAGCCCAGTATTCGCAATCTTTCCTCGTATTGGCGTACACAATTCCGCTTCCTCTTTTGATCCCCTTTTTTACGGCTTTGATCAGCAGATCTTTCTTCTTCTGGGTTTCATTCACCCACCAGTGCAAGTTGGGACGCTGAAAACCACCGGAGATCACATTCGGTTCTTTGAACTGCAGAGATTGAAGCAGATCCTTCTTTACCTCGGGCGTTGCCGTAGCCGTGAGAGCAATCCAGCGCACTTTATCGCCAATTAAGGTGAGTTCTTCCCGGATATTACGATAGCTGGGCCTGAAGTCGTGGCCCCATTCCGAAATACAGTGCGCCTCATCAACGGCTACCAGATCGATATTCAGGTTGGGAAGTTCTGCCTGCCACCTGTCGGTTGTCAGGCGCTCCGGAGCGATGTAGAGCAGCTTATACATACCGTTCCTTGCATTCACCAGCCGCTGCTCTACCTCATAACCCGGGATTGTACTGTTGATAAACGTAGCCCTGATACCCAGTTTCTGCAGCTGCTCAACCTGATCCTGCATAAGCGCAACCAATGGAGAGATGACGATGGTTAACCCCTCAAATATTACTGCAGGAACCTGGTAACAGAGTGATTTCCCTCCACCCGTGGGAAATAGAACAAGCGTCTCTTCACCATCCAAAACAGACTGAATAGCATCACCCTGCCCCGGACGAAAATCATCATATCCCCAATATTTTTTTAATGCGCCCCGTGCATCTTTGATGGTTGGCTGACTCATGCTGTAAGCTTGCGCTATCGTTTAATTCTATTTTTTTCTGAGACTCAATCTAAGAAATTGAGAAAGGAAAAGAACGGGTAATTGAGAACTTTTGCGTGTTGCCTGTTGATCTGAAATCGTGATTATACATACTCTTTATGCATCAAAACAACATTTTCCGGGCTTCAGGCTATTCACAACACAGAACAGAAAAAGCTAAAGTGTATGATGGGTCTTCATACCCCGGCTCATCCAAATTCCCGATCCCGATGAGAAGGTTTAAAGTAAAATGTTCACTTCTCCAGAACTTCCCTCTCCAGCCAGTCAAGGGTTCGCTTCATGCCCTTCTCGTACGTTACCTGTGGCTCCCAGCCGATCAGTTCTTTAGCCTTCCGGATTGGGAACTCTTTGTCAGAGGTGGCCATCTCTATAAATCCACGATCCACCGGCGTGGTGATTCCGGGTATCTTGTTAGCAAAAGCCATCAGCCGGGCAATAAATAACGGTACGCTTTTGAGCTCTTTCCCTGCCAGCTTCCCGTAGTGCCCCATAAATTCGCGCCAGGTTGTGAGGCCATTCGATATGTTAAAGACCTCCCCGGCCGCATTCGGATGTTTTGCGCAAACGATAATGGCATCCACAACATCGTCGATATAGACAGGGTTAAAATTTCCGGAACCGTCTCCCAGCATTACCGGTTTTCCATCCAGAACATTCTTAAACATTACTTCAGACCAGACTCCGTGTCCGGGTCCGTAAATCATGGTTGGCCTGACGATCGACAGTTCCAAATCATACGCTGCGGCTGTCTCAACGGCTTTTTTTTCGGCTTCTGCTTTTGTCCTCGGATAGGTTGAGGAGTGATCCAGCGCCAGCGGAGCCGTTTCATCCACGTTTTTCAGGTTTGCCATATCGCACGCCCCTACCGTACTCACATGAACGAACCGCGAAACGCCCGCTTCACCGGCATGCCTGACCAGTGCTTCCGTAGCATCTACATTTACTTTTTGCGCCATTTCCGGATCGGCACCCAGGGCAGCGGCCGTATGAATAACAACCTCTTTTCCCTCCACCAGCTCCTTCATCGCATCCACATTCAGAAGATCTGCCGCCTGAAGTTCTACACCGTGGTCTTTCAGATAGGCGACCCTGTCCAGGGTTCGGCCTGTACCCGTCACTGTTGCGTTCTCTTTTGCAGCGAACAGTTCTGAGAGTCGGGAACCCACAAAACCGGTTGCACCCGTCACCAACACCCGGGTACCGTTCAGTGATTTCATGTTTTTTCTGATTTGGTTGATCTTGAGGCCTAACAGTTGAGGCGGTTTACGGCCCTACAAATAAGCGACTGATCTATCAATGTACTTCAAGCCATCCACTTTTTCCATTCCGTTTGAAACGCACTTTAAACCGCTATAAATTCACAGACAACTATAAAATCACCGGATTAGAAAGATTCAGCAATCTTATTGGACACTAAACCTCTTCCACAGCTGCTCCCCTTCAGGCACCTGAACAATCCAGGCATATTCACCGGGTTCATCAATTTCCAAAGAGAAATAAGTAGCACTTTCACCGGGAACAGCATCGTAGGTGCTCACACCTCCAAGGAAATCGGCAGGTGCTGGTGCCCTGAGGCCTCCAATTTTGTACCAGTCCATCCAGCTGTTAACTTCATCCAGGTCGGTGTTTTCCTCCAGCTTGATCAGATGAATGTTATTATGAGCCGGATTCCCCTCAGAGTCTGCTTCCATCCACACGGCAAAAGAGTGGAAACCGGTTTCAGCATTCCAATCAACGTCGATTGTTTGTTCATTCAGT
>LKNA01000243.1 GCA_001564065.1 Chitinophagaceae bacterium T5-Br10_B2g13
ATCAAAATCTTGAATTGCATAGTTCAGGGCTTTGCTTTTACCTGGTTTATGGTAATATAAATATTGAATAGAAATCTCATTATTTTCTGAGAAATTCCGGAATAACCCTTTATAACTTTGTATTTCACCATTCTCAATAAGTACAAGTGTCACCCGACAACCTTCAGGTATATTTGCCCCTAAAATGTTAGAGACTGTACTTTCAATTGTTTCAGATGAATAGTGAAATGCAATTAGTATTTTTATATTTATCGTTTCAGACATACTTTAATTAGCTTATAAGATATTTTGAAAGCGTATCCCTTAAACTCTTCATAATATTTGAAGAATGTAGTTCATTAATCAATATTTTTCTGTTCTCATCCGCTAAATCTGCACTTAATAACGGAAGGCCCTCTACAATATCACGTTCCAAATTATTCTCAATACTGAAGACGTGACAACCTATCCTGTTCAGATAGTCAAAGATGATGTTCTTTTCACTTAGGTATACCTTAGCCCCCATATATAAGGCAACTAATATTGTTCCAACAGCTTGTTGACGAAAGTGATTCATAATAAGGATACCACAAGTTTGCATTAACTCATGATATTCATCACGTGGCATAAATTTAGTCAATGCTTGAAAATTTTTACCAAATAAATCATTCCCCCTATTTATCACTTCTTTTGCATAATTCTCTTTTCCATAACTAAGCGGAACAATTATTTTCCGATTCTCAAGCTCCAGCTCCTGCAAAGTTTCAAAAGCTTCTAAGTGGTTATTAGACGGGTACGCCGAATTTCCTAACAAAATATTATCAGAAATTATTTTGTCATCTAAATTTGCAATAATTTTATCAATAGGGTAATAACTAAATTTAAAGTACTCAGTCTTGTCACTAATAAGTGATTTGTCTTGATACATCTCGAACGCATCTGGCATAACCCCTCCTATCATATCTATTTTTTTTAGAGCATTTAATATAGCCCCATCTCCTTCAGATCTTGTTGGAATTATACTTTTCCTACCTGTTATATATTTAATTAAATATTTTATTTTAGCCTTAAGTATATGCTTATAGTTGTTCTTTGGGTCTATTTCCTCAATGACATTATTTGTTAGATGTCCGTATATATTATCAAAACTAATTAAGGAATTTTTAAAAATTTCATACCCAAATATATGGCATACTTTAACTGCATTGCCAAAATCACAATTCAGAGTAATCTTCGCATTAAGAGGCGATAAACTGTGTAATACTACAACCTTGGCTGTCGTAGTAAAAGTGTTTACTTTTTTTATAGTATCATCCGTTAGATATATATAATTGTAATCATTTTTTTCTGATAAATGTTTGATTTCATCATAAGGAGTAGGATGAAGTATCAGAAAACAATTTTGACCTGGAAATATACCCTCATATATCTCATATGCTGCATCGATAAACTTTTCATCTTTACAGATGTGTACAATCTCTGATTTTTCTTGCACCTTAAAAGTTCTTTAAAATAGTTATAATATATTTTTGTTGCTCACTAGTTAACTCATAAAAGAAAGGTAGCCGTACTAAACACTCAGTGTATCGATTGGCTTCCGGTAGTTCTCTACCATCATGTTTATCCTCATAGAATTCACTTTTATGCAGGCTCATATAATGAAAAACAGCATGGATGCCCTTTTCTTTTAAATAATCAATTAATTCACCTCGTTGTCTTCCCGAATTGCAAACCAAATAAAACATGTGCCCATTATTAGTCGCATAGTCAGGAATGAAGGGTATCTGAATTTTATTTTTATCAGACCAATCTTTTAATTTCTTAGTATAAACGTTCCAAGTTTCAATTCTTCTATTTTGAATATCCTCTAAATTTTCTAGTTGTGCCCAAAGATAGGCTGCAATTATTTCAGATGGCAGAAAGGAAGAACCTATATCAACCCAACCATATTTATTAACTTCACCCCTGAAAAACTCTGCTCGGTTTGTTCCCTTTTCCCAGATAATTTCCGCTCTTTCAATAAACCGATCGTCATTAATTGCTAATAAACCACCTTCACCAGAGTTAATATTTTTTGTTTCATGAAAGGAAAAGGTAGATAGATGTCCAATACTTCCTAATGGCTTATCTTTATAAAAAGATTCAATTGCCTGGGCCGCATCCTCAATCACAATTAAATCATATTCATTTGCTATAGACATGATTTTATCCATGTCACATGCAACGCCGGCATAATGAACAGGTACAATTGCCTTTGTTTTGTCATTTATCAGTGCTTCTATTTTCTCCTCATCGATTCCGGGATGATCTGAACGGCTATCAAGAAATCTGATTTTAGCACCTTGTCTTATAAATGCTAAAGCTGTTGATACAAATGTATACGAAGGTACAATTACTTCATCTCCCGGTTTGATATCTACCAAAATCGCGCACATCTCTAAAGCATCTGTGCAAGAGGTTGTTAACAGAGCTTTCCTAAACCCATATCTCTCTTCAAAAAATTTTTGGCACTTTTTAGTAAAAACTCCGTTTCCAGATATATGACCGGACTGTACAGCCTGATACATGTAATGAGTTTCTTTACCGGTAAGAAAAGGTTTATTGAAGGGAATTTTCATTAGTGAATATTATATGCTAATCAATGTTTATCTTTGAAAAGATAGCCTTATCAATAAACTCTCCATCTCTCAATTCGTGTTCAAATAGTATGCCTTCTTTTTTATATCCAGAAGCTTCATAAAAATTTAGTAGCTGAGAGTCAGATGCATCAGTTTTACACCAAATCTTGTGCATTGCTAATTTCTCAAATGAAAATTTTTCAACAAGTGATAATGCTTCTGTTCCAAACCCCATTCCACGATTAGACAAATCTGCAATAAAAATACTAAAACGTGCATTTTTATGACGTTGGTTAATCGTGTCAACAGAAACATTACCTATATGAACATCATCTTTAATTTTACAAACTGCAAAAACATATTTGGCATTATTAGTTTGAAGATCTTTAAACCATTTTAACTGATCATCCATAGTGAAAGGTATTTTTACTCCAATTTTATCATTAATATCTTTTCGATGCATCCATTCCCATGTCCTATCTAAATCATTCAGCTCCAAATATCTAATATACAATCTTTCTGACTTAACAATTGCTTCTGACATTTAACTAACTTTCTACTACTTTAATATTAAGTTCATTTAGTACATTCTTTGTGATTTCATTATAACTATCTAAGCTTGATTTTATCAAAACATAACCTATAAGGTTAGAGTTATCACTAAATTTTTTTACTTTTTCCCCTTCCTTAATTGCTAATTTCATACTAATCAATTCTGGTATTTTACCACTCAGTTTTGTAAATGTATCTATTGATTTCAATAAACCCTCAGTTTTTGAACCAAAAATAAAAGAACTTACTTCATAATTTATTTTCTCTTGCATTATCACTGGCTCATCCCCATTTATGTAGTCAATTAATAATTCATTCATGTTAATTCCATATCCATATTCAATTATATCTACTATCCCATTTCCGCCAGACCTTAACCCCATTTCCAGTATGATGACATTATGAGCTGTAATAAAAACATCAAAATTTATTGGTCCGTTATTGTATCCTAATTTTAAACATGTTTCTTCTATTTCACTTTTCACTTCCAATTGATAAAATTCATTTAAATTTGATGGTATAGAATGTCCTACTACAATAGTTCCGTTTAAATGCTTTTGAGTAGTAGTAAAAAATACTAATCTTCCATCGCATATAAATCCATCACCTCCATATTCTACACCTTCAATAAAGCTTTCAGCACAGACTATTCCATTCCTGGATTTATTTTTTGCTAATTTAAATTTTGAAAATAAGCTCTGTTCACTATCATTCTTATTAATAATACTAACTCCTCTAGATCCTGAAGAATCATCTGGTTTAAACACAAAATTTTTATTTTGTGATTTAATAAACGTTTTAAACTCTGAAAAGCATGTACCTTTAACAAAGTTTGGATAATTTAAATCATTGCATTTCTGAAATTCACGAAATTTTGACTTTTTAGAAACAGTATTTGCGATTGAGTAGGAAGGACCTATAAAACCTAATTTATCTGTAAGCAAACCTATTGTTGGCACTCCAACATCTGATCCAGAAGTAACAACAGCATCAATTTTATATTTTTTTACCAGACTAACTATTTTTTCACTATTAGTTATATCAACCTCACAATATTTGTCTGCAATATGGATCCCTGGATAGTTACCTGAAATACTCGCAACAAATGCTTTGTGTCCTTTTTCTTTAACTTTTTCAATTAATGGCACTTGAAAAATACCAGCACCCAAAATTAAAATTTTACTCATTTCTTATAAATTAAAGATCTTATCATTCAACATTTATTTAAATCTTAATTTTAGAAAGATACTTTGAATATTCTCCCTTAATATCAGCTAAACTCTTTATTTGTAAGATCTTGTCCTTACTTATAAAGTGCATCTTATAAGCAATCTCTTCCAGGCACGCAATCTTCAATCCTGTTCGTTTTTCAACTGCCTTAACAAACTCTGTCGCTTCTGTCATTGCTTCATGAGTGCCTGTATCCAACCATGCATAGCCTCGACTTAGAGTTTTAAGTTTAAGCTGTTTGCGCTGAAGGTATTTATGATTTACGGAGGTTATTTCCAACTCACCTCGTTCTGATGGCTTAATTTTTTTTGCTATATCGACTACACTATTTGGATAAAAATAAAGCCCGACCACTGCATAATTACTTTTCGGTTTATTAGGTTTTTCTTCAATACTCAATACATTACCCTCACTATCAAACTCTGCAACCCCATACCTTTTTGGATCATCAACGTTGTACCCAAATATTACTGCTTCATTATTATATTTTACGATATCAACAGATTCAGATAATATTTTCTGAAGGCCCGCACCATAAAAAATATTGTCTCCTAATATCAAGCAAACATCATCATCTCCAATGAACTCTTCACCAAGAATAAAAGCTTGGGCCAAACCATCCGGTGAGGGTTGTACTTTATAACTCAGATTCAAACCGATCTCACTACCGTCTCCAAAAAGGTTTTTAAAGTTCGGGAGATCGTGCGGTGTTGAAATAATTAAAATATCCCGTATACCTGCCAACATTAAAACCGATAATGGGTAATAAATCATCGGTTTATCATAAATCGGTAATAATTGCTTCGATACAACTTTTGTAAGTGGGTGTAGTCGAGTTCCCGAACCGCCGGCTAAAATAATTCCTTTCATATAGAATGATTTGTTAGTTTAAATTCGTCTGAATTAAACTTTCCATTTAGTTGCCTTAAATA
>LKNA01000244.1 GCA_001564065.1 Chitinophagaceae bacterium T5-Br10_B2g13
ATGATATTCTGATGATCCAAACCCAATACCATTTGTTAAGTCTTTTGCTATCCCTGCTTTTCCATTTTCAAAACATGGAGTAACTTTTGCAAGAAGTACATCATTGTCTCGAAAGAATGTATATCCACTATATACATCACCAAGCTTTCTCTCTTCCTGCGGATCAAAGTGAATAGATTTTTCTTTCAAATCCTTCATTGGCAAGAAGGATATTTCAAGCTCTGGGTCTAAATCCCTAACTTCTGATTTTTTTGGGTTGACCATGCATACCTTTTTTAATTCAGTATCTCCATCTGAACAATATTCATCCAGCACACTCCCCATCATTTCTTCCACAGATTGGATATTCTCTTCTAGCAAGGCAATTGCATTGTCAATCCGCTCGAACGAGTAATCCAATTTTGATACAATTTTTTTTTGTTCTTTGAGAGAAGGTACAGGGAACTTTAACTTTTTTATCGTGCGTAATACAATCCTTTTAATTGCTGCTCCTGTTTTCAATCCAATAGCTTCATCTTGAATATTTGGACTTAAAAACATGTATTTCAAAAAAGGAGGATGTATTACATCCATACTTGGTCTAATAATTGCGAGAGATGACAATACAACAAATGGGTCATTGAAATCAATTAACGATACCTTCCCAACTGTTCCATCTTTTGAAAATAAAATATCACCCTTTTCAGGTCTACAATTTGAATTTTCTAGATCTTTAAAATCAGCTTCTGATATTTTTTTTGAATTGATAAGATCAATCGATCCTAATTCATCAACGTCCCTTACTGTTACATATGGATATCCGTCTTGAGTAGTTTTAGGAGAATAATGTGATCCATCTGTAATTAAATCAGTAATTTTAGACAATTCTATCATACTCCACTTATTCATAAATCAACTCCTCAATCTCACATATAAGTTTATCAATTTCAGCATCATTTTTGCGAATGGATTTTAAAATATCTTCCGGTGACTTATGCTCTACCTCTACCACACTATTCGGATTTTTGGCTGAGAGATCGTAATCTTTAATTTCACTGATTGGTACAGTCCAGTCATTCCGAGGTTCTCCGTTGCTTTCAATAACCTTTTCATTGGTCTGATTTCTTTTTTTCGGATTATGGAAAAGCTCTACAAACTCTTCGAAATGCTCTACTTCGATCGGTTTATTCTTGGTAAGCTTGTAAGGTGGGTTGATCTCATAATACCATATATCCGATGTTGAGCCGGTACGCTCAAAGAAAATCAGGTTGGTCTTTACGCCGCTATATGGTAAAAATACTCCCCCCGGAAGACTTACGATTGTGTGCAGATTAAACTGTTCCAATAGCTCTTTCTTTACCTCTGCAAAAGCATTGCCGGTCTGAAACAGTACACCCTCCGGCACAATAACGGCCGCTTTGCCCTCAAGTTTTAACATCCTCATAAAATGCTGTAGGAATAAAAGCTCAGTAGCATTGCTCTGTATCGGAAAATTTTGTTGTATCTGGCTTTTCTCTTTTCCGCCAAATGGAGGATTTGCAAGTATAATATCGTGCCGATCTTTTTCCTGAAAATCGCGAATATTGTCGGTGAGTGTATTCGTTTTATATACATTGGGGGATTCAACACCATGAAGTATCAAATTCATCATTCCCATTACATAACCAAGTGAAGTTTTCTCTTTACCGTAGAAGGTATCTTTCTGTATGATATTCCACTCGGTAGGTGAATAAGATGATTTCTTATCATCTTTGGTTAAATACTCAAACGCTTCAACCAGGAATCCCGCACTGCCTACGGCTCCGTCATAAATGGTTTGCCCCACTTTCGGGTCAACAACTTCCACCATCGCCTTAATTAGAGGACGTGGCGTATAAAATTCTCCCGAGTTTCCACCGTCACTACCCATTCCCTTCAAAAGGGTCTCATAAATATGTGACAGTTCAAACATTTCAGATTCACTCTGAAAGTCTAATCCATCAACAATATCCAGAACCTCTCGCAGAGTATGTCCACTTACAATTTTGTTATCGAGGTACTCAAAAATCGCCCCGATTTTATATTTCATGGACTTGGGGTCAACTGTACCCGTTTTGAACTTCTTCAAATATGGGAATAGGGATTCATTCACAAACTCGGTGAGATCATCCCCTGTAGCTGCTTTTTTCAGGTCAATTTCACCTTTCGCATTCTTAGGACAGGCCCATACATCCCAGCGATAGTTAGGAGACAATACGTAGTCATAATCCTTGCCGTCCAGAACTGCATTATCGGCTTTATTATTTTCAAAATCGTTTAAGAATTTCAGAAATAAGATCCAGCTGAACTGTTCCGTATAGTGCATTGCACCATTTATTCCATCATCTCTGCGAAGAATATTCGTAATTCGATCAATTTTGTTTTGTAGGTCACTCATTAGCTTTTTTCGACTATAAAGTTGTAAAGATTTTCAATATCCTCAGAAATTTCTGAGGCCGGAATTTCGTCTATAATAGTTTTAAGTTTTTCGAAGTCTAAACCCCGTTCACTTGTGTCAAGTTCAATAATATCATCCTTTTGGTATAGAGGTTGAATGATTCCCTTCACATCCAGTCTTCTAACCTGGTCATTATCAGCCGGGTCGTCTTTTCTGAGTTGATAATTCCTTCCTAAATCATCATTTACTCTTTCAAGAAGCCCATGATTTTCAAGCATTGTATAGCTAAGTAAGTAGTTTTCTATCTCCCTTCTCCTCCAACTCATCAAGTAGGCATGTTTGCCATTTTCATTCAATCTTAACCTATTTTGCCTATTACTAGCTTTTGCATTTCGCACCAGACCTGTTTCCATAACATCCTGAACAGGTAGATTATCACGATCACAAATCAGGTAGATTGATTTCGTCAAATGAGTAGAATTACTTTCCTTAAACTTTTCAACCCAGTCCAATTTGGTATTTCCAAAAAGCTCTCCACCATGATGATAGCCAGAACTACATTTGATATAATGCATATTCTGTATAAGCTCATCATTGAAGTTTCCAACTTTTTTACGCGCCAATTCCCTAAAGATGAACCAGTCTGAAAAATCTTCAATTAAGACGATGTAATTAACCTTGCCAGCCAAAAAGTATTTATAATTCTCTCCGGAGGATAAAGCTTCCAGCCTCTCTAATACATTGTTGGCAATCGTATTACTTTCAATCCTTCCGTTTTGCACTAGTTTTAAGCTGGAAAAATCATTCTGAATAATCGAATCCGCTGAATGGGTAGTAGTAATCAGTTTACCATCAATATCACTAAATGTATTCCAAAGCTTTCGAACATTCTCAAAATATAGATGAGAGTCCATTTCATCTAACAGATATAGTGTATTATCTTCATCAAACAGATCAATAAGGGCATAGATTGTCAGTAGTTGAAATTCACCGTCACTGAGGCTATTTAATTCATAATGATCCAAAAATCTTAGATTGCACTCATTGCGGAAAATAAACTGATCATTGCGGGTAGCCCAGGCTAAAAATGCAAATAGTCTATTGGTATCTGTACCTAAAACGAGAGCAAGATCCGCGGCATCAAGTGTAAAAGTTGATTTTCTTAGGGTCTCACCGGCTTCAATATCCACCGTATTGCCATTAACATGAAAAATAAGATCCGTCAAATACTTGAAGAAAAAGGATCTCCTTATGGAAGCATAGTCAAATTCGACCTTCTCCTTTTCTAAAGCATTCAGTACTCGATTGACATATTGTTTACCAACTCTCATAGTAAATTTAAGTCTGGTAGACGTATCAACATCGTCTTCATCAGCTACTACAAGATTTTTAGCCTGAAGTAATGAACGAACTTTACCTTCCGGTTTAAGTGAAGTAGCGGCAAATACCAGTAATCGTACCCAACTCGGATCAAAGTAAAATGTGTTGATTGAATTCTCTATTCTTACATCATCCTGATCACTATTAATAATAAAACGTTGTTGTTCCTTAATACTGCTCTCAAAAAGCCTCGAGAATGATTCATTAATACCGGAAGAAAAGCTAATCACTTGCCTCTCACTTGTAATTTCATGAGAGAATTTCTTAAAGATAGCTTCCAGAATCGCTGATTTTCCACAACCATTTTCGCCAAGTAATGTTAATACTTTCCTATCAACATTAATTGTTTGAGGCTCATTGTGGATTTTATTTCTTTCAATTGTTATCTGCATTACTCTTAGCTCTGATAGATTTCTTGCTGCAATTCATAATAAGCCTTTAAAATATTCGGCATGCTACCAAAAACCTCTTTTGCATCTTTTGGCATACCCAATTTTAGTCGTACAAGATCACTCAATTTATCCCTTCCCAATTCTTCAATTCCTTTTTCTTCATACGTTTTCAATACATATTCCAGGAATTCTTTGGCATGGTTGTTTTCATATTTTTCAAAAAATTGATTGTTTTTTCTGACTTTTTCTGCTCTCTCGTTTCTTGTATGAAGTTCAGAACTGAATGAAATGTGAGATAGCACATCAAAAATATCACAATCTACATCCGCTATCATCTCCCGAAGTGCAAAAAGCTGTTCGCGATCAAAACCTAAATTTCCCAGGTTTTCCAAAAGATCTGCTCTCGTATCCGGTCTTGCCCAAATTTTTCTGAGCTGTTGTTCATTATCAAATAAGGCGGGTAACTCACCAACCAGTTTTTCTAAAAATTCACGTGCTGTTAATGGTTTTCCATTTTCGTCGATATATCGAGTATCGACGTCAATAACCTTTAATTTCCTGCCATTATTTAATTCAACTACGAGTTTTTCGGGCTTTTCAGGGGAGGGTTCGTTTACTTCACCATCCCCATTTCCTCGATCGTCTGGATAAGCGATCCCACCTTCATTATCAGTCATCCCTTCTTCGTCAGTATCTTCGACCACTTCAGGTTCTCCATCCCACTCATCATCATAAAAGAGGTCTGTTGCGCCAACAAAATCAATGATTGTAAAATAGTCTTTTTCTTCAAAGAGTCGTGTGCCCCTTCCAATAATCTGTTTAAACTCTACCATAGAATTGATAGGTGCTGTAAGCACGATATTTCTGACATTCCTAGCATCCACACCTGTAGTCAACATTTTAGATGATGTTAAAATCACCGGAATATCCCTGTCATTATTTTGAAATGTTTCCAGATGCTTTCGTCCAATCGTTCCCTCGTCAGATGTTACTCGAACACAGTAGTGGGGGTCTCTAACTGTTTTATGGACATTAATCGCATCTCGAAAATCAAGTGCATGATCTTGATTAACACAAAATACTATGCTTTTATCCATCGTTCGCATATTGTTTAACGAAGCTTTTGCCAAAA
>LKNA01000245.1 GCA_001564065.1 Chitinophagaceae bacterium T5-Br10_B2g13
GATACATTTGCGGTAAAAGGTGTGATTACAACGTCTGAACCACTTACTGAAGATACGCGCAAGACAATTATCGAATGTTTTGACACGGAGGTATTAAGCCGGTATTCATCTGAGGAGCTGGGCGTTGTTGCCCAGGAGTGTGGTATTTGCAAAGAATACCACACGAATCACTATACCCACATTGTTGAAGTGTTGAAGCTAAACAGCGATGAAAGAGCAGAGCCGGGAGAATTGGGGCGTGTTGTGGTTACAGATCTTTATAATCGTGCTTTTCCACTTGTAAGATACGATACCGGTGATCTTGCAGAATATGTGCCGGCATCCATTAATAAATGTGGAGTACCAGCTCTGAAAAATTTACAGGGAAGAGCGATCGAAGTGATCTATACAACAGCAGGAGAAAAGATAACCCCGATGGCTATTAACGGTGTTTTTCGGGATAATGAGGACTCTGATAAAATCATTCAGTATCAGTTTATTCAGGAAGATGAAAAAAAGTACAGGCTGTTACTTCAGTTGATAGGAAAGAATCTGAGCACCGAACCGATTGTGGATGCCCTCAAAGAAAAGTTGGGTCAGGATGCGGATGTGAACATCGAGTTTGTAGCACATATTCCAGCACTAAAATCGGGAAAAAGACCCTACATTATCAATAACTACAAGAAATAGTGCCGATCTTTCTTTATTGATAGAATACCCTGTGCAGAACCGAACAACAAAGACCATGAAATTGTACCAAAATTATATAAAAAGAGGGGGAGACATTGTACTGTCATCTGTGGCACTTTTGTTGGCTTCTCCTCTGTTTCTGATCGTATATTTGCTTGTAATTAGATCTGTGGGCAGGCCGGTTCTGTTTAAACAGGTTCGTCCCGGGTTAAATGAGAAAAAATTTAGAATGTTTAAATTCAGGACGATGACGGACGAAACAGATGAAAATGGAAATCTACTGCCTGATCATGTTCGGCTCACAAAAACGGGTGAATTTCTAAGGAAAACCAGCCTGGATGAACTGCCTGAACTTATAAACATCTTTAAAGGGGACATGTCAATAGTAGGTCCCCGACCTCTGTTAGTAAGGTATTTACCTCACTACACAGAAAGAGAGAGTAAAAGGCACCTCGTAAGGCCCGGTTTAACCGGGCTGGCCCAGGTTAGCGGTAGAAATTTGATTGAATGGGATCAAAGGTTAGAGAAAGATGTTGAGTACGTAGAAAACGTGAGCTTTTTGCTGGATGCAAAGATCATTCTGAAAACAGTTTGGATTGTGTTGAACAGAGAAGACGTAGAACTTAACACTTTGGAAGATTTTGATGTCCAGAGAATGAAAGAGAAAGAAGAGCTTCAGTATGAATGATTTAAGTCTCTTTCAGTTCAGAAAGTTTGAGTATTTATTGAATGAAAACGATCTGTGGCTTCCCTATTACGGGGGCAATAAGGTTAGAAAGTTTCAGAAAATTCTGCAGGATATAGAGGATAGCGGTAAGAATGCTATCGTTACCACCGGAGGAATTCAGTCGAATCATTGCAGGGTAGCGGCTTTAGTTGCGTCACGCCATAAATTGAAATGTGTTTTAATCCTGCATGGTTCGGAGGAATCATTTCAGCGGCAAAAAGGAAATGCGCTGCTGATGAGAATGGCGGGTGCAGAAATCAGATTTGCAGAACCTGAACAAATAGGCTCTGGCATGGACCAGGCAATGAAAGATCTGGAGAGTGATGGTTTCGACCCCTGTTATGTTTACGGTGGCGGACATAATCGGGCCGGTGTTGAGGCGTACATCGAATATATGTATGAAATGTCAAAATCGATACCTGAATCTCAAATACCCGACCACATTTTTTTAGCATCCGGTACAGGATCAACTCAGGCCGGAATACTACTTGGTGCAAAAGAAGCAGGGTGGGATCATACCGCGGTACACGGGATATCGGTGGGCAGAAACAAGAAGAGAGGAAAGGAGGGGATACTTGAGTCAATTTCAATGGCAGATCAGGACAACCTAAATTGGGACATAAACTTTTATGACGATTATCTCTTTGGTGGATATGGCAAATCAAATGAGGAGTTATTGCAGTTGATTGATGATGTGGCTTTGAAAACGGGGGTAATTCTTGATGCGTGCTATTCCGGAAAGGCGTTTTTTGGGATGATAGATATCGTGAAAAAATTTAATTTGGAAGGAAACATCATGTTTTGGCATACAGGTGGAATTTTAAACAGAATGGCATAGAATGAATATATTATTTACTTGCGCGGGCAGAAGAAACTATTTGGTAAACTATTTTAAAGAGGAATTGAACGGAAGAGGCAAAGTATTTGCTGCGGACCTTTCAAAATCAGCACCTGCACTGGCTGAAGCTGATGTTGCTATTCTTGTACCGGAAGTAGATGACCCCGGATACATTGACGCCCTGGAAAGCATTATTGAAAAACATAATATCAATGCCGTGATCTCTCTGAATGATTTGGAACTTCCGGTTTTGTCCGCAAATAGTGATCGGCTTGGGAAGAATGGATGCAGGGTAATTGTCTCAAATGAAAAAGTGATTGATACTTGCTTTGATAAACTGAAAACTGTTGAATTTGCAGAAAAACTAAATATTAAAACACCCAAAACATTCACGTCAGTCAAGGATGTGGTGATTGCACTGGATAAAGGCCGGGTTGATTTTCCACTGGTTGTGAAACCGAGATGGGGTAGTTCCTCCATAGGTCTTGAGTTCCCGGAAGATAGAACTGAGCTGGAGCTGGCTTATAAATTATTAAACTACAGGCTCGACAGAACCATTCTCTCCGGCATAAGTGCATCAGACAGAGAAAGGGCGATTATTATCCAAGAAAAAATTGAAGGTTCTGAGTATGGTTTGGATATTATCAACGATTTAGATGGAAACCATAAAGCCGTTATTGTTAAGAAGAAACTGAGCATGCGGGCAGGAGAAACTGATAAAGCTATGACTGTAGATCACCCTCAATTGGCGAAATACGGAAAGATGATAGGAGAGGCGTTGGGACATATTTCCAATCTTGACTGTGATTTTTTTCAGGATAGTGATGGTGAACATTATTTGCTGGAAATGAATCCGCGCTTTGGCGGGGGATATCCATTTAGCCACGAGGCGGGTGCAAATCTGCCGGGTGCCATTCTCTCGTGGTTACAGGGGGAGTCGGAATCCGATAAATGTTTTATTGTTGAGTTGAATACTGCTTTCTCCAAATGCGACAGGCTGATAAGGGTAGATGTTTAAAATCTTAATGGATCATTTTAATGTTCCTATGCTACTGGACACAAGATCAGCTGCCGCCAAACTCGAAAGTGGCGGGAGTGCCTGCCAGGCAATTATAAAGCAGAAAAAATATGTTTAATGTATAAAATATTTGGTACTGGTGCCGCCGGTTTTATTGGGCATCACCTTTTAAAAAGGCTTTTATCAGTGCAACGCGAGGTAATCGGTCTCGATAATATTAACGACTACTACAACCGGGATCTTAAGTTCAGCAGAATCGAGCAGATTGGGATTATACGCAATTCAGTTGAAAATAGACCGGCCGTTTTGGAGCCGCAGCACAGGCCGTCACCGGGAATCCTCAGGAAAGCTCTCAGCTCTTGGTAGAAGACAGCGATCGAGCGTTCAGTAAGGTCACAGGGGTGGTGTAGGTTGGGATGGGGCGAGGTGAGGTTATATATCCCGGAAATTCAATCAATTACGGCTGCAGAACTGAAGATTTTGTATTCTTTAATATGAATTTCGCGCTGGGTCACCACACAAGTATGTGGGCACACTTTTATAAGTGCGGGAGTGGATATGGGAATAGGGTCAGCAACAATTCAAAATTTCGAGATTGGGGATAACACTGTTGTGGGTGGGCAGGGTGTGGCCGCCGATACAGGTGAATTTAAAGTGCCTGCTAAGAATATTTGATAATCAGCTTCTGTATTAATAAATTGTTAAGAAAATGTGATCAAATTATTAATCACCAGAAACGAAAGAAGCTCACCGTGTTTAAATTACAGACTCGAAAAGCTGAGCTGTTATTTAGATCCTTGTTAGAGGTACTATCTGACCTGAAAGGAAAACCCGTGTTGTTTGGAGAGGCTTTACTCATTGCTGTTATCTTTTGAAGAGAAATTATCCAAATTGTATCTGATTCATCATTTAAAAACTGTTTGGTATTTCGGTACGGATAACCAACAGTAATGTGAAAGAGGTGAAAGTTAGAATGTGAGGTTACTGTTTCCGGGGTAATCATTGTAAATAAAATGTGATCAATGGATATGAAACTGCTTCCCGGATACCAAAAGTAAAAGGTAGTTTAACATATTAAGCGTCACGTGATCAGCAAGGTCTGCCAGTAAGATAGCCAATGACAATAGTATCATTTTTCAGAAAAAGCTTGCGAGTCGTTCGTTTGCTTAAGCATTCGCTCAACTATTACGCGGGCGTAAAAAGTAACGAGTACCCTGAACCGGGAGAACTACCTGTGATTGGGCATTTTGACAGGAAAATGCTCATAAAGGCCAGGAAAGACTACCACAGCTATTTTTCACCTGAAAATCTTAATCTTGACTCACCTGAAACACAATCGTACAAAAAGCATAAGGTAGAGCTGGTATTTGATGACGGAGAGGTTCTGATTAAAAAGAAATTTACCGGGCGAAGAAAGTACAATGATTTTTATAATGAACTGCTTTGCTACGAAAAAATCGGGCATCTCGGCATGACTCCCGAAATTGTGTATGTCGATTTCAAAAAATGCCACATCTATATGAAATTTATAGACGGTATCAACCTTTGTAGATTCAGGCTGGGAATAGATAAAGTTGTAAAAAAGAATGGAAAACTCATTCGAACTCATTTCAAAAAAATTGTTCGAAAGCTTCACGACCATGGGATTATTTTTATCGACATTAGAGGACAAAATTTGATCTTAAAAAACGGAAAGCTGTTTATTTTTGATTTTTCGGATGCGATCTATTTTGGCAATTATTGGATGACTGTTAAGCCTATGAAGAGTTTCTTCAAAAAAATGATGGCCGGCGACAAAAAAAAGATGAAAAAGGTGATGAAAGGTCTCGGATTGCCAAAAAATGTTTACTTTCCAGAGTCGAACTAATTATGTTTAGTTATGCTGGGAACCATTGTGAAATTCCTGATTGATCCATTCAATATTCTGGTACTGCTGATCGCTGCGGGCTTTATCACTCATTTATTGAAAAGGAACCGGCTTGCACCTCCCCTTTTTATTACAGCCGCGGTTTGGTTTTTGCTTA
>LKNA01000018.1 GCA_001564065.1 Chitinophagaceae bacterium T5-Br10_B2g13
AGAGAATGCATATTCATGTAATACATGCCGATGGTGAAGCTAAAGTATGGATTGAACCAATAGTTGAGTTAGAGAAATCCCATGGTTTAAAAAAGCCAACATTCATGAATGTGCTAAATGTAACAACTCCTTCAAAAAATCACTTCTACTGGCCGGGTTTAGATATAGATTTACACTTGGATTCTATTAAGAATCCTAAGAAATATCCACTAGCCAGTAACTCATAAATTAAATTCACCTGGCTATTTTTTCTAGCATCAAGGAATTTTTGATTTTTGCGAGTTCTTATTCTCACATCAGATTCACTAATTAACTCGGCCTCAGCTTCGTAAAACAGACAATGCCTTTTGTAAACTGCTCTTCCACTTTAAATCCGGCTCTACTAAATAGTTCATTACTCTCATCAACCGACCAGAACTGCAAACCGCCCCATTCTGCAGAATCCTGAAACAGCCGGCCGTACCACGATGCCGCCTTCACCAGATGCATCATAAATAGAGTTCCGCTGCTTTTCAGCACTCTTCTGCATTCATATAGTACTTTAAGTTCATCCGTCAGCTCATTAAGCGTTCCGCCCATGCTCAAGCCATCAAATGAACCTGCGAAAAACGGCAGATCCCTTCCATCAGCCCTGATTAAGTAGAGATCCGTCCGCTCTGCCTCGGCTTTCAATCTCGCCTCTTCAAGCATCACCTGAGAAAAATCAACTGCCACTTGGTGGCTGTCGGGCTCCTCTTTTTTAAGCGTTCTTGCGTATAAAGCCGTTGAACAGCCTACATCCAGATACCACTTTCCTGGCTCGGGCTTCATCCACTTTACCAATAACTCCTGCTCCTTCTTAATGGGAAACTCTTCGCCTGTTAATAGTGAAAGCGATCTTTTCCTCCACAGATCTTCGTAGACAGAAGCTGTTAACTTCCAGTGATTTGTTGACTGTGCCATTGAATAGCTTTTCTCAACCGGAAGAAGGTCAATAATATTATCGCGAACGGGATATTCATCACCTTTAGCTGAAACAATGGTTCCATTAAATTGAGTTGAGAGTTGAGAGGCTTTTACCGGAACCTCGATAACCTCACGGTCATATTTCGGTGATCGAACCTGTAAATTCATAATCGTGGAGCTTTAACTTTAAAGTAATCTATCACACCAATAATAATTGGTACGGTTTTGAAGAGGCAGTGTTGCAGGGAGAATATCTCCCGAACGATAAACCTACTTCTGAATAATAATAGAGACCTGAGCTCCCTTCTGAACACCGAGCATCTCCTGAGCGTTGCCCTTATTGATGGCAATTTCGAGAGTATCTGAACTCCCTATATATGCGGCCGGCTCTCCATCGGCTACAGCATTAAATGTGGGCACTATCTCATCAAGAATTGTATTCCCGGCATAAATGCGGGATTTGGAAGTTCCAATCGACTCATCGATTAAAGAGGAGGGGATATTGGTGATTAAATTACCGTAACGGTCAATGTGGATAATCCAACCTTGTATACCATCTTTATCGGATATGGGAACCGCCCACCGGTAAGTAACAAGTTCCTCAACCGGCTCTCCCATATCGCTGAGTTTCACACCACTTGCAATATGAGCAGCAACAGGTGCAAATATATCTCGTCCGTGAAAGGTATTGGAAGGTTCTTTTTTCCAAAACTTCTGGTTAGTCAGTCGATAAGCTTCATAGTCAAATTCATCCCCGATCAGGGAGAAAATTCCGTTATCGGGCCCTACAAAGATCTGGTCTTTAATTTTAACCGCAACGGCATCCCTCGATGTGCCCACGCCCGGATCTATAACTACCAGGTGTACGGTACCGGGAGGAAACTCCATAGAGGCATTTCGGACCACCCAGGCGCCGGCCATAATATCCTGCGGAGGTATTTGGTGAGACACATCAACAAAGCGGAGATCGGGATTGATTCCAAGCATCACCGCCTTCATTACACTTACGTAGTGATCTTGCAGGCCAAAGTCTGTAGTAAGTGTAACAATATTAGACATACCGGCCTATGCATAATTATTAAGCATTACGGGCATCACGAGCATCAGCATCTCTTCACCCTCGCTCTCTTCAACCGGTTTTACGATACCCGCTCGATTTGGAGTTGAAAATTCAAACTTCGCTTCATCACCATCTACATTCGATAGCACATCAGCCAGATATTTTGCATTAAAACCGATCTCCATATCATCATAACTGTAATCGCAGGCAATTGTTTCCTTGGCTTCACTGCTCATGTCAATGTCTTCGGCACGGATTGTAAGTTTATCCGGGCTAAGCTGTAATCGAATCTGACGAGTGGTAGAGCTGGAAAATACAGATACTCGTTTTACGGTTGAGAGCATCTGGTTTTTATCGACGGTAAGTTCTTTATCGTTGTCGCGTGGAATTACAGACTCGTAATTCGGATACTGCTCGTTAATCAAGCGAGTGATAATAATGGTATTTCCACTCTTGAACTGCGCGTGATCATCGGACACGGTTAAATCGCAATCTGCGCCATCGAGAGCTTTTGATATCAAGTTTAATGCCTTATCCGGAACGATAAACGATACCGGCTGATCAGATTTCAAATTTCTGTTTACAAATCGCACCAATCGATGACCATCGGTTGCAACAAACTTACTTTCCGCTTCACCGATATCAAAATAAACTCCCATCATGGCCGGCCGAAGATCATCGGTGGATACAGCAAACATGGTTTTTCCAATGGCATCCTGAATCAGCTCCGTATCAGTAGTGAGCGTCATTCCTTCGTTCATGTTCGGAATTTCCGGGAACTCATCGGCCTCTTCGCCCATCAGCTTATAATTTCCCTTGTCCGTTTTGAACTTTACATTATGAGAAGCATCCACATCAAAAAAGACGGAAATATCGGGCAGCTGGCGCAGTGTTTCGAGCAAGCGTTTTGCCGGAATGGCTACAGAACCTTCTTCTTCAATCTCAGCATCGATGTATTCAATAATTGAGATTTCCAGATCGGTAGCGGTTAGTTTCAAACGCCCTTCCTCAGATTCAAACAGTACCGTTTCTAAAATGGGTAGAGTAGCTTTACTTGGAACGGCGCCAAAAACGGCTGCAAGTCCCTGGTTTAAATCACTGCTGGATACATTAAATTTCATAATCAGATGTCAATCTATTTTTAAGGTCTGATGAGTCTCTTTTGTAGAAAATACAGGTCAGTTGAAAAAGCTTATACTAATAAATCCTGCCCCGTCCTGCAACTGTAAAGTAACGCCTTTAGCAGACAATTTCATTTATTTAGAAGGCCTCTTCCCATAAGATTTCTATCTGTAGAGTTCATTGATATCCGGTATCTTGCAGCACCATGAAAAAACGAATAATTATAGCCGGACCGACAGCTTCGGGGAAAAGTTCACTGGCCATTGCACTGGCTCAAATAGTTGATGGAGAAATCTTTTCTGTTGACTCCCGGCAGTGCTATAAAAAAATTGACATCGGTACCGCCAAACCCAACCCGGAACAACTCAAACAGGTACCACACCATAACATATCCATACTTGACTTGAACCAGCCGGATTCGGTTTCAGACTTCCGTACTCGTGCTCTTAAAACCGCAGATGAAATAGAAGCTCGCGGGAAAACCGTAATTTTTTGTGGCGGAAGCTCGTTGCACCTCAAATCACTCATTCAGCCCCTGGATGATCTCCCTTCATCAAATGAAGAGAATATTGAGCATCTAAACCGGAAAGCTGAGAGTGAAGGAGTAGAAGTTCTCTATGATAAACTTAAGAACGTTGATCCCGATTACATCAAAAAGATGGACGGTATGAACCGGCAGAGAATCATCCGGGCACTGGATGTATGGATGCAAACCGGGAAGCCTTTCAGCAGTTTTCACTCGAATAAAGAATTGACTCTGCCCGACTCTTATCATTTTTTTGCACTTCATCACCCAAGAAAGGTACTTCATCAGCGAATTGAGGAGAGAACGGATAAGATGATTGAACAAGGACTTGTTGAAGAGACGAAATCCATATTAGAGGAAGGATACAACCCAGACATACAGGCGCTGCAAACGGTTGGATACAAACAAGCCATTCAATACCTCAACGACGAACTTTCCCACGAACAGATGATTGCCGATATCAAAACAGCAACCCGCAGATATGCTAAAAGGCAGATTACATGGCTTAGGAAATGGACCTTTTCAGATACCATAAACAGGCATACAAAAAGCCAGGCAGAGTGCGTTGAGTATATACAACAACGGGTAGCAGCTGAGTCTCAGAAAGGTTAACTTATACTTTTTCCAAAAACCGCCAAAAAAAACTTATGTTCAAAGCAATAGTTAACGTCACACTTCGAAAATCAATACTCGACCCAAAAGGGAAAGCCACCCATCACGCCCTCCAGAATCTCGGACTTAATGAAGTAAATGAAGTTCGGATTGGCAAATTGATAGAGCTCGATATTGAAGCCGGTTCAGAAGAAGAAGCACATAAAATTGCAGACACAGCCTGCAACCAGCTTCTGGCTAACGAAGTAATGGAAGATTACACCATCAATATTCAAAAGAATTAATCTCTTTATGCATCGATTCACGTACCAACAGATCATTCTCAATTCAGGAGAAAAGCCTGAGGAGAATCCCGGTACGGATGTACTCGAGAAAACAGAAGAAGAGGAGTCGGTTGATACACCCTGGCGTGTTATTCTATATGATGATGACATCCATACGTTCGATGAGGTAATCAATCAATTGATTAAAGCATTGGGATGTACGGTTCACCAGGCAGAAGAGTATACTTTAAAAGTTCACAACGATGGTAAAGCCACTGTTTATGAAGGCACATTCGAGGAGTGTCTGAAAATCAATTCCGTTCTTCAGGAAATTCAATTAATCACAGAAATAAAAGGATAAACAACCGTGTCGAAAAAAATAGGAGTTATCGTATTTCCGGGATCCAATTGTGATCACGATGCCTATCACGCAATGAAACATGTAATGAACGCAGAAACCAAGTTTCTGTGGCATAAAGATTCAGACCTCTCCGAAATTGACCTTCTGATTGTACCCGGCGGATTTTCTTATGGCGATTATTTGCGATCGGGAGCAATAGCCCGTTTCTCTCCTATCATGAACTCTGTGATCGATTATGCAGAGAAAGGGAATCCGGTTTTAGGTATTTGTAACGGATTTCAGATCTTACTTGAATCGGGACTTCTCCCCGGAGCCATGCTGCATAACGAAAAACTCCGTTTCGTCTGTAAAAATGTAAACATTCGCGTTGAAAGCACCCGCTCTCTGTTTACCTCTTCAATGGAAAAAGGGCAGGTAATCAACATTCCCGTATCACACGGAGAGGGCAACTATTTTATTGATGATGAGGGTTTACAAAACCTGGAAGATAATGATCAAATCGCTTTTAGATATTGTGATGAGAAAGGAAATCTTACAAAAGAATCGAACTTTAACGGCTCCGTCTCTTCCATTGCGGGAATCACCAATAAGGATGGAAATGTTCTCGGCATGATGCCCCACCCCGAAAGAGCCATGGAAAAAGTTCTGGGTTCGGATGACGGTAAGCTCTTTTTTGACTCCGTTTTTGACAGACTTCAAATCGCCTGATTCATGAAGTTAAATTTTAAGCTTCTCAAAGAGATTGTTTCCACTCCGGGTGCGCCCGGTTTTGAAGACCCCATTCGCGATGTGATTATCAATCATATTAAAGATCACGTTGATGATTATTCTGTAGATCGGATGGGCAACCTTATCGCCCGCATTAAAGGTGACGGCCCAAAAGTAATGGCCGCTGCTCACATGGATGAAATCTCACTGATCTCCATTCATGTAGACAGTAAAGGCTTTATCCGGTTTTCCACGCTGGGTGGTTTTGATCCGGAAACTCTCATTACCCAGCGAGTCATTATTCATGGAAAAAAAACGATTCCCGGCGTAATAGGCTCAAAGCCCATTCATATTCAAACAGATTCTGAAAAAAAGGCTAAATCGAAACTTAAAAACCTTTTTATCGATACCGGCTTGCCGGCTGATGAGGTGAAGAATTTGATTCCAAACGGAACGCCCATTACCCGTGACAAAGATCTCTTTGAGATAGGAAATTGTATTTCGTCTAAATCACTGGACAACAGGATTTCCGTTTATATACTTATTGAGGCACTTAAGAGAGCCAAAAAAACAAACTGTGATTTTTACGCGGCATTCACTGTTCAGGAAGAGGTTGGAATACGTGGAGCACGTGTTGCAGCACAGGCTATCCAGCCGGAAATAGGGTTGAATCTGGACGTAACCCTTGCAAATGATCTACCCGGCGTTAGCGATCATGAAGTTTGCACACGGCTTGGAGAAGGTATTGGCATTAAAGTGATGGATAAAAGTGTGATCTGCACTCCCACTCTTGTTAATTTTCTTGAGCAGCTTGCTGAAACAAGTTCAGTTAATACACAGCGTGAAGTTTTAACAGCCGGTGGCACCGATACTTCCGCCATGCAGTATTTGGTTGGAATAGGGAGCCATGTAACGTCCATCTCTTGCCCGGTTCGATATATTCACAGTACTGCAGAAACCTGCTCTGTATCAGACGTGAAGGCCGGAATTAATCTGACAACACAGTGCATCGAGAATATCGGGGCATACCCTTTTAAATGACACAACCTGACTCTACATATCAACCCATGACGCTCCACAGCAAGGATCTCGTTAAGAGCTACAAAAAACGAGTTGTGGTTGATCATGTGTCTATCAATGTCAATCAAGGAGAAATAGTTGGGCTTTTAGGTCCTAATGGCGCCGGTAAAACAACCACATTCAATATGTTTACCGGCATTGTAACACCAAACTCCGGAAAAGTATTTCTGAACGAAAAAAACATCACCCGGAAACCGATGTACCAGCGGGCGCGGATGGGAGTTGGATATCTTGCCCAGGAGGCCAGTGTATTTCGTAATCTTACTGTACGGGATAATTTAAAGTCGATTTTAGAATTTCACTCAATGCCCAAAAAAGAGATTAACCAAAGGGTGGATGAGTTAATAGAAGAGTTTGGTCTGGAAAAAGTAGTAAATAATAAAGGATATAGCTTATCCGGTGGAGAGAGAAGAAGAACTGAAATTGCGCGGGCGCTCGTTACTGACCCAAAGTTTATCCTTCTGGATGAACCATTTGCGGGTGTCGACCCAATTGCGGTGGAAGATATTCAGGAAATTGTAGCCGGTCTGAAAGGTAGGAATATTGGAATTTTTATTACCGATCATAATGTACACGAAACACTGGCCATTACAGACCGAGCCTATTTAATGTTTGAAGGAAAGATTTTACGCGAAGGAACTGCTGAGCAGTTAGCCGAAGATGAAGAGGCTAAAAAGCTTTACCTGGGCACGCAGTTTAAATTAGACAGATACCAATCGTAAATATATTATGAAAGAAACGACTGTAGAAGAGCTAAAGGAAAAACGTGTCAACAGTGACTCTCATATTCTGTTAGACGTAAGAGAAGCGCATGAGTACTACATTGCAGATATTGACGGTACAACACGTATACCCTTCGATGATCTCAAGACCCGTTTCGAAGAGTTGAGTACCGATGATGAGATTATAACTCTCTGCAGAACGGGAAACTCCGCCTCTGATGCAGTTGAATTTCTCGAGTCGAAAGGGTTTAAAAACGTCTCTGTTCTGAAAGGAGGTATTAACGAGTGGGCCAAAAAGATTGACCCTTCTTTATCGCAGTACTAACCTTATCAGGTAGTAGCCGCAATTTGCTGGAATAACTCCTCGTTGCTCTCGGTTCTCTTCATCACCTGAAGCAGCATACTCATCGACTCCTTCGGCGATTTCTTAAGGAGAAACCTGCGAACCATATTTCTCTCTTCCAGCGAATCTGTGATAAACTTATCCTCGTTTCGAGTACCGGAAGCCGCAATGTTGATTGCCGGAAAAATTCGATCGTTTGCGATTTCCCGATCCAACACAAGCTCCATATTACCCGTACCTTTAAACTCCTCAAAAATCAGATCATCCATTCTGGAATTTGTTTCTACCAGGCAAGTAGCGATAATTGTAAGCGATCCTCCACCCTCGATTTTGCGGGCAGAACCAAAAATCTTTTTAGGAATTTCTAAAGCCCGGATATCGAGTCCGCCTGATAGTGTTCGCCCGCTATTACTTTGAACAGCGTTATAAGCACGTCCAAGACGGGTTAAAGAGTCAATAAGCAGTACAGCATGCTCACCTGCTTCCGCCTTACGCTTAACGTGTCCAAGCGCCATCTCAGAAATTCGTACGTGGCTCTCTGTCGGCTTATCGTTGGAGGAAGCAAATACATGTGCATTTGTAGAGCGCAGGAAATCCGTCACCTCTTCAGGCCGTTCGTCAACAAGTAATATGCCCGTATAAATATTTGGGTGATGCTCTGTAAGTGCACGGGCAATTTTTTTGAGCAAAACAGTTTTACCCGTTCGTGGAGGTGCTACAATTAAAGCACGCTGGCCCCGTCCAATTGGAGCAACCAGATCCATAACTCTCAATTCTATATCATCCGGGTTATACCCCAGCTTAATATATTCGTTCGGCATTATTGGGGTTTGAAGTTCAAAGCGATTAATTTTCTGCCACTCTTCTGCCGGCTTTCCGTTTATGCGCTCAATAGAGTGCACATGACGATTACCGCTTTGATCTTGTTCAAACTCGCCCTCCAAAATCAGTCCGGAACGCAGATCATAATGTTTTACTTCGTCAGGTTTTAAGAACGGATCTTTAGGATCAAGACTAAATTCAAAATCAAGTTTGCGGATAAATCCATACCCCTTTTGATTGATTTCAAGCACTCCATTGTAACGACCGCCAATCCTGGTCTGTTGGTTGTGATGAAATCGTGGGACAAATGCGTTTTTATTATTTTTCCCCTTGCCTTTACCCTTCGGCTTATTACGGCCTTTATTTTTATGCGAACGTGCCATGCACAATTGTTTTATTTAAGTAATATTCGTTTGAAATTTTTTTCTCGAAAGTAATAAGGTCGTTAGACGAGCAGAAGTTTCTACAGAAAGCAGAACTAAAGAAATGAATGAGCGATGCCTGTGCACACCGCTCGCTCAATAAGATAAGGAAGGAAACGGGTTATCAAAAATTAGCGGACTGTTGTTGTTTCATCAATCCAGGCGTAGCATTCAGATATATTGCTACCAATTTGAATTTCATCTCCTACTTCCCAACCTCTGAAAAATTTATCTTCTGATGATGGTGTTACCGGCTCATATGTTCTATACTGTCTTTGAACTGTATTCGCTACAGACGAATCTGCATTTCGTGCACGATCCAGATAATCAAGAACCAACCAGTATACAGATCTGTCATCGCGATCCATCTGCCTGCCTGATGTGCACTGAGAAATAGCCGATGCATAGATACTGGCAATTTTTATGTAGGGCTCGCCCCAATTTCTATCCAGCTGTAACCCTTGCCGGGCATATCTTCTGGCTTCTTGCAAATTCCCCTGGTTTTGGTGTATATCAACAATTTGCATCGTTACAGTTTTACGCTGTGTATTTGTTGTTGCCAGTTCCAGTGATTGCTCCAGATAGCGCAGTGCTTGTCGATTTTGGCCATCAGAAAGTGCAAAATCAGCCAGTCTTTTTGCGTTTTCGTATGTACGCTCTTCTTCAAATACCTTACCCGCATACTCAATGGCCTTTCCGCGATCGCCCTGACTTTCATAAAGAGAAGCAATCTCCTTTAGCAGGGTAATGTCACCCGGATTTGCGGCTAATCTACCTTCAAGAAACTCAATTCGTTCTTCCGGATCAGAAAACAGTCCATCTCGTATATCATCAATTTGATTCATCAAAGATGAACCCGCAAATGGTTCAACTGCGTCGATCATTGCCAGGGCTTTTTCCCGCTCTCCCTGCGACACATAATTTGATAGAAGTATATTGATATAGTATCCGTCGCCGGCCTGTGTTAAACGCTCTGGGTCCAGTTCATAAGCTCTTTCATACTCAGCGTAGGCTCTATCCATACCGCCGGATATGTTACTCTGATTTTCTTGAAAAAACCTTCCTTTGTTAAAATGCCACGTGTAATGATCTATTTCATCTTCAGTAAAGATTTCAAAAGCCTCATCATAAATGACCTGTACAGTGTCCAGATAAGCTGAACTAATTGAAGGATCAGTTTCTTGTTTTGAGAGTTCAGTATATACGTTGATCATTCTCTCAAATTGACGCGGGAGATTAAACCTGTTTGCGCCCTCGATTGATCGGGGCTGAGCTTCTAGCATCCACTTTCCAAACTGAAGAGCCATATCATAGCTGCCGGTACGATAGTTTTCATAAAAAATGGAGTACGCCTGCAGTTCACTCATTCCGTAGGGAGGTTCTGCCTGCGAATAGGCGTTAGTTGAAACTGCAAACATGAGTGCGAGTACAGCTATAAGTTTTTTCATAATTCTTCAGTTGGTTACTTATTTAAATCCTTTCAAACCACTTGACTACTGAAATTTCGGACGAACAAACATGAATTCAGCCAGATTCAGTGAGAGTTTAAAACCCCATACATTCTCTTTAACTAAATTAGCAGAATCTGTTCCACGAATACCATATTGAAAACTTAGGTCGATAGACGATGCTGACTGTCTTGAGATGAACCCAACACCTGCATTTAAGTAAAGAGTGTCAATATCTTCTCCATTAATGTTCAAATGACCGGTATCGTAGGATGAACCTAAACTGTATTTAAAATTAGAGAAAAAGCCTCCGCGCTGTTCAGTCCTGTATGGGTGATATTGTATTCCAAACCCTGTCTTCATCCTATCTTTAAAATAGGCCTCCTGAACAGAATTGTAACTGTATTCTGCATCATCCCAATATTGAATCAGGGTTTCGGCAGACAAAACCACAAACCTATTTAAATTATACGTAAGGCCTGTATTAATTTCCATAGGCAATTTCACTGTTCCATCAACGGCAGAACCGGCCTGATCTAATTCAACAAGTGTACGCTGTCCGTTGATCGTTCTAAAAGCAGAAACAGATCGATTAGCATCAATTGTGACTGGCAGGGTGACTGTTGCCCCCAGCGCTAACTGATCATCAGAGCCAAATAAAGAATTTTTGTTAGCAAAAAGTCCGAATTTATGGCTAAATGAGTATCCTTCTATATCTCGATTGTAGGTAATACTTCTGTAAGTTATATCGGAAAAGGCTGCTGTAACCTCCTGATTTTGAGACAAGATATAAGCGCCCAGTGAATAGCCTACCAAAATATTATCCATGAGCCGGTATCCTGCGCCAAACTCAAATTTATTTACACCGCCTGAGCCCTGCGTATTTGTCAAATAATCAACTTCATCCAGCTGGATTCCTCCTACAGGTACAAATGAATCTTCTGTAATTCGCTGAAAGTCAGATCGGGTAACCGGTGTAAATGACAATGATACACCGAGCCTGTTTCTCATTAGAGGTAAAACAAGCTGAAACTGTTCAAATGCAAAAAGTGCCTTCCGGGATGAATTAAACTGATCGCGGGCATTATAGTTCATCATACTCACAGCTACAGAGCCATGTGTAAAACCCGAAAGTCCCCAAAGAGCGGGGTTTGAAATATTTGCAGATGAGTTCGAGAATGTACTTACACCCGTTAATCCCATTCCAATCGTGTTGGGGGAGTAATTATCTGCAGGAGATCCAAATCCAAAACCGGAGTAGAAAGAACCTGAGTTCGCTAAATCCTGGTCCTGGGCATTTACAACCCCTCCTATCGAAAAAGCAAAGATGATTATAAGTGAAGAAAGAAAATATTTCATGTATAAAACCTTATTCAACTGAAGTAATTATGAGCCTTGGCTGTCTGACTTGTGGAGCTGCATTATCGTGCAGCTTAACTGAATAGAGAATTCCATTTATCGTTTGGAGTGAAAAATAGAGCGGAATTTCGTCTGCATCTCCATAAGCAGCATTAAGCACATATTGGGTAACATCTACTTTAAAAAGCTGTTCGTCTTCATTTATATCTGCTCCAAATCTGGGCGGAGATATAAATATCTCTGAAATCAAGTCGGCCGGCGGTGTTGAAAATGTATGGGCCCTGATTGTTATAACTTCCGGCCTCGCAATTGAACTGTTCATCTGCTCGTCCATGCGGTCAATACTAAAAACGAGACTCGCATTAACTATATTTTTCGACTTAAGTTCATCAAGCGGCAGGTCAAGGTTCACCTCCATAAGACGATCAATGTTATGCAATACATATCCTGAGTCGTAGTCAGGTTCATCACTGCGTACTACATAAGCTCCCCAATCGCGGAGTCCCAGTGAGTTCATCACCTCTACATCCTCTTCTTCCTCCTCATCAAATTCTGTAGTGTAAATCCTGAACTCAGTAATGGCCGGATCTTCTTCCGCATCTGCAGGAGTATGTCGCAGAAATTTTATTTTCGAATTTGTTTCTGCCGCGACGATAGCCAACCCGGTAAACTCCCTCGCATAGAGAGAATCTCTGTTGGCGGCATCCGAGTTAAAGTAAGTTCTGTACTTCTCAACCCAATCTGAAGATAGTTCAACCTCTACAGTATCTTCATCCGCAACCTGAAACTCAGCAACCTTACTTGAGAAATCAATTGGGGCCGACTCGTTGTATCTGAGTTCGTTTCCTCGCCACGGCTCTTCCAGTTCATAGATTTCATAATCTGAAACGGAGAGTGAATCACCATAAACCGGAGAGTTGAAGACCATACGTAACGTCATCACATCCCCCGCAGCCAGCGAGTCTACTGCAGAAGTGGATATCACAGGCTTCAATACTGCAACAGCATTGAGTGTTCCGTAAACCGGATCTTCAAGATATCCAACTGCGGAGTTTGACAACCTTCCGGAGAAAAAGTTCTCTTCAACAGGTGTGATATCCGTCACAGAATATTCATCACTTGTAACAGAACTGCCATCGGGTCCCAGACCTTCGCCTACTGACCCGGGCGATTCGCACCCTGCAATTAATGGTATAATGAGAAGAAGAAAGGCAGCGACCGATAATCTGCTGCCTTTTGAATTGATCTCTTTAGAATTGAGATACTTGTCAGATGAATTACTCATCTTTTCCGGTGATCTGCCGGTAATAGTCTGCAAATTTTTTAGATACATCTTCGGGCGAACCCTGAATTTTTGTTGGGTTAATATTCAATTCATCGAAAAGGTCATTAAACTGATCCTTCAGATGGTTGCCGGTTACAACATGGTCACTGTGTTTCAGGCCGGTTTTTAGCAAATCTATCTCGCCATCTTCCAGGTAAGACTCTACATCAACTTCCTCGGGAAGGCCAAGCAGATCCAGAACATTTGTTCCTTTAAACTGACCTTTATTTTCAGGATGGTGCAGATTGTATACAATCTGGGTATCCTTAAAAATATCTTCGTTTTTATACTTTGTGCGAACAAGAAGAGGAATTAATCCGGCCGGCCAGTCGTGGCAGTGAATTATATCCGGTTCCCATCCAAGGTTGATAACTGTTTCCAGCACTCCTTTATTGTAGAATGCCAGGCGCGCATCGTTATCATCATAAAACTTTTCAGTTTTGGGATTTTCAAACATCCCCTTGCGCTTAAAGTACTTATCATTATCAAGAAAATAGACTTGAAGCTTAGCATTTGGAATGCTGGCAACTTTAATCCTCATACTGTCTACTTCATCACCAACTTCCACTTCAATCCCCGAAAGGCGAATTACTTCGTGCAACCGGTTTCGGCGATCGTTAATAGTACCGAATTTTGGCAGTAAGATTCTTATTTCAAATCCCTGATCTTGCAAAGATGCCGGCAAAAACCGAAGTAAATCTGCCGTGTATGTCATTCTTGCAAAAGGAGCTATTTCTGCTGCTGCGTATAGTATTTTCATAATTGTAAATCTTACTTAAGTATTCTCTCGAGTACCGTTTGTGTTTGAGTTATTAGAATAGGCTTCCTGAAACCGGTTATCGTCAATGGAGTAAAAATCAAATAATGTGTCGCCGCGCAATCCTAAACGAATAGTTTCTACAGAAATTACCTCTGCGGGCTGAATATTACCCAGGTTAACGTTGCTTCCAAATTTTTTAATAAACCAAACCTGCTGGTCTTTTTGCGGCGCTTCAAATATCAGATTTTCCATTGGTATCTGATCGGTGATTTCATCGATCAACCCTGACCTGATTTCACCGTTGGGCCGAAAAACACCCACCGTACCGCTTTCACGTGCTTCGCAAATCACTTTCCAGCTACCGGCTTCCATCTCATTTTCAATCATCTTAACCCATTTGTAAGGGGGAATAATAGAATCGGGATTTTTACTACCAACTTCAGACAGGACTGTAAAATTTTGGCTAAGCTTATTGATGATTTCCAGTTTTCTGTTTTCAGAGAGCCATATAGTTCCATTCGAAACTTCCAGGTATTGAATCTCATATCGCTTTAAAAGCTCAATATAACTATCCAGCTGATCCCGTAATACATAAGCCTCAAAAAGTGTCCCGCCAAAATAGACCGGAATATCATATTTTTTATAGACATCCAGTTTTTCAGCCAGGTTTTGAGTCACATAGGATGTTCCCCATCCAAGTTTAACAATATCAGTGTATTTGGAAGCGGCCTCACAAAAATCTTCAACCTGACGCACGCTATACCCTTTATCTAAAGCGAGAGTAATTCCTTTATTTCTGGGTTTTTCAGTCCGTGTGGGCAGATGATTAAGCTGAAAATGCATTCAGTACTGTTTATTCATTTATATGACGGCTTAAGATACAAAAACACTCCTGTTATTGAAAAGGTTGTTCTCGATCATTATTCAGCATTTTCATTATTGGGAATACGGTTACTCATATTTGCTAATAGTTTTATCCGGTCTTCGTCAACAGAATTGAGCATACCTTCCGTATATCTCCACAGCCAGTTATCCCCAACTGTGCCGGGAAGGTTCATTCTATGATTTGTATCCAGGCTCATAAAATCCTGCAGCGGGAAAATCGCCTGATCGGCCACTGAAAGCATTCCAAGACGAATTAACTCCCATTCCGGCTCGCTTCCATCAGACTTGGTATATTCCCGCATTCTGTGCTTTTCTACTTCAGGCGCCTGATTATACCACCCAATTGTAGTATCGTTGTCGTGGGTTCCCGTGTATGTCACACAATTTTGAGGATAGTTATGTGGCAAAAAGCTGTTGGTTGAATCCGAATCGAATGCAAACTGAAGGATTTTCATCCCCGGGAAATTAAAAGAGTCTCTGAGATCTTCCACCTCCGGGGTCATTACTCCCAAATCTTCAGCTATGATAGGCAGTTCACCCAGTTCTTTTTTAATGGTCTTAAACAATTTTTTACCGGGAGCCTTAACCCACCGGCCCTTAATGGCAGTCTCTTCACTTGCCTTCACTTCCCAATATGCGTCAAATCCCCTGAAGTGATCGACCCGAATGGAGTCGTAAAGTTCAAACATCTGACGAAAACGGTTGACCCACCACGAGAAATCATCTTTTTCCAGTACATCCCATTTATAGAGCGGGTTCCCCCATAGCTGACCGGTTTCACTAAAATAATCCGGCGGAACCCCTGCCACCAGCTGCCGGTTACCCTGCTTATCCACGGCAAAAAACTCCGGATTAGACCACACATCCGAGCTGTTATGATCTACAAATATTGGAATATCCCCGACCACACGAACTCCTTTCTCATTGGCATACTCCTTCAATTCATACCATTGATTAAAAAATTCGAACTGAAGCCATAACTGATAATTAATCTCTTCTTTTTGGTCTTCCTCCACTTTGGCAATGGCTTTGGATTTTCTCTGTGCCAGATCTTTATCCCATTCATTCCACGGTTTTTTGCCATTAGCTTTCAGGCAGGTCATAAATAGGCAATAATCCTTCAGCCAAACCTGATTATTCTTTTTGAATGTACTCAGCTCTTTTTTGTCCCGGTCAGACATATCCGCATAGAACTTCTCTGAGGCTTTTTTATAGAGCTTCTCTTTTATCTCGTACGACTTTTCATATTCAGCTCTGTCTTTAACCGGCAACCTTGCTTCATTGACGTCATCTTTTACCAGCAGACCTTTATCAACCAACCGATCCGGACTGATCAAGTAGTGGTTACCCGCAAAAGCCGAATAGCTGGCATAGGGTGAGTTACCATAACCGGTAGGTCCTAAAGGCAATACCTGCCAGATGGTTTGATCTGTTCGGACTAAAAAATCTATAAATTTTTCTGCCTCATAACCCAAATCACCCATCCCATACTTTGAGGGAAATGAAGTAGGGTGCACTAATGTGCCGCAAGAACGTGGAAATCTCATAAATCTTTAAACTTTAAATAATTAAAAACTTTCGAATAGTCAGCTATTTCTTTGGTCTCAAAATTACACCGGCAAGTGGCGGAACAGTAACCGTAATATTAGCCGGCTGGCTGTGCCATGCACCATCCTTACCCTCTATTACTACCGGACCGGCATTGCTGCCTCCGTAAAAAGCAGAATCGCTGTTTAGCACAACCTCATATTCACAGGCCTCAGGTACCCCAAACTTATACTCCTGATGAAGTGTTGGAGTAAAATTAAGCAGAAACACCAGGTAGTCATCAGGATTCTTGCCTTTTCTTACAAACGACAGCATGCTGTTATCTGCATCGCTGATATCTATCCACTCAAAACCTTCCCATTTGAAATCAACCTCGTGAAGTGCAGGCTCTTCTTTGTAGATATGATTCAGATCTTTTAACAGATGTTGTACACCTTTATGGTTTTCCCACTGTAGCAGGTGCCAGTCGATGGAGTGCTGTTCTGTCCATTCGCTCCACTGACCGAATTCACTCCCCATAAAAATTAATTTCTTTCCGGGGTGCCCGTACATATAGGTGTAAAGCAACCTTAGGTTTGCAAACTTCTGCCAGTCGTCTCCGGGCATTTTTGAGAGCAGTGATTTCTTCATGTGCACTACTTCATCATGCGAGAGAGGCAGAATAAACTGCTCGGAAAACGCATAAATCAAAGAGAAAGAGAGCTGATCCTGATGATACTTTCTATAGATCGGATCTTTTTCAAAATAGTCCAGCGTATCATTCATCCAGCCCATATTCCATTTAAAATCAAAACCCAGGCCACCGGATGATGTCGGCCGGGAAACACCCTGCCACGAAGTAGACTCTTCAGCAAACGTGAGCACTCCGGGAAAATAATCATGTATCACGTCGTTAAACTGTCGCAAAAAGTGAATAGCTTCCAAATTTTCACGCCCTCCATACTCATTGGGAATCCACTCTCCATCTTCTCGTGAGTAGTCCAGGTAGAGCATGGAAGCAACTGCGTCTACCCTTAATCCATCAATATGAAACTCCTCAATCCAGTATATCGCATTCGACAGCAGAAAGTTTTTCACCTCTGTCCGTCCAAAATTAAAAATATTGGTTCCCCAGTCTTTATGCTCGCCCAAACGGGGATCTTCATGCTCGTAAAGTGCCGTACCGTCAAACCTGCGCAACCCGTGATCATCTTTTGTAAAATGTGCCGGAACCCAGTCCATCACCACGCCAATGTTGGCCTGATGACATTTATCTATAAAATATTTGAGATCTTCAGGGTTGCCAAACCGGCTGGTCGGGGCAAAGTACCCTGTAATTTGATATCCCCAGGATGGATCGTAGGGGTGCTCGGCGATTGGCATCAGCTCCACGTGCGTAAAGCCCATATCGTCCATGTAGGGAACAAGTTCATCTGCAAGCTCGCGGTAGGATAGAAAACCGGGATCTTCACCCACTTTTCGCTTCCACGATCCCGGATGAATTTCATAAATGGATACCGGCCGGTCATGCTGCTGAATATCCTGCCGGTTAACAACCCACGAATCATCACTCCAGTTGTAGGAATCAGTCCATATTTTTGACGCTGTTCCTGGCCTCAGTTCAGAAAAACGCGCATAAGGATCCGCTTTTTTCATCGGTGCCTGATCGGGGTGAGACTTAACCTCAAACTTATAGAGATCACCTTTTCCAACATGCGGAATAAAAGTTTCCCATACACCCTGATCCGGATAAAATCGCATCCCGTGAATTCGGCCGTCCCAGTTGTTAAAAGAACCAATCACGCTTACCCGTGCTGCCGATGGCGCACAAACCACAAAGTGGGTTCCCTTAACCCCATCAACAGTTTTAGGGTGGGCACCCATCAACTTATGTGCGTAATGATGGTTCCCCTCTCCCCAAAGCTGCAGATCGTAATCTGAAAGCTGGGGGCCAAAACGGTAGGGGTCTTCAATGGTATATACATCACCCTCGTAAGGCGTCACTTTGAGCTGATATGCTATGCGCTTTTTTCTGCGAGGAAAGATATACTCAAAAAGCCCGCCTTCTGAAGCTCGGTCAAGCTCCACGGATTTTCCGCTCTTTGGTATGAACTCAATTTTTTTTGCATCGGGGCGAAAAGCTCGAACAGCCAATTTCTCACTACCGTCCACGTTTACCGCCTGTAATCCTAAAACTGAAAACAGATCGCCGTGCTTACCGTTGGATATTGCCTGAATTTCTTCGATTTTAAGCGTCAAGTTCTTCACGTCCCCTAATTTTGATTAGCTAATACATTAAAATAAAAATTTTATAGCCAAATTGATGAACCCTTTTTCACAATTATGACAAAGGGTTGAAATCGCACTCAATGAATATCATTCGTTTTATATCGAGACGTTACCTTTTCTCTCGAAAGCATATATCGCTGATCTCTGTTCTTACATCCATCAGCATTGCCGGTATCACGCTTGGCACAGCTCTGCTTATTATCATTCTGTCTGTTTTTAACGGCTTTTTTGATGTAATCCGCGGTTTTCTACTCTCATTTGATCCGGATATTAGAATTGAGCTGCACGAAGCAACTGCCATGCCCTTTGACCCCGATCTCATCGGCCAGCTGCAAGACCACCCGGAGGTTGTTCAGGTAGCCCCGTATGTAGAAGGAAAAGCCATGCTGATCTCAGAGGGAAATCAAAATGAAGTGGTAATTGTGCGCGGAATTGAGAGAAGTTCGCACATCAGAATCTCTGATCTTGAGCAAAGTGTTCAAAATGGAGTGTTTGATCTGTCTGTACAGAATGGGCGTCCCGGATTAGTTATAAGCAATACACTTACCAATCAATACGGCCTTGGGCCCGGTGACGAAATAGCCCTGCTAAGTGCTGCGGGGATGAGGCGCGCAATCACACAATTTTCAGCGCCCAGAGTTAGCAGGTTTCAGGTTCGCGGCAGTTATAATATTCAGCAAATTATTGATGATGACATCACCTATATCAACCTTGAAGCCGCCCAGCGGTTATTCAATATGCGCAATGAAATAACAGGGCTCGACCTGCAGCTCACGGACACAGATCGAGCTGAGAGAGTAAAAGAAGAGCTTCAGCAGCTGCTGGGACCAGACTACCGCCTCCAGTCTTGGTACGACCTGCAAAAGCCACTCTACGATGTGATGTACCTCGAAAAATGGGGCTCCTATTTTATCTTAATGATTATCGTTCTCGTCGCCGCATTAAATATTGTTGGCTCTCTGACTATGATTGTAATTCAGAAGAAGAAGGATATCGGAGTGTTAATATCTATGGGTATGACTCCCAAAAAAATTAAACAAATCTTCATCAGTCAGGGTATACAAATTGGGATCATCGGTTGCGGCATTGGGGGGGTTCTGGGTGTATTCACGGCATGGCTTCAGCAGCAGTATGGACTCGTTAAACTTACATCCTCTTTTATCATCGACGCATACCCGGTATCCATACACGCCCTCGATATTGCTTTAGTGGTTGGAGGCAGTTTAATCCTCTGCCTTGCTGCCAGCTGGTATCCTGCAACAAGGGCCGCTGCTGTTGAACCCGCCGATGCCGTTCGCGGAGAGTAGTAATTATCCGCGAATGATAACAGCACCGTAAGGAGCGCGGCGCCCTATCCGATGACACGAAACCGCAGAAGGCTGATGTCCCGGAGGGCGATCATAATACCACACCCTGCACATTCCCCTGGGAGGCATATGGCCCGGCGGCACTTTAAACCGATGTTTTGCTCTTTTCTGAACAGACCGCGCCCTGTGATCAACCTTTTGAGGCGGTTCGCCAATAATGATGGGTTCCGGCTCAATAACCAATCCCCCTGAAATCATACATCCGGACCCTGTAAACATTAATGCAAGTAGAAGACCTGATTTTAGTATCCATCTTTTCATAACAACCTGATTTGGTGAATGTGTAACTATCCACCTAAACAGCGTCAGAAAAGAGTTGTTTCAGGTTTTGGGCAAATTCACATGTTTATGCGATGCGGCAAAATTGCTAAGTGTTGTAGGTATCGGGCAGGTCATTCTCATATAAAACAACATCACCGGGTGAGGCAAACTCTTTAAGAATATCATTTGCCTCAAACAGGGATTGTGCGATGCGCACATTTGGCACTTTCCCATTTTGTGCATTTTGTATTCCTTTTTGAATCGGCTTCGTCTGCTCATCACCTACCAGAATAATGAGATCTAGGCCGGCCCCGGCGATATGCTCTCCCAACTTTTGATTCTCCTCAGCTTCAAGCTCACCCAACTCAATCATGCCCGGTGTAATAATGATTTTTTTACCCGATTTGAATGATGCCAGTATATCCACAGCATTTTTAGCCCCTACAGGATTGGAGTTAAATGCATCATCGATTACAATCAAACCGTCACGTTCTTTCAGTTCCAACCTATGCTCCACCGGCTCCATTTTAGAAGCGGAAACCGCCATTGTTTTCAGTCTTATATCAAACTCAAGAGCAACAGCCGCCGCAATCGACATGTTTTGAATGTTGTGTTTGCCCAGAAGTTTTGTTTGAAAATCTTCTTTAGCGGTGCGATTTCCCGTACTATCAAAAATGCTCATTTTAAATCGGGTACCATCTGCATCCGTTTCACTCTCAGAAATGCGAACCTTTCCATCACTGCCCGCGAATACAACTTTTACGTCATCGCGCAGATCCGCCATTTTTTTTACCAGCGGATCATCTCCGTTTAGAATCAGCGTACCGCCGGGTTTTAACTCTTTAGCAAGCGTGGATTTCTCTTCAGCCACTGCTTCCTGAGAGCCAAACGTCTCCAAATGCGATATTCCAACATTTGTGATCACAGAAATATCCGGTCTCGCTATATCACAAAGCTCCTTAATATTTCCCCGATAACGTGCACCCATTTCCAGAATCAGCACCTGATGATGGGCGTCCAGATCGTTGTTGATCACCTTACATATACCCATCGGAGTATTGTAACTGCCGGGTGTAACACAAACTCTTACCCGCTCCTTTAAGAAAGCATCCATCAAAAACTTTGTACTGGTTTTACCATAGCTTCCGGTAATGGCAATCACTTTTAAGTGCGGAAGGGAGGCCAGTTTCTTTCGGGCTTGTTTTTTAAATCCATTTTGAATCTTCTTCTCTACCGGCTTCATCAAATAGGCTGACAGGAGCAGAAATAGTGGAATGAGTATATCTACAACCACCATCCCAAAACTGAGAAAGTATGGATCAACATTTATAAATGGCCCTACGAAATCCCGAAGCTGAACACCTCTGTAGGCGATATCAATCATATAGTACCAGAGAAAACCTAAAATAACGAGAGTTGTAACCATCAATCGTTTCAGACGAGCCGTGTAAACCAGTGGCTTTTTCTCTTTTTCAGCCTTGTATTTTGAGGTACTTAAAAACCAAAAGAGAGTGAACACAAACATGGTAATGGCTCCCGCGGTAAGGGTAATCCGATCGACAAGAAGTGTGATCATTCCCAAAATGAGCAGATTAAAAAAGATATGCTCCGCTGTGAAAAATTTACTGTAAAAGTGATCCATCACCCATTGGCGGAACTCATTGGTTTTATACCCCAGCTGCTGAAACATGTGGAGAAAATATCGCAGCCGATACCAGGAATGTCTTATAAAAATGGCAATCAGTACTATAATGATTGCATTCATAAAAAGCGTGTAGATATCCAAATCTGAACTATGTGTTAAGTGAGTAATTCAACTTTGAGCCTGAAACAATCCGTCTGAGCACAAAAAATTAGTATCGGTTCACAGTTCGAAAGTCAACCGGTGAACCGTTATATTTCATTTATTAATAATCGAAAACAGATAACAAGATAGTAAACATCCTAAACTTAAAAGTTCACAATCATAGAGTGATTAATTAACCGGATGTTTCCGATAAATTAAAACTGAACAACCTGATTTTATGAAACTGATTATACCTATGGCCGGCCGCGGTACTCGTGTGCGCCCACATTCACACACAACCCCAAAGCCACTTCTTCCCGTTGCCGGAACCATGATTGTTGAGAGAATTGTAGAGACGTTTGCACGAACTCTCGACCGCACCATTGATGAGATTGTATACATTCTCGGTCCCGATTTTGGCCGCGAAATTAAAGAGACGCTTACCGAAATGAGTAAACGGCATAATGCCAAAGCAACATTCCGCGTGCAGGATATTGCCCTAGGCACAGCGCATGCCGTATCTTGTGCAGGCGAGGACCTTGAAGGTGAAGTGATTATCGTGTTTGCCGATACCATCTTCGATTCTTATGAAAAAGTAACCGTTGATGATGCCGACAGCGTAATCTGGCTGAAAGAAGTTGAAGATCCATCCAGATTTGGTGTTGCCGTTCACGACGGAGACACCATCACCGATTTTGTTGAGAAACCGAGCGAGCCTATTTCAAACCTGGCTATCATCGGGGTGTACTATTTTAAAGAAGGGCTAGACCTGAAGAGAGAGATTCAGTACCTGCTGGATAACAATGTAACCGGACATGGTGATGAATATCAGCTTACAGACGCGCTCGACCGACTGTTAAAAGACGGTAAATCATTCAAAAAGGCGACTGTTGATGAATGGCTGGATTGCGGAACATTGCCCGCATGGCTCGAAACCACCGGCGAAATCCTGAAAAAGGAGAACCACTCTTTTGATGAGCATGAAAATACAACCATTCACCCGCCGGTATTTATTGCTGATGGTGTTGAAATTTCAAACAGCGAAATTGGCCCGAATGTAAGTATTGAAGCGGGAACTACAATTAAAGACTCAAAAATTGAGAAGAGCATCATTCAGAAAAACGCACACCTGACCGGTTGTGAATTGAGCAAGTCTACCGTTGGAAACTTTGCCGAAGCGAAAAATGCTAAAGGTGAAATTCACGTCGGAGACCACTCCATTCTGAACCAGTAAACAAAACAATCTGCTAAAAGCCCGAGTTTTCACCCTGAAAGCTGCGGGCTTTTCTTATTTAGGGCTGAAATTTTTTCTGCCTGTACACAAAACTGTGCTCCTCGCCCGCAACCCGTACAACAAATTCAATAACATTGGCATCCTTTTCGATAGGGAACAGAATCTCACCTGCTAAAGCCTCCTCCGGATATAGATCTGTTTTGCGAATTGTTTGCGTCTCCCAATAGGATCGCTGTTCATTTAAACTGCTAATCCTGGTATAAAAATTATCTCGCCGTTCAGCTCTCTCAATAGCCCGCCGGGTTCGTTCTGTTTCCCTCAAATTTCGCTCCTGTGTAGTTTCACTCCCGGTGCCGGCAATTTCATCAACAAGATAAGCCGTAGCACTGAGGCCATCCAGCAACCTGTTGGTACGCTCATTTGCTTCGGCACGTGAAGACTCCAGGTCGATGTCCAGTAATATTTTTTCCGGATTGTAGGCTAATCCGCTTGTCAAAGGTTTATAACTGCCGTCATAATAATCGATACGAGTGTTGTAAGTAAAATTTTCCGGATCGATTTGTACCACTGAATCTGAATAATTTATAACCTCTACATCCATCACTATGTAGTCATCGAGATGGCGATAGTATGCCATTGTTACAGACGAACTTTCCCCCTCGCTGTAGAGATACTCCATCCCCCTGTAGTTCATTACATCATTTTCTTGTGATTCCAGCCTGAACACGGGTTCGGGGGCACAACCTGTAATTAGAAGTATCAAGCCAACCGCAATAGTTGTAATTTTAATCTCCATATCACTTTTAAGTTACATTACATGTATGCTTAATATTACAAACTACTCTATATGAATAAAACCACATAACCATGTGATAAAAATGATAGTGCTCAATCTACACTATTTGCTTAAATTGCATCGCGTTAACCGGTTTCAAAACCGGATTGAAACTAATTAAACCATTTAGAGTTTTAACAAGAGAACTTTTAATAACTAACCATTTCGATAATGACTACATCAAAAACTTCAATATTTATACTATTAATCTTAGCAGGTACTCTCATTTTTTCCGGATGCTCTAACTGGAGCAATACGGCTCGCGGTGCTGTAATTGGAGGCGGAGGCGGTGCTGCCGTAGGGGCCGTAATCGGCAAAACATTGGGTAATACTGCTGCCGGTGCCATTGCAGGTGCTGCAGTTGGCGGAACCGTGGGTGCAATTATTGGGCAAAATATGGACCGGAAAGCAGAGGAACTGGAACGAGAACTTGACGGCGTTACCGTTCAGCGTGTTGAGGAAGGAATAGCGCTCAGCTTCGACAGCGGACTGCTGTTTGGATTCGACTCTTCTGCTCTCAGAGAGGCATCTAAAGAAAACCTGAGAAAACTGGCCAGAATTATGGGTGATGACGATGAAACAAACCTGATGATTGTAGGCCATACGGATTCTATTGGCGATGAAAATTACAACCTTCGGTTAAGTGAACGCCGGGCACAGTCTGCCGCCAGCTACCTTATCGAGCAGGGTATCGCCTCAAGCAGACTCCAAATTGAGGGTCGTGGAGAATATGAGCCAATTTCTGATAATGAAACAGAAGCAGGACGGCAGGAAAACCGCCGGGTGGAAGTCGCAATATTTGCAAGTGAAGAGTATATCTCCAGATTAGAAAGAGCTCAATAGTAATCGAATTATATTTCATCTATTATAAAGGCGATACCAAAAGGTGTCGCCTTTTCTATTTTTAAGACGTTTTGTATTTGGTTTAGACCGAGTAGTATTGAACCCCTTCAGGGTTCCGATTTGTTTTCAGCTCTCTCACCCCGACTTTCAGTCGAGGCTAATCAGATTGATCCGCCGGCTGGTGGATCTTTCCATAAATCAATAAGTTTCAAAACGGTTTTACTTCAGTATCAAACAAAGTCGTCGAACGGCCGATTTTTATTTGCCCCTTTCAACACTCTGTGGAGCTCATCGTGCGGAGCCTCAGGCTCCAGATGAATCGTGACAATTGCATCACTTTTGAGGGCGTCAATTAATTTTCTTTCAAGGATCGTTGCTTCATCGTGTGCTTTTTTCAGGTCGATCTCTTTTTTAAACGTCACATGCAGTTCTACCCAGGTCGTATGCCCCGATGTTCTGTGGCGCAAATGGTGCCATCCGGTTGCTTCCTCCGGCAGTTCGTTACTCAATACCTTTTTTAAGGCTCTATGTACGTCAGGGTCACGCGCGTCCATAATTCCATCAACCGAATAGCGGATCAGCTTAAACCCTTCGTAGGATATGTAGAATGCAATGGAAATACTGACAATCGTATCGAGATAGATCCATCCGGTCAGGTTAATTAAAAAGAGGGTTATAATAACACCGCCACTGGTCCAAACGTCGGTAAGCACATGTTTCCCGTTGCTAATCGCAATCATACTGTTCTCTTCGCGCCCAACTTTTTGAACGTACAATCCTAAAATCAGATTAATCACTGCTGCAAAACCGACCAGATAAATCCCGATTCCAAGATTTTGAAGTTCAAACCCTGTAATCAAATTCTGGATTGCTAAAAACAGAATGGTTATGCCTGCCAGAATAATCACAACACCTTCAACCCCAACTGATAAAAACTCAATTCGCTCATGCCCGTAAAGGTGATTGTCATCAGCCGGCTTCAGGCTCAGGTGGTACCCATATAAAACAAACCCAACTGCTAAAACATGAACAACCGATTCGGCAGCATCAGACATGGCCGTTGTTGAATCCGTAATCAAAAACGCCGCTATCTTGACAACAAGCGACAGAAAGGAGACTGTCAAACTAATACGAAGAGCATTTTTAACTCTGGAAGATGCTGTCATTTGTTAATCTGATGATTAAAAAGAATTCCGGACTATTGCTGAAAGCTAACCGGATAGTTTTTATTTTAGGAAGCTAATTAAAAAATAAGATTCATTTTGCTGGAAATTCCAAAACAACACAAAGAGATTTTTGAAGCCATCGGGAACATCGCGGAGTCTGCAGGGCAGAAAGTATTTGTAGTAGGTGGCTATGTTCGCGACTACTACCTCCAACGGTTGGACGCCGACGATATCACCGATATCGATTTTGTAACCGTGGGTTCGGGCATTAAGCTAGCTGAAAAAATTTCGGCTGAGCTGAACACAAATAAGCTCACTGTATTTAAAAAGTTTGGCACTGCACAGGTGAAATATAAAGATTTAGACCTGGAGTTTGTGGGAGCCCGAAAAGAGAGCTATCGACGGGAATCGCGGAAACCGATTGTAGAAGACGGAACACTCGAAGATGATCAGTTGCGGCGCGACCTGACGATTAATGCACTTTCGTGGTGCCTAAACCCTGATCAGTTTGGCGTTCTGTACGATCCCTTTAACGGTATTCAGGACTTAAAAAATAAAATCGTCAGAACTCCCATCGACCCTGAGCAAACGTTTAGTGACGATCCGCTGCGAATGATGCGTGCCGTACGATTTGCAACACAGCTTCAGTTCGAGATTGATCCAAAAACATTTGCTGCAATCAGTAAAATGTCTCACAGGCTATCCATTATCTCAAAAGAGAGAATCCTGGATGAACTGAACAAAATTGTATTGAGCCCGAAGCCCTCCATCGGATTTGAACTGCTGCTAAAAACAGGACTTCTGAAAGAGTTTTTCCCTGAGATGGTAAACCTGCTCGGTGTGGATGAGCGAAACGGCCAGCGCCACAAAGACAATTTCTGGCACACTTTAAAAGTTCTGGATAACACCGCAAATAAAAGTGATGACCTCTGGCTGCGCTGGGCTGCTATTATGCACGATATTGCTAAACCGCCCACAAAAAAGTTCGTAAAGGGAGTTGGCTGGACATTTCATGGTCACGACGCATTAGGCGCTAAATGGGTGCCAAGGATTTTTAAACGCCTGGGTCTTCCACTGGATGAGCGCATGCGCTATGTTCAAAAACTGGTACGGCTTCACCTCAGGCCAATTGCGCTTGTTTCGGAAGAGGTAAGCGACAGTGCCGTACGCCGACTGATCTATGAAGCAGGAGACGATATCGAAGACTTGATGGCTCTCTGCCGGGCAGATATCACCAGTAAAAATGAATGGCGACGGAAAAAGTACCGCAACAACTTCGATCGGGTTGAGAAAAAAATCGTTGAGGTAGAAGAGAAAGACCGGATGCGAAACTGGAAAAATCCGATTGGTGGTGAAGAGATTATGAATGAACTTGGAGTTAAACCGGGCCCTGTTGTTGGCCGGGTGAAAGATCGCATCAAAAACGCCATTCTTGATGGTGATATTCCGAATAATTACGATGCTGCTTATCAGTATCTTCAGGATATAAAGTCTGAATACATCGAGACAAAATAAGCCCGCAAACCTAAACAGAGGCTAGAGAACAAAATATGTGGATTGCCAACTCGTACGGAAAAATTAATCTTGGACTTCATGTTTTAGAGAAACTTCCGACCGGTTATCACCGAATTGAAACCGGAATATGCTTTATAGAATGGAAGGATCGGTTTGAAGTAGAGAAATCTGAATCGTACCAGTTAACAATGTCTGATGAATCGATTCCGACAGGACCCTCAAATTTAATTACTAAAGCTTACAACACATTCGAAAAGTACGTTGGATTAAAAAACCACTATCGCTTCAATGTTACCAAAAATATACCCGCAGGTGCCGGCCTTGGAGGGGGCAGCAGTAATGCCGCTTTAACGCTAAGAATTCTGAACAAGCTGGAAGAAACCGGACTATCTGCTGAAGAACTTATCGACATTGGCCGTACACTTGGGGCTGATGTTCCATTCTTTATCAAAGGAAAGCCGGGCATTGCCTCCGGCTTAGGTCATGATATTGAGCCGGCCGATATCCAGCCCGATGCATGGATTGTGACGATGTACCCAAACTTTGAAAGCTCTACGGCAGAAGTCTATCAAAATTGCATCCCAAATCCCGATCACGACTTTTCAATAAAAGGAGTGCTGCTGGAAGAAGAGAGCGACCAGTGGCGATTTCTGCTTGAGAATGATCTAGAAGCCCCGGTTTTTGCAAAACATGAACTAGTTGGCAATATTAAGGATCAAATGCTTGAGTTCGGCGCTGAGTTCGCCATGATGAGCGGAAGCGGTTCCACGGTTTACGGTGTTTTTGAGCAGGATTTTGTTGCAATTAACGCCTACGAGTCGTTTCATAAGCTTGGATTTCCGGCAAATATAACCAGGCCAAACTTTGAACCTGATCACGGTATTTACAGAAAAGACTAAACATTTGGAGAGATTAGCTGGTCAGATCAGCACTCCCACTAACTATTGACAACTAACTTTTTGACATTATGGGTAAAAAGAAAAACATTGACCCACGCGCCGGTATGGATGTGGATTCCTTTAAAGAAGACATTAAACAGCACCTTAGATACACTCTCGCCAAAGATAAGTACTCCTCAACTGAATGGGACAACTATAGAAGTGTGGTGCTCTCCGTTATGGATCGCCTGCACGATCGCTGGCTGAATACACAGCAGAGCTACTATAAAAACGACGAAAAGAGAGTTTACTATATCTCGATGGAGTATCTGATCGGGCGCCTGCTCGACAACATGCTCGTAAACCTCGGCATGCAGGATGTAGCCGCGGATGCGATGAAAGAGGCCGGGTTGGATTACGATAAAGTTCGAAATGCCGAATGGGATGCCGGCCTCGGAAATGGCGGTCTGGGTCGTCTCGCAGCATGTTTCCTGGACTCAATGGCAACGTTGGGAATACCTGCTATCGGTTACGGAATCCGATACGATTATGGAATCTTCTACCAAAGAATCGAGAACGGCTACCAAATTGAAAAACCGGATCTCTGGCTTCGGTACGGAAATCCATGGGATGTAGTGCGCCCTAAAATTCAGTACAATGTTCCGTTTTACGGAAACTCGCACGCTTATCATGATGATAACGGTGACTTAAGATTCCGCTGGGATAATACACACGATGTATTGGCTGTAGCATACGATACTCCAATTCCCGGTTACAAAAATGATGTGGTTAATAATCTCCGACTTTGGAAAGCGTCATCCTCGTCATCTATCGACCTGAAGAGCTTTAACCAGGGACAATACATAGATGCGGTGCGTGACACACAGTTGAATGAAAATATTTCTCGTGTACTCTACCCGAACGACAAAGTATTTGTGGGACAAGAGCTGAGACTGAAACAGGAGTTTTTCCTTGTTGCCGCGTCTGTTCGCGATATCCTTCGCCGATTTAAGAAAACCAACGACGACTGGAGAAAACTTCCTGATAAGGTTGCCATACAGTGTAACGACACTCACCCCAATCTGGCTATACCGGAAATGATGAGAATTCTGGTTGACGAAGAGGGGCTCAATTGGGATCTGGCATGGGATATCACTAAAAAGACTATGGCCTATACAAATCATACGCTTCTCCCTGAAGCGCTTGAAAAGTGGCCTGTGTCTCTGCTGAGAAGCCTGCTTCCACGTCATCTGCAGATCATTTATGAGATCAACCGAAGATTCTTGAATGAGATTAGTGATCAAATCGGTGACGATAAAGGAAAGGTCAGCCGGCTTTCGATTGTTGGAGAGGGTGAAGATCCGGTAGTACACATGGCTTCGCTCGGTATTGTAGGTTCACACAAAGTTAACGGCGTGGCCGCACTACATAGCAACCTGATTAAAAAGCATCTATTTAAGGATTTCTATGAAATCTATCCTGAGAAATTCACCAACAAGACCAACGGTATCACACCTCGCCGCTGGCTGCGGCAATCGAACCGTGAATTGTCTGACTTGATAACCGGTGAAATCGGTGAAGGGTGGGTAACCGATCTGGATCAGCTGAAGAAGCTGGAGAAATTTGTGGACGACAAGAAGTTCATGAAGAAGTTTGCCCAGGTGAAGCAGAACAACAAGCAGCGCATGGCAGACTACATCGAAGATAAGCGCGGTATTAAAGTGAATACCAAGTCGATGTTTGATATCCAGATTAAACGAATTCACGAGTACAAGCGTCAATTTATGCTTGCGCTTTATGCCATCACACAGTACAACCGCATCAAAGCAAACCCGGACGGTGACTATGTTCCGCGTACGATCCTTGTTGCCGGGAAAGCCGCGCCGGGGTATACCATGGCTAAGCTCTTCATCAAACTGATGAATGACATTGGGGAGAAAATCAACAACGATTCGGATGTGGGTGATAAGCTGAAATTTATCTTTCTCGAAAATTACAGCGTAACCCTGGCCGAGAAGATGATTCCATCTGCCAACCTCTCCGAACAGATCTCAACCGCCGGATTTGAAGCATCCGGTACCGGTAACATGAAGTTTGCCCTGAACGGTGCTCTCACGATTGGAACACTAGACGGCGCCAATGTGGAGATCAAAGAAGAGGTGGGAGATGAAAATATCTATATCTTCGGCAACACCGTTGATGACGTTGAGCGACTCCGACATGAAGGATACAATCCGTGGGACTATTACAACTCCAACGAAGAGCTTAAGAAAGCCCTCGATCAGATTAAGGATGGATTCTTTAATGATGACACGGAGCTGTATCAGCCTATCATCGATTCTCTGCTGCATAAAGGAGACTACTTCCTGGTACTGGCCGATTACGAAGCTTACGTTAACAAGCAGGCGGAATTGGATGAGCTCTATAAAGATCAGGATGAGTGGAATCGCAAAGCCCTGCTCAATACGGCACGGGTTGGAAAGTTCTCTTCAGACCGTACCATTAGAGATTATGCGGAAGAAATCTGGGACGTGGAAGTGAAATAATAATCACTCTTATTTTCTTATTCTAAGTATATCTAAAGCCCTTCTGATTTCAGGAGGGCTTTTCTTTTTGGTCTTTATTTCAGCAAAGAGATTCCTCTTTTCTCGCAGGGGTTCGCAGATTAAAGCGCTGATTTTCGCAAAGTGAGTTTAGTATTTAAGGTAGAAACTGATGAAAATAAGCAGTCATATCTAGTCTTACTGCTTAACCATTTAAAAATAACTAAGACCCTGTAAAGAGAGGCAATGAGCGCAGTACAACTTCATAAATTCCCCACATCAGGGGGATGCTTACAAAGAGCCAGGCCAGTATGATGTAGATTACCGGTGTTTTTTTGATCTCGTTTTCTTTCTCTTTTGTCATGACCCTTCGCCCTTTTTCTCTTTAAAAAGATGGTGTTTGGCATCCACCTCTTTTACAAAATAGTTACAAATCAGGCCGATGAGCAGCAGCCCTGCCATGATATACATTGTAACCGTATACGCTTCTGCTTTATCAACCCCTGCATTGATCTGTATTTCACGTATGTAGTTCACCAGAACCGGACCCAGAATACCCGCAGTGGCCCAGGCAGTAAGCAATCGCCCGTGAATGGCACCAACCTGATACGTGCCAAAAAGGTCTCTAAGGTAAGCCGGTATCGTGGCAAATCCGCCGCCGTACATGCTCATGATAATACCGAACCCGATCACAAATAGAACTGCTGTATCGAGCCGCCCGAGTGATGGGATCAAAGAGTACATGAGCAGCCCTAAACCGAAGTAAATCGCATAAACTGTTTTGCGCCCGATTTTATCGGATAGTGATGACCAGAAAAAGCGCCCAACCAGATTAAACAGACTCAGCAGCCCCACAAACCCTGCAGCAGCTTCTGCTGTAATCACTCCTTCAAACATCTCCTGAATCATCGGTGACGCCTGACCCAGCACTCCGATGCCGGCCGTTACATTCACACAGAGTATTACCCATAGCAGCCAGAATTGAGGGGTTTTGAGCGCTGTATCCGCATCAACGTGATTATTTGTAATTAGTTTTCTTGGTTTCTCTGAGGGTACATATCCTTCCGGTTTCCACTCTTTCGGAGGGATACGAACCGTAATTACCCCAAACATCATCAGGGCAAAATAGATCATCCCCATCACCATAAACGTTTGAGAAACTCCAACAGTGGCTTCTGTCGAAAAAAAGTCGAGCAGAGCAACCGCGAGAGGTGATCCGATCATGGCGCCACCGCCAAAACCCATAATTGCCATTCCGGTGGCCATTCCCGGCCGGTCGGGGAACCATTTAATGAGCGTGGATACCGGTGAGATATAACCGATTCCCAGGCCGATTCCTCCCAACACTCCATACCCCAGGTAGACAATCCAGATCTGATGCAGATGAACGCCGAGAGCGGATACAAAAAATCCACCGCTGAAGCAGAGCGCAGCAACAAACATCGCTTTCCTTGGACCCACCCGCTCAAGCCACTTCCCAAACACCGCAGCTGAAAGTCCCAGGAAAACAATGGCGATGGAGAAGATCCATCCTATGGTTGTAAGCTTCCAGTCGTCGGGAGCGGACTCTGCCACTCCAATAATTTGGGAGAGCGGTAAATTAAAAACACTGAATGCATAAACCTGACCAATAGACAAATGTATTGCCAGTGCGGCCGGCGGTATCAGCCATCGGCTAAAACCTGGTTTTGCTACTGTTTTTTCACGATCAAAAAAGGAGTGCAATGGAATGATATTTAGTCTGAATCTTTTAAACCGGTACCGTTCCGGTATTTATACCAAAAATACCTTGATAAATAGTCTTCAATATAATTAAAACACATGATTCTCTAGTCAGTAAAACAGACTACTAAATAGGACTTCTTCATTAGCGCACTATTTTTATATTTTGACCTACTTTTTCTGACCAATTTATTCCGATTCAAAAAATTTATGGATAACAATAACTTTTTCGAACAATCTTATACAGAGATCATAAGCTCAGCGCATGAGCTGCTTACCACAACTCTCTTCCAGCTTCAGGAGACCCAGGTAAGTCTACTCACACTGATCATCTTTTTTCTGTTTCTGATCGCCTTTATCATTGCAAGCAGAGTTATTAAACGTATTTTGCTCAACCGAGTTTTATCCAGATTTGAAATAGAATCGGGCCTGCGATACACACTGGCAAGGATATCTCAATATATCATCGTCACGATCGGTGTATTAATCTCATTTCAATTTATTGGAATAAATCTTAGCAGCCTTGCCGTTATTTTCGGTTTCCTCTCTGTCGGTATCGGTTTTGGCCTTCAGAATATCACATCCAACTTCATATCAGGATTGATTGTACTCTTTGAGCGACCCATCAGCGTGGGAGACCGTGTCAAAGTAGCAGGAATTGAAGGAGATGTTCTTGAAATTAATATCCGTGCCACTAAAATCAGGACATTGAACAAGGTTTCGATTATTGTTCCTAACTCAGAGTTTGTTTCCAGTAATGTAATCAACTACTCGCACGGTGACCCTGAATTTCGGCTGGATGTCAGTGTTGGTGTATCGTATGGTTCAGATTTGGACACCGTTATGAAGGCACTTAAAGAAGTGGCTGATGAAAATGAAACAGCTCTAACTGATCCCGAACCGCAAATACATCTTGTTTCATTTGGCGATTCATCCTGGGATATGCAGCTGCGCGTCTGGATTCCGGACGTAAAACGCTATCCGTTTGTTCGAAATGAGATCAATCAAGCTATTGTTCACAAATTCAGGGAGTATGGAATTGAAATACCATTTCCTCAGCGCGATCTGCATGTTCGATCAAGTGTGCCGGTTCCTGTTGATCAGGCCAAAAAAACTGACGAAACCAAAAATTGAAAAATTCAGAACAAACATACCTCACTCTTGTACTTCTGATATCCATCTTTCTGGGAAGCTGCAAATCCCAGCCGGATTTGGGTACAGCCCCAATGCCAGATGATTACCAGCAGGAATTTCAGGATTGGCATAACTTTAGAGTTGATGTACTTACAGCACCGACGGGCTGGCTCCGCCTCGTTGACCTTCAGTGGCTTCAATCAGGCGAAAACCGTTTTGGCAGCGGGCCCGGCAGTGACATCCGTTTTCCGGAGGGCAGTATTACGGAAAATACCGGAATTTTCGATTACAGTGAAGGATCAGTAGTTATGAATGTGGCTGATGGAGTATCCATTTATCACGAGGGGGAATCCGTAAACCGATTTCAGCTTTATGATGGTGAAAACCAGCCCGAAGTAACTCATAACAATTTGATTTGGTATGTGGATGTTCGGGATGATCAGGTCGGAATTCGTATCTACAGTTCCGAAACACCCAAAGCAGATTCCTTTGACGGCTTTCCACGCTATCCGATACAGGAGGAGTGGTATAAAAAAGCACTTTTTTTACAGTACGATGAACCAAAAATAATGGAAGTAGACGATGTTATTGGCCGAAAGAATGAGGTGATTTCACCGGGACAGCTCCAGTTTTCAGTAAATGGAGAACTCTACACACTTGATGCCATTGAGAGTTCAGGCCGTTTGTTTATCATGTTTTCTGACCTGACCAATCGCGACGAAACCTATCAGGCGGGCCGTTACATGCTGGTTCCCTATCCGGAGGAGGGTAAAGAGACCACAATTCTTGATTTCAATAAGGCGTACAATCCGCCATGTGCATTTTCCAAATTCACAACCTGCATGCTACCTCCGCCCCAAAACAGATTGGATCTTGAAATACCGGCCGGAGAAAAACGACCGGTTCAGTTTGAAGGGATTTAAAAAGTTTATTCATGTCCCCATGGGGCAGGCGGTACTTCATCCAGCGGTTCACTCAGGTCAAAATCCACTCTCCACGACCACTCTTCGCCGCGGATAGTGCCGTAGGTGTATCGGTCGCCCGGAACAATCTCAATTCTCCATCCACGAAAAATCCCGGTCTCTTCCGTTCTTTCCACAGACTGAAATTCTTGGCGAACAGCTGTTCCTTCACCAACAGTAAACCCGCCATACATGGTTACCTCGTCCTCACTGCCATCACGTTTTCTGTGATCGTGACGGAGCTCAAGGCCATCTTCATGCTTGGTAAAAATCCAGGTTCGGGATCGATCCCAATCCTCATCCTCTTCCAGTTCGATATGAAACGGCACTTTCAACTGCTCCTCATTGCACTCCCGAAAATGTACGATCAACAACTCAGTTCCCGTGAGCATCTCATCGCCTTCGGGTTCCAGTGTCAGTCCGCCCGGATAGGCGTTTCCACACTGTTCTGCGAGCGCATTGTAAAATTGTTCAAACGGCTCGAGCTCTGCTACGGTTTCCTGGGACTCCGGCTGGCCACAAGAGATGAAGATGAATATTGAAATCAATGCAGTAAAATAAGCTTTCATACAGTAGGTTTGGTTAATGGAATTTGAGTGTAATATAGTGGATTGACTTTACTCTTGTTCAATCTCAAACTAACTCCCTTTTGTTTGAGGTTTAAAATTTTTACCGCTTAACAGCCTTTGATCTAAAATGTCCAATAACAACTTCTTTAGATTTCTTTTTTGCCAGGTAATCAAGAACTAACTGCGCCAACTCTAAATCGGTCTCTTCTTTAACGCTATACCCATTTAGATAAAGAAATGTCAATGCAGAGGCCAGTGCGGTTCGCTTATTCCCATCAACAAATGGATGCCGAATAACCAAACATGTCAAATAGCTTGCTGCCATTCCAAATATGTCTTGTTAATATTCACCTCCAAAAGTTGCCTTAGGTGCATCAACACATGCCTTGACTCCATCTTTGTCACGAATGTTAGGTTCACCACCCGACAACAATATCTCTTGGTTATGAATAAATAGTATGTCGTCCAAGGTAAGGAAGTGTGGCATTGCTTTTACTCAGCAAGTTTATCTAAGGATTTACGGTGCTTTTGACTAACCTCATTGTAGGCAGATTGAACATCTATTTTTTTTATCAGGAGCCCGTCCTCATGTGGCACAATTTCCACACTATCGTCATCTTCCACTTTTAGCAGTTTGAGTAAAGGCTTCTCTAAAAGGATACCACGGCTGTTACCAATTTTTTGAAGTTTTTTAATCATGTCTAGGGAATTTTGTTCTTATCATGTTCTTACAATAATTATACGAAATACCACCCTCAAAAGTATGCATCCGAAATAATTATCTCTTTAACCTAACTTCCCCGCCAAATCCCGAATTACTACCGGAATCCACTCCACATCCTTTTTTGTCGTTCTTGGATTGATAAAGCAGGTACGCAGCGCCGTTTTGCCTTTGATTTTAGTTGCCGTTAGAAAAATTCGGCCGTCCTGTTCTATGGCGTGAGCCAGTTTTTGATTGAGTTCATCCAGCTGCTTCTCATCAAGGCCTGCCGGAGCATATCTAAAACAGGTGATTGAAAGAGGGACCGGAGCAAGCATTTCGAAATCACCCGATGTTTCTATGAGAGTTTCCAGATATTGGGCATGATCGATATCCGCCTGAATAGTTTCCCGAAGACGGGTTGAGCCGAATGCTTTCAGCGTCATCCAGACTTTCAGCGATTTGAAGCTTTTTGTGAGCGGCAGCTGATACTCCATCAAATCGGTTCTACCGCCTTCATCCTCGTTCGAACGAAGATAATCCGGAATCAGGCTGAAGGTTCTTCGTAGCTTCTCCGGCTCTTTTACCAGAATACAGGCTGCCTCAAACGGAACATAGAGCCATTTGTGCGGATTGACTACCACCGAATCGGCCTCACCAAGCCCTTCAAAAAGATGACTCACCGATTCCAGTTTTGCTGCAGGTCCGCCATATGCAGCATCTACGTGATACCAGAGATTCTCATCCTTCGCGATCTTTACGAGTTCACCCAGATTATCCACCGCCCCGGAGTTTGTAGTACCTGCAATGCCGATCACACAAATAGGGTTGAGTCCGGCTTTTCGATCATCTTGAATCTTCGCTTTCAGCAGATCCGTTCTGATTCTAAACTGATCATCCACCGGAATTTTGCGCAAATTGTTCAACCCAATCCCGAGCGCATCCACGGCTTTATCGAAGCTGGAGTGTCCCTCTTCTGAGACGTAAATCGTCATCGGTTTCATCCCATACATTCCTTCTACAGAAAGATTTTCAGGCGCCATGTTTTTTCTCGCCACGGCAAGACAGTTGAAGTTTGCTGTAGAACCTCCATCTAAAATTGCACCGGCCGCTTTATCTGAATACCCGATGAACTCTGACACCCACTTGATTACCAATTTTTCGAGCTCTGTACTTACCGGGGAGGAGTGCCACTTCAGATTGTTCTGATTCAGCGCCGCACTTATCATTTCAGCCAGAATCGCGACCTGGTTCCCACCACCGGTGATGTATCCGTAGTAGTGAGGCCCAATATTCATCGTGGCAGAACCGACTACATCTTCACGCACCTTCTTCAGGAGTTTGCCGATCTCTATTCCGTCTTGAGGAAGTGATTCATCAAAGATTTCCTGAATTTCACCGGGAGTTTTACCGGGAAATACGTGACGATCCAGCTTCTCTTCATAAAGTTCGCGGATAATTTGGCCCGCCTTTTGGATCTGTAAGGCGAGCTGTTCGGGGGTGAAGTCTAAATTCATGATAGGTTGAAATTTCTTAGTAGAATTGGATCTGTTTTTCAGTTTCTCGCAGATTTTCGCAGAGGTTATCGCCAATTTCCGCTGAGCTGAGAATTATTCCGGGTACAGTACAGGTATCGGAGTTGAGTTTCAACCACCTCTTGCCCCTCCTTGTGAAGGAGGGGAATAGAATTTTAAGAGGTCTCTATCAAAACAGGATGAAAACTTTGTTTAACTACTCCCGATCGAATGATCCGGCTCTTCCCGGAAAAACGACGGGACTTTCATAGCCATCTCCTGAAACGCTCGCCACTCCAAAGAAGTAGTTGTCGATCACAATGTTTTCGAGCGTATATTCGGAAACATCTCCGGTAGGCCGGCCGTGGGTCCAAACCGGTGAGGTAGTAAGCCTCCAATACACTTTGTACCCTTCCAGATGGGGATTTTGCTCCGGATCAAGATTATCCCAGCTCAGTGTTGTGCTTGGCTGAACCGCCCCCCTGATCTGAACACTGGATGGTGGCGCCGGAGCTTTGGCCATTCCTGCAAGCGAAACAACGTTCAGCGCTGTCAGCTTTGCGGCGTAGTCAAAATCAACAAACTCGATGGTATCGCCATAGCGGATACCGTCTTCCGTTCTCAAATCCTGATGCTGGCGATCGTAGTGCTCATTTGTCTCCATAATTCGCACAGCCGGAAAACCCACATCATTAAACGGGCGGTGGTGTCCGCCGCGGCCAAAACGGTCAAGCCGGTAGATCATCATCACGTCCAGATTATCGATATACTGCTCGCCCATCACGTGAATATAGCGGGCCAGGTTTCTTGAAGGAGAGTCCACCTCACCGCCGGTAAACCTTCGCATTCGGGCTTCGCGATCGGTCTCCACAGCACGGGTTCCTTCCGAAAAAACACGGGCTGTTGTGTTGTTGATAATTCCGTTAATCCCCTCGATGTTGCCGATCATATCGTTATTTAAAACCGCATGGATTCTCCACTCATTTTCGATGGCGTAATCGGCCACAATTTGTCCGCCAAACAAGCCCTGCTCTTCGCCGGAAAGTCCGGCATAGACGATGGTGCCCGGAAACTGATGCTTCGACAGAACACGTGCAGCTTCTATGGTTCCCGCCATACCCGAGGCGTTGTCGTTGGCTCCGGGCGAATCAGACACCGCATCCATTACGTTAGAAGCACGGGAGTCAATATCACCGGACATCATTACCACACGATTTGGATCGGCCGTTCCTCGCTGAACGGCAATTACGTTTACAATCTCCACAGGTTCCGGAATTCGATTCTGGCCGCCAACGGTCCCGTTTACATAGAAAACTTCCAGGCATCCTCCGCACTCCTCAGCGATTTTATCAAATTCCGCTTTAATCCACCTCCGAGCAGCGCCAATTCCTTTGGTGTCTGAAGTGGTGTCAGACAGGGTATGACGGTTTTCAAACCCGGCCAGTGTTCGTGTATAGTATTCAATCTGATCTGCTGATACACCATCAGCCAGTTGCTTCAGAAAAGGCTGATATTGTGGCGGAGATGTAAACCCTGCGTTGGCATTGGTTTGAGCCTTGGCAGGCATTACCAATGTGAGTGAGATTACGATCAGCAATGATGGAAATAAAAATTTCATTTTGAGCAATTTGAGGTTGGTATTGAGCAGAATTCCTGGAAATTCTGAAATTTCGATCCCTTAACTATAATTCAATCCAAGCAATTGATGAAATCTTTTTTGTACTGTTAACATCTCTTATCAAAAAGAGTCGAGCATTTGTGCTATGATCTCTTATTTTATAGCCGCACAAATAACTACCATATCTATGAGCAACTTTTTTGAGGACACATTTCGAAAGTGGAAAGATCCGGAAACTCGCCGGCGAATTTACTTTGGTCTTTTTTTAACTCTTGTTATTGCAGGTATTTACTATGTAACAACTCGGGGCAGTTTCCCCGAACAGGATGGCCACTTCGGCTTCTGGTCTGTAATGCCTCCGCTGGTAGCGATCATTCTTGCATTCTGGACCCGTGAAGTGGTAAGTTCACTTTTTATCGGGATTTTTCTGGGCGGAGTTATTTCCGGACAGCTTAATATTGTTCAGGATTTTCTGATTCCTTCAATCGGTACAGAAAGTTTTGCACTCATCCTGCTTGTCTATTTGTGGGCGCTGGGTGGATTAATTGGTATCTGGACTCGCACAGGCGGTGCTGAAAAGTTTGCCGTTTGGGCTTCCAATAAGATGGTAAGGGGGCCTCGAACAGCTAAATTTTTCACATGGATAATGGGATTGGTGTTTCATCAAGGTGGGACAATCAGTACCGTTCTGACCGGAGCTACCGTGCGACCTATTTCAGATAAACATAAGGTCTCGCACGAAGAACTCTCCTATATGGTAGACAGTACCGCTTCACCGGCTGCTACTCTGATTCCGTTCAATGTTTGGCCTATCTACATCAGTGGTCTTGTAATCGGAACCATTGCGTTGTTCGAAACTCCGCAGGATGGAATTAATTTCTTCTTCTCCTCGCTGCCCTACAACTTTTATGCAATTTTTGCCATTCTGATAACCCTGCTCTTTGCCTGGGAAAAACTCCCATGGATTCCCGGCAAGAAGATGCGTAAAGCGATTGAACGGTCCAGAACCAAGGGGACACTGGATCGGAAAGGAGCCACACCCATGGCTGCAGACGAACTGACACAGAGTAAAGTACCCAAAGGATATAATCCCGGGCTGATTGACTTTTTTGGCCCGATTGGCGCACTTCTGGGCGTTGCCATTATTCCATATATCTATACATTCTTCTGGCTTGGTTCTGATAGTCCCACTCTGCTGATCGCAGAAGCATTTGTCCTGGCTGTGTTGGCAGGTATCGGGATTGCCGTAGCAAAAGGCATGAGCCTTCAGGTAGCCATCAACGGATTTATTGATGGTTGTAAAGGTGTAACTATTGGAGCCATTATCCTTGCTCTTGCCGTTACCCTTAAAGAAGTGGCAGATGCCGTTGGTACTGCCGATTATGTAGTAATGATGATTGGCGACCTGATTCTGCCGGCATTTCTGCCCGGTGTTTTAATGGTACTCTGCATGCTCATCGCCTTTTCAACCGGGACATCCTGGGGTACGTACGCTGTCGTTTTTCCGATTGCCGTTCCGCTGGCTTGGGCAATTGTGCCGGATGTGTTCTTTCTCCAGCTCTGTTTTGCCGCAGTTGTAGGTGGAAGTGTAATGGGCGATCAATGTTCACCAATATCAGACACAACTATTCTCAGTTCGCTGGCAACCGGGTGTGATTTAATGGATCACGTAACCACCCAGCTGCCACTTGCAATTCTGGCCGGCTTTTTAGCTATAATCAGTTATGCCACTTTGGTTGTATTGTTTGTATGATCTGTTTCTCAAAATTATAAAATAGAGTGATTATAACTTATCCTCTTATTGATGTCCGGAAAAATTCCTATTTCATCTTTAGAAGTTGTTCATATCATTCTCGCATGTGTGTTTCTAAGCAATAATTTTGAATTTCTCCATTTTCACTTCGGGAATATTTATCTTAATCGCGGTTCATTTTTTTATACTTTTGGCTTCATGGTTTTAACTCTACGGACTAATTAATTATGACAGACTCTCCTAATGAACCCGACCAGGAACTGGCACGCGATCTCGGTTTTTTAGAAGCATACACCATTGGAGTAGGCACAATGATCGGGGCCGGTATATTTGTTCTTCCGGGAATCGTTGCCAGTAACGCAGGGCCGGCCGGCATGATCTCTTTTGTGATTGCCGGGGTGGTATCTCTCCTCACCGCACTCTCTCTTTCCGAACTGGCCACTGGTATGCCTAAAGCCGGTGGTAGCTACTATTATGTAAACCGTGCTATGGGAAGTTTTTTCGGTTCAATTGTAGGCTGGAGCATGTGGGCAGGTCTGATGTTTGCAACGGCCTTCTATATGCTCGGGTTTGGTCAATATCTCACCTACTTCTACGGAGAGATTCCGGTTGCGATAAGTGCACTCATAATGGCAGCCCTCCTGGTGTTGATTAATTATAGGGGCGTGAAAGAGGTCGGAAATTTTCAGAATATCATTGTAATACTTTTGATTGGGTTCATCCTGGTATTTGTTGCTTTCGGAATTTTCAACATTGACTGGGCGGTTTTTCGGCCATTTAATCCTGAAGGTTGGGGAGCCGTGGCCGCCACCAGTGCAACGGTTTATGTTACCTTCATCGGTTTCGAAGTAATCGCCACAAGTGCAGAAGAGATTAAAAATCCCGGCAGAAATCTCCCCCTCTCGATGATTGCATCCGTGTTGACACCCATGATTTTTTACGTGCTTGTAATGTTGATCTCCACGGGCGTATTGCCGGTGGATGAGCTCGCAGCCTCCTACATCCCTGTGGCCGATGTAGCCGGCAAATATCTTGGTGTTCTGGGAGCTCTGATGATGGTGATCGGGGCTGTGCTTGCTACAGTATCGAGCGCCAATGCCTCCATTCTGTCGGCCGCCCGGGTAAATTTTGCAATGGGAAGGGATAAAATCCTCTCAAGTTGGTTGAACAAGATTCACAAAAGTTACAGAACTCCTTTCCGAGCTATTCTGATGACCGGAGCTGTTATTTTAGGGCTTATTGCCTTTGGTGTTGGCATTGAAACCTTGGCTGATGTTGCCAGTTTCTCCTTTTTAATTACTTATTCACTTGTTCATGTCGCCGTTATTGTAATGCGTCGGGCCGACCCGGAAGATTATAATCCGGACTTTAAACTACCCGCAATAGCATATCCTCTAATCCCTATCCTCGGCGTTATATCCTGCCTCGTTATTGTTGCACAAATGCGCCCGGCCGTTCTGATCATAGGTGGTAGTGTGATTGTAATAGGGATTCTTTGGTATATTGTATACGCTGCCAAACGAGCCGTGAGACCAAGCTTGGTGGGCGATGCTATAGTGGCCCGCGAACAGATGAGAACACCCGACGGCCGCTACAGGATTATAATTCCGGTGGCGAACCCAAATACCCAGCGAAACCTCATACAGATGGGAGGCGCTATAGGGGCCAACAGAGGGGAAGCCGAAATTGTAGCTGTAAGCGTACTTGAAGTTCCACAACAGGTATCACTTGAACAGGGTATTAAGTTTGAAGACGAACGGGTACAACTTCAGCAGGAGCTTCTTAAAAATGCACGAACCATAGCTGAAGAGGCAGGTATTGGTTTAAGAACGCGATCTATAGTAGGACGGAATGTAGGATCGATTGTTTTGAACGTACTAAAAGAGGAGCGTGCTCAACATCTTGTATTGGGATGGAAGGGTAAACGGAAAAGATATAAACACATACTCGGCTCTAATATTGATAAAATTGTAAAAGATGCAATTTGTGAAATCACACTGGTCAAAGCCGGAACCAAACCGATTAAGGATATTATTGTTCTGGTTGGTACAGGCCCCAATTCAATTTTGTCGGTGCAGCGCGGTATTGAAATATCTAAATCTATAGAGGGCTCGAGTGTTACCCTGCTCACCGTTAAATCACCAGATTCTTCCGGTTACGATCCAAAAGAAAAAGGTGAAAACCTGATTCAGACCACTGTGCGAACCCTCGGGCTTAATCCTGATGATTTCAACTCAAAAGTTGTGGTCGCTGATGATGTCCGTACAGCTCTTATGGAATCTATAAAAGATTATGATACGGTTTGCATCGGTGCTACGAGAAGTACATCCGTACGAAGAGCTTTGTTTGGATCTATTCCTGAAGAGATTGGAGAAAGTACCGATGGTACTGTGGTGATAACTCGGGGACGCGAATACAAACCCCGCACCGTTACGGAGGGAATTGTGGAGAGATTATCAAGATATTTTAAAGCTTTTATATAATTGAAAACGATTCAGTAATAATTTCTCATTTATAATATTTGAAAACTAACAAAGTCGCATCAAATTAAATCTATTATCGCTCCAGAAAGTGCTAATAATCAAGAGAAACAATTGAGTTTCACACCGAGCCTTATTTTAAAATTTTATAGAAACCTGATAAAACCTTAAGCCGTTATGGATGAGAATCAAGAAAAGGAACTTGAAATTATAATCGAAAAGGATACTTACCCAATAAGTGTGTCTGGCGGGTAGAATAAAAAAGTCTTCTTGTGTAGGTTTGGCAGCGTCCAAACCAACCAAAACCTAAAACACAAGAAGACCAATGATTGTCTCAAAAGTACTACTC
>LKNA01000246.1 GCA_001564065.1 Chitinophagaceae bacterium T5-Br10_B2g13
AGATACCCGCTCAGGTTCAAATTAATGCTATTTCAGGCCTTCAGCCTGTGTCATCTTTTGGACGCCCGTTTTTACCGGAGCGTTGCTCTAGTCTTTGTTATGTAAGGCTTTCAGCCTTTGGTTTTGGGAAATTTGAAAAAAAACAGACATAAAAAAACCTCTCACCTTTTAAAAGAGAGAGGTTTTTAATTGAATGGAATGAGAACGTAAACTTACTTCACAAACAGCATTTCGCGATAAATTGGCAGTGGCCAGTAATCATCTGCGGTAAATCGTTCGAGAAGATCAACAGCATCACGGACTTTATTCATCGCCGGGATCAGAGTTTCTTTATACTCCATTCCGGTTTCCAGAATAGTTCCGGTTCCCAATCCTTCCTGAGCTTCCGTCAATCCGGTGAGTGCTTCGCTAAGTTGGTTCAGGGCATTATTCACCGTCACAAGCATAGACTCTGCACCTTTGTGATTAATCTTGAGTTCTTTGGCATCCTTCACTGCGGTTGACAATTCGTTTAAGTAACGGATAGCCGCCGGATAAACCATTGTTCGGGCAATTGCTTCAGTTGTATCAACCTCAATGTTCAGAGTTGTTACATACTGTTCAGCGAAAATCTCCTGCCGAGAATGCACTTCCCGCTCGCTAAGAACGCTGTACTTTTCAAACAGCTCGATGTTTTTCTTATCCGTAAGTGTTGGAAGGGCATCAGCAGTAGTTTTCAGATTCAGCAATCCACGTTTTTTGGCTTCCACCTGCCAGTCATCTGAGTAACCATCACCATTGAAGATTACACTTTTGGTTTCTGACAATGAGTCACGCAGAACTTTACCGAGTGATTCTTCAAGACCATCTTTATCAACAGATCCTTCCAGTTTTGTGCAAAGTTCATCGATCGCTTCTGCAACGATGGTGTTTAACACAGTAATTGGAAATGAAATCGATTGGCTTGATCCCACAGCACGGAATTCAAACTTGTTGCCTGTAAACGCAAATGGTGATGTTCGGTTTCGATCTCCGGCATCCCGTGGAAGTGCTGGAAGAACAGGAGTTCCGAGTCCCATCAAACCGCTTTGCTTCGATTCTTTTAGTCCGCCATTTAGTAACTGGTGGATAATATCTTCGAGCTGCTCACCAATAAATGCGGAGATAATCGCCGGTGGGGCTTCGTTTGCACCCAATCGGTGATCGTTTCCTGCGTGTGCAATAGATGCTCTCAACAGATCCTGATGCTTATACACACCACGAATTACAGCTGAAAAGAAAAAGAGAAACTGCATATTCTCGTGCGGGCTCTCGCCGGGCTCAAGAAGATTATCCCCCTCTTTAGTACTCATAGACCAGTTTAGGTGCTTTCCGCTTCCGTTCAGCCCATCAAATGGTTTTTCGTGAAGAACGCACTCGAGCCCATAATTCTTGGCCACTCGTTTCAGCGTAATCATCATCAACTGCTGATGATCGGCTGCAATGTTACAATTTTCAAAAATCGGCGCGATCTCGTACTGGCCCGGAGCCACTTCGTTATGACGTGTTTTAACCGGAATTCCCAGCTTATATAGTTCACGTTCTGCTTCAAGCATAAATGATAATACTCTGTCCGGGATAGATCCAAAATAGTGATCATCCAGTTCCTGACCACGTGGCGGCTTCGCTCCTACCAGTGTCCGGTTTGATGATACAAAGTCAGGACGTCGGTAGTAAAACTCCTGATCGATCAGAAAATATTCCTGTTCACAACCAACCGTTGATACTACACGATTGCTCTCTTTTCCAAAAAGTTTAAGCGCACGCTTTGCCTGAGTATCCAGCGCTTCAATAGATCGCAAAAGCGGTGTTTTATGATCCAGTGCTTCACCTGTCCAGGAGGCAAATGCAGTTGGAATACAGAGATACTTACCGTTCTGATTTTCAATCAAAAACACAGGTGATGTTGGATCCCATGCGGTATACCCACGGGCTTCAAACGTTTGACGCACACCACCATTTGGAAAACTGGATGCATCAGGCTCGCCCTGAATTAACTCCTTACCGGAGAATTCAGCTACGGCCCCGCCACCTTGGTTGGGAGTAATAAAACTGTCGTGCTTTTCAGCGGTTGCGCCTGTTAAGGGCTGAAACCAGTGAGTATAATGCGTAGCTCCGCGTTCGGATGCCCACTCCTTCATTGCGAGAGCAACAGCATCCGCAACGGACGAATTCAACTGCTTTCCATCTTCAATCGTATTCTTTAATTCCTTCCAAACTACTTTGGGCAACCTCTCCTTAAGAGAGTCTAAAGTGAGTGTATTCTTACCAAATATTTCAGCGATCTGAGAATTCTTGAAATCACCATTTGTACTGGGGGTCCAGCCTTTTGCAGCAGCCAGTGTATCATAGCGTTGATTCGATTGTATCATGGTAAACTAAAGGTCGGTTTGTGAGTTGTTTTTATGACAAATAAAAGATATTGCAATTTGAGTGTAAATAAAATTAATGAGTTAAAATTTTGAAAAAAACTTAGTATAGAAGTTTAAATCTATTTTCAGTTTAATAAATTAACGTAAAAGCGCTTCTAATTTAAAAACATCTCTTTTTTAAATAGTTTATGGGGGTGGACCTAATCTTTTAAAGCATGAACATTAATCTGTATCTTATTAAATCTGAGTTCTTTTTCCTCTTTTAACAAGGAGGAGTACAAGTCTCCCCTATCAAGGGGAGATTTAGAGGGGTGTCTATACAATTTTACGCACTGATAAATACTCCCCCTCAATCTCGCTACCACGGGATAAAAGAGGAGCCCTTTATTAAGGGACTAATTTTAAAATAGAACTTACTTTTGAACCATAAAGCTCTAACCCTGAACTAAAAAAGCCTCCATTGACTTCCCGAAAATTATCCATTTGGCTCGATGCAGCGCGTCCAAAAACATTAGCTGCCGCTTTGGTTCCGGTAATGGTAGGAGCCGCTCTTGCCTGGAATGACGGACTCTTCAGATTAGACACTTCTGCAGTTGCTCTATTCTGTGCATTTACCATTCAAATCGGCACTAACTTCGCCAACGACTATTTCGATTTTATTAAAGGTGCAGACACTGACGACCGGGTTGGATTTCAGAGGGCAACGGCAACAGGTCTTATCTCCTCCCGGGCAATGCTCACCGCAACAATTATCACTATGAGCATTGCTTTTCTGGCAGGGCTCTATCTGGTTTGGGTGGGCGGTTTTGTGATCCTCATTATTGGAATCTTATCTCTTCTGTTTGGTGTACTTTACACCGGCGGACCTTTTCCACTTGGCTACAATGGTCTCGGAGATCTGTTCGTATTCATCTTCTTTGGATTTGTAGCCGTGATGGGCACTTATTATGTAAATGCGCTCGAATGGTCGATGATCAGTTTTTGGGCGTCCATTCCCGTTGGGGCACTTGCTGTTAATATATTGGTGATCAACAATCTGCGGGATGTTGAACAGGATAAAGTAGCAGGTAAAAATACGCTTGGAGTTATTTTTGGAGAAACATCCCTAAAAGTGGAGTATCTACTCATGGCTTTACTCTCCTATCCCGTTCTGTTCTATTTCTATTCGCTTGATGGATTTTCTCCCTGGATTTTCCTCCCTCTGCTAACTCTCCCATTCCTTCTCGTTATCTTTTACGACATCCAGAATCATAAAAACAAAGCAGAGCTTAATCAAACATTGGAACAGACCGCTCAATTCATGATTTTGTTTGGAGTACTTTTTACTGCCGGTATTATAATATAGCGTCATGGTCAGCCTTTACTCGTTCCAGCTTCCTTTTAAAAAAGCCTTCATAACGGGAAAAGGAACGTTTATGACCCGCAAGGGTAACATCATACGATTTCAGGACGATACAGTAGACGCCATTTCTGAAGCATCTCCCCTCCCCGGTTTTTCTGTGGAATCATTTGATGAAGTGCAGAATCTGCTTAAAATAAATAGAGCCTCACTCAACAGCTTTTTCGAGTCTGAATTTAACCTTGATGATCTTCATCAAAAACTATCATCTTTTCCTAAAGAACCTTCCCTGCAGTTCGCACTTAGTACGCTGGGGGTAGAGATAATATGTCAGCGTAGAAAAATTTCACTTTCTGAACTTTTTGATCAGCCCGTAAACTCCGGCATCCGGGTAAATACGGTGGCAGGAACAGGTTCAGCAGCAGAAATATCTGATCAAATTCAGCAGGGAATAAACGATGGCTTTTCGGTTTTTAAAATTAAGGCTGGACCAGATCTCAATCATCTGCCGGACACCTTATCAATCATCCATAAACAATTTTCGGACATCACCTTTCGGCTTGATGCTAATGGCTCATGGCCTGCGAATAAAGTTTACGAGTTATCTGAAGCTTTCAAAACTCTCCCCATCGAATACATTGAGGAACCCGCTGCTTATCAATCTGAGAAAGAATTGGCCCGGATTATTGAAAACTGTTCGTTGCCAATAGCCCTTGATGAATCACTGAAAGGAATAGAATCCGTAAATCATCACTCTTCCAATGAAAAAATTGCGGCATTCATTATTAAACCACAACTTTTTGGGTCGATCCTGAATTTATTTGTCACATTTCAACGACAAAACCATCTTATTAATAAGTGTGTGTTCACAACGTTATTAGAATCTGCGGCAGGACGAAATATTGTAGGAGTGCTGACAGGCCTTTTTGGGTCATCAATAAAAGCTCATGGATTACATACCGGAGTTTTATTTGATGAAGACATTGCGGCTGACCTTGAAATAAAAAACGGGCAGCTGATCCGTAACTCTTCCATTGGTTTTGGACTTCGCTTTAAGGATTTAAATCAACAACAGCTAAATAAAGTGGTTTAATGAGGGCATGAAAAATAAGACTGTCCCAACATTTAATTTACCCGATCCGGAGCTGAATTTTTTGGCTACTGAAAAGGGTCTGTTCGATTACAAAAATCTCTATGCATTTGCCGATTGGTTCAGCGATGAGTTAAAACCATATCAGATTGATGATAATAATCCTTTAGCTCTATTATCAGAAAATAGTGAAGAGCTGGCATTTGTTGTGGGCGCCTGTTTTTTACTAAACATTCCGTTTGTTTCCTTAAGCACGAAAGCCACGGATCGTGAACTTCAGGAACAGATCGAGTCCGTAAATCCTTCTGTTTATTTTACCGATAATAAAAACCGTCAGCGTATAGGTGAACGTCCTGCTATTACCATTTCAGGAATGCACCTTACTCGTTCTTCGTTTAAAAATTTATCCAATTTTACGGCAG
>LKNA01000001.1 GCA_001564065.1 Chitinophagaceae bacterium T5-Br10_B2g13
CGGCAATCTCGCGTTCACCTCGAATGACAGCCATAATGGAGGTAACCACTTCCGGCATGGATGTGCCCGCGGCAACAATGGTTAACCCGATGATGGTTTCACTCAGGCCGAAATTCTGCGCAAGATAGACGGCACCATCCAGGAACCAGTTGGAGCCTGCCATCAGCAATGCAAGTCCGCCGGCAGCCATGGTGATATTCAGAATCCACCCTTTCTTTTTTACCGGAGTTTCACCTGCTTCTAAAGGTTCAACGTTTCTTCGACTCCCCACGATCAAAAATGTAGTATAGATGATGAGTCCGGCTGTCAGCAAAATTCCCTCAATCCGGCTAAGTACCCCGTTCAACGATAAAAGCATTAACACAACCGAAAAAGTGAGCATAAAGGGCACATCCATCCGCAGAAGCTTTTTGGAGACAGAAAGCGGGAGGATCACAGCCGATACGCCAAGGATAAACAGGATATTGAAAATGTTACTTCCCACAACCGTTCCAAACGTAATGCCCTCCTTTCCGGTCAAAGACGATTCTATTCCCACAGCCAGTTCTGGAGAGCTGGTCCCGAATGCCACAACCGTTAGCCCGGTAACCAGCGGTGAAATACGAAAATTGAGGGCAATTCCCGATGCGCCTTTTACCAACAGTTCGGCACCGGCTATCAGGAGCAATAAGCCTGTAATAAATAGAATAATAGTTATCAAAGAAGAAGGTTTGTTTAATGAATGATATCTCTTGTCATAGTACAAAGATCTGTGATGATAAGGCGAATTGAGTAATCGATGTGGCGTATTGGATATTCTCGATTTTTGAATGATTCAAATACGAAATTACTGATTCATTAAACGAAACGGCCTTCTATGAGTATTTCAAACATCTATGGAATTGCATGGAATTAAACATGCACACTTAAAAAAATAAAGCCTTGCAGATCAATGACTTGCAAGGCTTTATTTGTTTTCAGTGAAACAAACTTGTCTATACTCACAATCTATGGACTCAAAAACAGCGGTCCCATTGTGCTTGTAATCATGTAGTGTGTGGTTGAACCGAATGCTGCCCGTTTTACGGCAGACACTGAATGAGCTCCCATCAGAAGCAGATCCGGATTTTTCATCAGTTGACGATCCAGAATTCTTAGTCCCGGCTCTCCCTTCTCTAATACCGTTTTAGTGATATAGTTAAAATTATGGGTCTTCAAATAGGTTTCGGCCTTATTCAAAACTGTAGCAGATTTGTCCATCGCCTCACTTGATTCGCCGTCTGCCACATTTACAAGATCGATTTCAATGTCTTTGCCATAAGGCAGAAGATGCACAAAAGATTTTAACGACCGGGCCGAGGCAGAACTACCATCAAAGGCAATCATAATATTTTCAATCTCTCTGTACTCCTCCGTAACAACCAGTGTTGGAGCCACTCCGCCCTTTACAACTTTGGCCAGCGTGCGAGTATCCCTGTCGGGTTCACTGTAGAAAAACCTGGAATCTCTGCCCAAAACCAGTAAATCGTGATATTTCATCTCTTCGATTATCACCTCAGCTGAAGCGCCTTGCTGCCTTAATACCCTGTTTCTCAATCCCTCTTTATCTACTGCTTTTTTAAATGAATCCAGTAAATCCTGAGCAACTTTCTGTGTCTCACCTGTCATCTCCACCCAAATTTCTCTGGCAGCATGCTCCGTACCATAACCTCCTACGCCAATCATAGAATTCAGGTTTCCGACATCAACCACAGTCAAGCCGGTCACTTCTGCATCAAACCTCTTTGCAAGCCGAATTGCAAAGCGTGTTGCTACAGGTGTATCTGCATCGGGATCTAAAGCCACCAATATTCTTTTTATCATCTTCTGCTCCCTTAATAATTTTCGGATTTAAATTATTATACAGTTTTATGTCGCATTGTAGTCCCAAAGTCCTGACCCCTGGATAGGGTATCGGTAACTTCTCACTGCTTTTTTACCCAAAATATTCTTCCTAATCTCATGACAAATTTTTTCGATTGGAAATTGATTCAGTTCAGGTAGTTCATCGGATATTTTTCTATTCAAATTCCATAAAAGTGCGCTTTCGCGATTTTGTAAAATGATTTTACCTCCTGCTTCATGCACATTTCTCGCGCCGGTTATCCCATCCACACCTCCGCCCGATAAAAAAACAGTAAGCAGTTTATTTTTATAAGCCTGTGAAGCTGATCGTAAGAGAACGTCGATCGATGGGCGGTTTTTATTCTCTCTCGGGCCTTTATGAATTCCCAATACTTTTCGATACCCATCATTTTTTATGACCGTATGATATCCTCCGGGAGCCAGATATATTTGTCCCGGAATCAGGGGGCTTTCATTTTGTGCCTCCCTTACATTCATTTCTGTAATTTTATCCAATTCGGCTGCAAAAGATTTTGAATAAATTTTTGGCAGATGCTGTACGATAACAACAGGAGTGGGCAGATCTGTTGGCAGTTCAGAAATTAGCTGATACAGTGCTTTCACTCCTCCTGTACATCCGGCAATTACGACCAACTCAGCATTTGGTGAAAGCTGCTGAGGTTTTTGATCCAGGACTTTTTGAACCTCAGTAATTAATACATCTGATGATTTTGGAGCAGATAATAATCCTTTATTAAGTTCCCCTAAAATACGGGTAAGTGGAATGACTCTTTTACGAAAATGGCGCATTGAAAACATAATTCCCACATTCCGGTCAGGCTTTGTAATAAACTCTACTGCACCTAATTTCAACGATTGTAATGCAATATATGCCCCTTTTTCACTCAGAGGAGCCATAACTACCACGGGCAGCTCTGGCCAATGATTCCGTATCGTTTCCACCCATTTTACTTCTTGTTTCGTTTTCGCGTCTAACCCTAAAAAGAGCACATCCGGCTGAATGCGATCTATTTGATCCTCAATCCTTTCTATACCTTTCAAATCAAGTGAAAACGTAGTTTCTACCTCCTCCATCTCTTTGAAAATTGAAACCAGGATTTGACGAATTAATACATGCGAATCTATTACAAGTACTTTGAGCGATTTTTTTATCTCTCCAGACATGAGCTACACATTTAAAGTTTTAAAACGATTTAGAGAACAGTTGACTGCATAAGGAAGATTTTTCGAAAAGAAATTCGATTCCGTTCAATTCAGAGCATTTGAACGTATCTTCCGATGTGCTTGCAGTACAAAATTTCTCTACTAATTTTTATCTACAAACAATTTATCAAGAATTGTACCCTCGGTCTTAATCTGAGCAAAGATCTTGTTGTAATATTTTCACAAATTTTCATGTAATCCTGTCAACAATCAGCTTAAACCTTTTCTTTCTCCCCGACCATTATCAATTCCACTCGGTGAGTTTTACCGTCATTCAAAATTTTAATCTTCGCCATAATCTTATCCTGAGAGAATTCTTCTCCATCCACTTGACCTGCCAGTTTACCGGACTCTAAACCATCCCGGTTTTCAATTTTAATAATGTACTCCGTTCCAATGTCATCAGGTTTGTAACGTATTGTGTACGATTTCCAGGATTTCGAAATAGCCGGTTTCAGTATAATCTGTTTTCCCTCTATTCTGAACCCTAATACAGATTCCAGCATCACCCTGTACATCCATCCGCCTGATCCGGTGTACCAGGTCCAACCGCCCATACCGGTCAGGGGTGGTTCGCCATATACATCAGCTGCAACCACATAAGGTTCCACTTTGTACTGAAGGCATTTGTCAAATGTGGAAGCATGATTAATCGGGTTCACCATGTTAAGGTAGTTTACCGCCTTTTCACCTCTGCCGAGCTCTGCCATGGCTTTGATCAGCCAAAGTGCTGCGTGAGTATATTGACCGCCATTTTCCCGTACCCCGGGAATGTAACCTTTGATGTAGCCCGGATTTTTCTCGGTTTTGTCAAAAGGCGGGGTCAACAGTCGAATAATTCCTTCCGGCTCCGATACCAGGTGATTTTCGGCTGACTGCAGTGCCTTTTGAGCGCGCTCATCCGTTGCAACGCCAGAAATAACCGCCCACGCCTGCGAAATAGCATCAATCTTACACTCCTCATTCTGCACTGATCCAAGCGGAGTACCGTCATCATAATACGCCCTCAGGTACCACTCACCATCCCAGCCTGCATCATTCAACCTTTTTTTAAGTTCAGAGGCTGTTTTCTTATACCTCTCAGCACGGTTTGTATCATCCATTTTTTTACAGATTGGAATAAAACGATCCAGCGTGATATAGATGAAGAATCCCAGCCAAACGCTTTCACCTCTGCCCTCTTCACCCACGCGATTCATCCCGTCATTCCAGTCTCCGGCACCTATTAAAGGAAGTCCGTGTTGCCCAAACTGCAGTGAAATATCGATCGCTTTACAGCAGTGCTCATAAAGAGATCCGGTTTTTTCTGTTACCTGTGGTGTGAGATACACTTCATGTTCATCATCCTCCAGGGAACGGGCAGTTATGTAAGAAATCTCTTCATTCAGAATATCACGGTCGCCCGTAACACGTATGTAGTGATCTGTTACGTATGGCAGCCAGAGACGGTCATCTGTAATTTTAGACCGGATCCCTCTGCCCGTTGGCGGATGCCACCAGTGTAGCACATCACCCTCTTCAAACTGTTTGGATGCATGTAGTAAAATCTGCGTTCTGGTTAGAGCAGGATCCACATAAAGCAGTGCCATGGAGTCCTGGAGCTGATCCCGAAATCCAAATGCACCTCCGGCCTGGTAGTATGCCGTTCGTCCCCACATTCTGCTGGACAAATTTTGATAGGTCAGCCAGCCATTCACCATCAAATCTATCGACTTATCCGGAGTTTCAACCTGTACTCTTCCGATCTTGTCTGACCAGAAATCTATCACAGAACTTAGTGCCGACTCCGCCTTTTCAACATCCCTGTATTCAGAAAGAACTTTTTTCGCCTCCACTTCACTTTTTGCTTCTCCGTCGAAAAAGTAGATGACTCTTTTTTCTCCCTTTTCCAGATTTAAGTCAAACTGAAGTGCCGCGCAGGGATCTGAACCTACATCGATCCGGTTATCGAGGTTCTTATTTTTGCCAACTGCTATCGGATTATTCAGAGATCGATTCCGGCCAATAAAATTCTCTCTTTCAGTGGTGTAGAAAACTTCATCTTCATAATCAGGCATATAAACTCCTGAGTATGCCACCCTTCCGGCAAACTCGTTGTTATAGAAATTTCTCGAAAACAGGGATTGCATTTCATTCATAAAATGGGAGGTGACATATCTCGATGAGCTCTTTCGGCTCACTCCCAAAACCGTATCCAGATACCTGAAAAGTGAAAGTGAGCACGACTTCCTGTCAACATTCTCAATCGTCAAACGGCTGATTTTTACTGAGTCGCTTAAGGGCACAAAATGTGTAAGCTCTTGCTTCAGGCCTGCGCTTTTGTGATGAAATGTGGTATGTCCGAACCCGTGAACTGCTTCATAGTTGCCATTTCCGGGAACGGGGCCGGGTGCCGGAGACCAGAAAATTTTACGTTCATTATCCCGTATAAAGAATGCTTCAGAATGCGTATCTAAAACCGGATCATTCGACCAGGTCGTGATTTTATTCTCCCGGCTGTTTTCACTCCAGGTATATCCTGCCCCGCGCTCGGAAACGAGTGTACCGAAATCCGGGTTCGAAAGTATGTTTACCCAGGGTGCCGGTGGAAAACTGTGCCGGTTGGTTTCCGGGTCAATGTTTATCTGAATCCGGTACTCTTTTCCATCTTCACTGAATCCTCCAAAGCCGTTGAAAAAACGCAAATTCTCTTCAGGTTTCCGTTCATCAATCTCATCGTTGAACTCCACGGGTACCGGTTTATAATCATTTTCTACTCCCTCATTCATCCACGATTGCGTATCCACTCCCTGAAGAATCAGATCTTCTCTGGCCGGAAGTTTATGCCTGAACTGTGCATGCGCTACTGTTTGAACCAACATTAAATCCTCAGGCGGTATTTTATCGGTTCGATGGACGAATATTCCACCGTACTTGTTAATCAACCCTCTTTCGGATGATGATTCAATGAGCTGATAAATTGCTTCCTGAACTTCATCAGCGTAACTCGGAGCATGATCGTTTAGAATAAGAAGTTCACTTTGCAACCCCCGCTGTCTCCAGAAAGCGTGAGCCTTCAGCATCTTTTTGAGGTGTTTAATCTGATCTGTCTGATCTATTTTGAAGACCACCAAAGGTAAATCCCCCGAGATTCCATAAGCCCAGAGGTCCTGCTGCTTCTTGCGATTTTGCATCAAAATCGAAGAGTCAGCTCTGAATTTTGAATTTGAGTAGATGAGATGAGAAGCTAATTTTTGGAAATAATGAGCCTCCCTTGAATTAATTCCAATATGATTCAGCTCCACAGAACTGTAAACATCAGCCAGGTCAAAAGCTCTGAAAACAGATAGAGAATTATCATACATATCGGCCATATGAATAGCCTCCTGTTCGGATTTGGCATATCCCAACCCAAATGCGAAAATAACTTTTTCACCCGGACCCAGTTTAATTTTCTTTCGAAGGCTCATGATCGGATCGGATACATTTCCCAGCGAGCAATCCAGTCTTGAATCTGAATCCATTGCCTTCGGATGGCTTAGTGTCCTGCCTCTCCCGATAAACTTTGATCGCTCCGTTTCATATTGAAGCGGATCCGTTAAATTATCCGAATCATCCCCTGCAAAGGTATGAACCATCCACATTGGAGATTCTTTATCACTTCGGGGTCTGCGTTTGGCAAGCAGAGCATGATGTTCAGCCAGGTATTCTGTTTGAATAAACAGCTTGGAAAATGCAGGATGTGCATTGTGATCCTTACTCTGATTCAATACAACTTCTGCATAGCTGGTTACCTCAAGTTCCCTCTCTTTTTCTGAGTAGTTGGTCAATGTAATTTTTCGAAGCTCGATTGGGTAGTCCGGCGATACACAAACTTCCGTTGTTGTCTCAATCCACTCATCCACTCTTGAGGTCACCATTTTACCGTTGTGGAACCAGCTGTCGTATCGATCAGGCTTCCGCTTTACGGGCTGATGACCGGCCGACCAGAATTTACCGCTCTTCAAATCTTTGATATAGACAAATACCCCCAGTGGGTCAACGGTTGGATCAGGTTCCCACCCGTTTAGAGTTACCCCATTACACTGAGAGCTGCCCGTACCGGTGTGGGTCAGAAGAGTCGAGAAATTACCGTTTGAGAGGATATGAAGTCGAGGCGGGCTCGTATCCAACTCGCCCATTCCGGCATGCTCCACAATTTTCTGGACTGCTTCCTGTTCGCCCGGCTCCAGCTCCACTTCAATTGGATGAGGCTCTTTAATGGGCACTCCCCTTGGAACCCGCTCTTGCAAAATTAACTCACAGCCCTGGATTCTCGGATCTGCATGAAAGTATTCCTGAATCAGGTTGTCGTTCATAAAGTTTTCCAGGGCAATCAATCCCATCCCATGATGGTGTACCATATACGACTTAACCACTTTGTGAGATTCCCCACTGTTCAGCCGGGACGGTGTAAAGTCAAGCGCATCATAAAAACCGTGCAGCCCAAACCCACCCTTTCTCTCAATTCTCTTAAGGTTTTCTATGGATGAAAACGGATCAACGGACAGCGACAACAGCGAGGCATACGGAGCCACTACATACTCCTCCGCAAGGCCACGCTTCAGACCCAGCCCTGGAGCTCCAAACGCCCGATACTGATAGTGCATATCGATATTTAAATTGTAGTAGGCGCTTTCAGAAAACCCCCAGGGTTTCTTATTCTTTTTGCCATATTCCTGCTGCCATTTCACAACATTCTCATAGGTGTGATCCATCAGCGTTTCGGGTACGCTTTTCATGAATAAAAGCGGCATCAGATATTCAAACATGGTACCTCCCCAGGAGAGCAAAATCTCATTACGGCTCAAACTTGTCAGTCGTCTGCTCAATCTGAACCAGTGCTCTACCGGGATGTCGCCTTTGGCAATCGCTATGTAGGATGCGATCCTGGCTTCACTGGCAAGCAGGTCGTACGTACTCTTATCGAGTTGTGCACGATCAACATTGTACCCGATAGTGAACAGCCCTCTTTTCTTCAAATAGAGAAACGTAAAATCCATCTCTTCGATCAGCTTTTCACAAATCGATATAATATTATCTGTTTGTTTCTTCCACCGATTCAGGAGGAGGATACATTGAGATTTGTTCTCCCGATTCTGGGCATACTCATCCAGCATCTTAGGCGAATAGTCTGACAGGTCCCGGTCCGAATCCATACTCAAACATTTCCATTCAGCAATTGATTTTTCCAACTGATGGAGCGGACTCTCAACCCAGTAGCGTAAATCCTGCATGTATTGATCATCGTAATGACTTCCCAATGGCAGCAAGTCGACAGCACTTAAGCGAGCGGCATCCTCTTTAATTTCACGAAGCAGATCGAGTCCGGACTTTTCACTCTGTTTAATTTTATCGAGCATAATCTTTGTGACCAATTGTATTTCCCTAAAGCAAGGATTAGCCTGTGGACAATCATTCTCAAGCTCATCAAAAATATTCTTGACGGTACGAACCGTGTCTTTTAAGCCCTGCCAGAATTTTGAGTTTAAAGCCTGTTCTTCCGAAGCTGCTCTGATACCCTCTTTTGCCACAATCAATCCTGCTGCTAAATTTCCGGAATCAACCGTAGATACATACCTCGGGTTTAATACATCCCCCATTGTTGTTTGATACCAATTGAAAAAATGCCCCTTATAGCGCTCCAGTTTGTTTATAGAGAGCAGGGTATTCTCCATTCTATCTAACAGCTCACTGTAAGTAATGTATCCACGGTTATATGCAACCAGGTTTGCAGTCAAGGCCAGACCAATATTCGTGGGAGACGTTCTGTCTACCGGAGATAGTGGTGGATCTACCTGGAAATTATCCGGCGGGAGCCAGGAGTTTTTGTCTGTAACCATTCGTTCAAAAAAGAACCAGGTTCGCCTGCTATACTCTCTGAGTAGTAAATAATCTGACTTATCGACTTTGGCTTGGGTAGATTTAGTCGGTTGACTTATATACCAAACGTAAAACGGAGCACCGGACCAAAGCACAAAAAATGGAGCCAGTGTCCACAAGTAACCGGGATTCGTGTTGAGTGCACCCACAAGTATCCACACACCCAAAATGACAGGAAGCAGCATCATTCTAACATAAGCAGAGAGTGAGTTCGGGCTATTGGACTCTGTTTGAGATGCCGTTGTCCACTCCAGTAAATTTCTCTTCGAAATACTGAGGCGGTAAAGTGTTCTGAAAACCGCATCCAGTTGCACCAAAGCCTGGTGCGGTAAAACAATAACAGTCGATAAAGCCTGAACCGTATTAATTTTAAGATTGTCTTGAACTTTTTCCCAATAAAGCTTCCAGCGAACTCTTGCCGGCCGATTAACAATATCAGTTGAGAGACTCACATAAATCGGGAATGCAAGTATTCCGAATGCAAAGAGCGTCCAAAGCCAGGCAGGCCCCGGCAGAAAAAACCAACCGGACACAAAAAAGAGTGTCAGAAAAAATGGATTTAGTGATCTTCGTAAATTGTCAAAAATCTTCCACCTTGAAAGGATATTGATTCGGTTTCTCTCTTTCCCGTTTTGGGTGGGTACTCTTTTCAAAAGCCAGGCGGCAATTTGCCAGTCGCCGCGCGTCCAGCGATGACTTCTTTTGCTATAGCTTGCATATGTAAGCGGATAGTCGTCATACAATTCAATATCTGAAGCAAGCCCGGTTCTCAAATATGTACTTTCAATTAAATCGTGGGAAAGAATGCGGTTTTCCGGAAATCGATCATTTAAGACTTCATGGAAAGCTCTCACGTCATAAATACCCTTTCCTGTAAAAACGGCTTCTCCGGCCAGATCCTGGTAAATATCAGATACAGCCGTTGAATAGGGATCCAAACCTACGTTTCCTGAAAATATTCTGGAAAACCATGTTTTCCGGGCCGAAGACGGAGGAATGGAAATTCTGGGTTGAATAATGGCATATCCCGACGTGATTCTCTTTTTCTCCCGGTTCAAAAATGCGCGGTTCAGCGGATGAGATATGGTACTGACTAACTTGATGGCACTATCGGGCGGTAACTTTGTATCCGAATCTAATGTTATGACATAGTTTACATTTTCCCGCTGAATCGATTCAGTGAAATCACCTGCCATAAACGAGTACGTTGTATCTGTATCCGGATCACAAAGAAGCTGGTTAAACTCTTCCAGTTTGCCCCTTTTTCGCTCCCAACCCATCCATACTCCTTCTGCTTCGTTCCAGAGGCGATCTCTGTGCAGTACAAAAAATTTATCCCCATAAGCTGAAGAGTACTTCTCATTCAACTCCAAAATAGCTTTTTTGGCTTCATCCAGAATCTCCTGGTCTTTCGGTTCTGTTTTATTAACCGAATCTTTAAAATCTGAAAGCAGAGCAAACTGCAGTCCCGGGTGCGGGTTTGCCAAAGATCTTATTTCAAGCCGATTTATTTGATCTCTCACATCTTCGGCTGAAGAAAACATTGTAGGTACCACAACCATTGTTCTGGATGAATCGGGAATAGTGTCCCTAAAATCCATTTTATTCAACTTTCGGGGCGGAAGCAGAAATACAAAAAATCGATTAACGGCCGAAACGGACAGATCAAGCGCCGGGAAAAATGAAACCAATACTACCGAAGTAGCAATGAACAGAGATTCACTAATAGCGTCCGTTACAAACCATAAAATCACCATCAGTACTATAGTATGCAGGATAATGGTGGCTATATACCAAAAAGGCCGGTTTTCGAGTCCTTTCTGCAATCTTTCGCGATATGGCATGCGATACCCCAGAATGGAAGCAAACTTTTTGTATCCCTCGCCTACCAGATAGTACCCGATATGTTCTTTTGTTGCAGACCGATTATAAAGTGAGTCCGAACCTTCATCACTCTCCTCATTCAAACGGCTTTGATCTTCTGCCAAGATCAATACCTGTTCTGCAACATTCGTTTCAGACTTTTCTGAGTATCGGCTTAAACGCTCAACAACACGGCGATAACGATCCCGTGTTTCAAAATCCATTTTGGAATAGGCCCCATAGGGATCAAGTCGAAGGATCTGATCTACAATAGAACACTCTTCAACAAAATCAGACCAATCTGTTTCCGAAGATTCACGAAGTGTAATAACAGCATTTTGGATACTGACCTGGAGACGGGACTGCCGCTGTGCATCAGTGCGCTTGGCTTCATCAGCCGTAACATCCAGCTGTTTAAATCTGTAATTGAACCATCTCTTCTGTTCTTCCTGCAGAAGGCCGCTCTGCTGCAACTGGTTATAAAGTTCAATCAGTACGGGAACAATATCATCCGTATTCCTATACTTTTCTATCCAATCAGACATGGAGTTAATCAGCTTTCCGGGTTCGTGAATATCACTTTCACTCTTTTTACTGATCAGATCATTGACTTCTCTCCAAATCTTTTTCCTGTCTAAAATTCGGGAAGCTTTTTCTGAAAGGTTCTGAACCAGAATTAACCGGATCATAATAGGTATAGCCCATATCTCCCCCAACTTCAGAGTTTCATGCTGCTGATACTGCTGCACATAATGAATTAATACCCCCTCATCCACAAGGTTGTCGGTATGTAAGAGGTAGTTTAGTATCAGCTCATAAACTCTGGGCAAACCCTCATGTTCGCCGGTGGAAAGTGCGGGAAGTCGTTTTTGAAATTCTCGTGGAAAATCCTCTTCAACCTGAACAATCTGCTCCTGAATGATGTAAAAATTGTCGATTAACCACTCTGCAGCTGTCGAAAGGTCCCGGTTCTGTTTGGCCAGACCGGACAACACCCGATAGGCATCTACCAATACCTTTTTGGAGTCTTCAATAATGGGTTTAACCGGACGCATTCTTTTCGAGGAGTCTGATACGGAATGTATCTCTGCCAGATTTGCTGCACTCTCTTTTAAATAGCTAATATTATAGGATATCTTGGATTCCTGATCCATACCACTCCCTCAGATCGTAATTCAGAATTGAGCTTCCCTTTCAAGTAATATCCACTTCTTTTCTTACAGACAGATAGGGAATAGTTGATTCTGTTTGAAGGGATTTCTCAACCTGAGTGTAAGATTTTCACAAAACCTGAATTTATTCCATCCAATCGCTCTCTGTTTCAAGCGGCCGATATTTATTCCAGATTTTTTGAATTGCCTTGGGCATCTGTCCGCGTATATCATCCATCTCCCCGACAGAAGTTCGATCGTAAAGCGTCTCCAGTATAACCCGGAAGGCATCCTCTGCAGTTATTGGGTTTGTATTACCAAGACCTTCCCTGATTCTGATCATAAACTTTTCAGCATTCAATTTATCAGGTTTTCCAAACGGCTTATATCCTTCAAAATATATACCACGAATTAAAACCGGCAGCTGTGCTGATAGCTGAAAGACCTCTTCTAAGGTTGTTCTGTCTCGTAATGTATGCAGCACCGTTTTTAAACATCCATAGGCCCAGTCAGTCCGATCCGGAAATCCGGCCCGATCGCCGATTTCGAATAGCCACTCATTTGCCTCTTTACAGTGTTTCTCAAAATTTACTTTTGTACTCATTTTAACCTCATTTTTATAATTTCAGGTATGTTATTTTTTAAAAATTGAACAACCACCCAACTCCCACTACGAAGTCGGCTGAAGATTCGGTGAGTCCAAGTGAAAAGGATGTATTGATAAGCAGATCATCTCCCGGCATCAAACCTATCCCAAAATTCAAATTCACAGGAGGATCAAAATCATCTATCACTTTTGTAAGGCCGTTTACAGAACTACTTAGTAACCATCTTCTGTTACTCAACATTTTACCTGTACTGAAACTGTATGCCAGCACATTATTCAACTTTATATCTGCCATATCCCCGAGCCACCAATGCATCAAATCAGCAGAAAAAAACCACCTCGACTGCAGACCTTTGGAAGCCGATACTCCCACTCCTGCATCCCAGGAGCCTGTACCATAGCCTGCGGCTGGATCTGTAATTGGCACTTTAAGCTGTCCATTCACATAGATTGAGGTCATGCCGTTTGAACTGCGATAAAAACGGTATCCGCTATTTACAGACGGATCACTGAAGCTTGCCCGTGTGTACTGAGTGGTATCGGACAGAATTATAGGTTCCCTATTGCCTCCCTGGCCCGGCCCCATACCGGAACCTCCACCGCGACCTGCCCGATCTACAACACCATGCTCAGTTCCTCCCGTCGGTAATCCTCCAATGGTGTTATAAGACACCCACGGTGTGCTCTGTACTACAAATGGCACTTGAAAAGAGATCGTAAATCGGTTTGCCCGGATAGACACCCCATTAAACAGATAGAAACTTTGTGTACTCTCTTCAAAATAATAGGAACCGAAAGAGACCTGCGCACCGCCTGTATAACTCACTTGTTGAGAATGAGCCGGCAAGCAGCTCACTGCTTTAATCAGTAAAGCGAACAGTAAGATGACACTTCCTTTTCCAATCCCTATCATCATCCCGATATCCGAATAATTATTGTTGATGTTCGCGCAGCCTTGTTGTCATTCGCTCCATGGTTCGAACCGCCTCTTCCATCTGTTCGGTCATGTCAGAAAGATGTTTTTGCATGCGCTCCATATCCTGTCTCATTTCACGATTCTGCATCATTTCTCTATTCTGAAGCATCAGGTCGCATCTTTCAGCAGCATTTTTCATGTTTCCTAACGTCATGCCCATCTGCTCACCAAAACGATGCATCATCTGAAATTGATTCTTCATCTGCTCATTTTGAGCCTGTTCCATCCGGCGGTTCATATCCTGCGTCATCGCCTGGGTTCGCTCCATCATTTGATTCATTCGCTGCATCATAACTTGCATCTCCTGATGTTGTCTCATCTGTTGCTGCTGCATCTGCTGCCCCGTTTGTTGAGCAAACAATGGCATGGATGAGGCCACAACGATCAAAATCAGTGCTGTTGATCTACTAACTATTTTGAACATTTTATTCTCCTTTGATTCATGTTTTTTCAAGATTTATTATCACAAATGGAAGTTCATCACATTTTCAGCCGATCCATACAGCAGATAACCCTCTCTTTTGTAGTATAAGTTTATACTCTTTTGTACTGTTTTTCCTTGGTGGTAGTCCGGCGGGTACCTATTCCAACTACAATACTTCGTTAAACCTAATCAGGCATGGTATAACCGGTTTTACAGATAGGCATTCGTTTTTTCTCCTGTTAGTTCAAAGGGAAAATCATACATAATAAGACGTCTAAATCAGGTTTTGGGAAACCATTATTTGATAGTCTGTTTATCAACCTCCAAATAAGGTGACTGTACCCTGTGGTGATAATACTACAAGCAATTAACAGCAAATCTTACACGGCGTTATCACCTAAGTGTTTATACTACTATTGAGTTCTTTGAGCAAATGAGAGTGACTAGATTTAGGGCACAGTTTAATTCGTTACTACGGTAACAAGTTGAACATATCAGGAAATAGTCCGCTGATAAATCAATGTATCTTCAACAAAAGGAGTGCATGATTGTGCCCCGGTCTGAATTTGTGGTTAATGTTGAGCAAGCAAGTGACCCGAAAACAGCCAGAGAGAAAACAAGAGAGGTTCGGTAAAGAAACTCGAAGCCAGCAGTTAGGGGTGCCCTGGATCCAACAGGACTGAGAAAAACCCTCTGAACTTGAATCCCGATCATACGGGGCGTAAGGAAATTGTTGGCTTCGATATCTAATTAAGAGAGAGTAGCCCGGCAATCAATAGTCCTGATTGCCGGGCTTTTTTGTTCCAGGGTAGAACTTTATGAATGGAATAGTACGATACTCATGACTTAAAGTTCATCCCATATGCTGGAATAAATCGTATCAATTCAGTATGCGAATCATTTCCGAATCGGGGAACTCCTCTTTAGAACAGGTTTTGCTTCACGCAAATCATCAGTCAGATCCTCTTTGTGATGTTGGTGAAAGACGTTAATCAAAAATAGAAATAACCATGTTCCAATAAATGAAAAGAATACTCCATCACCTATTCCTGTAGCTATGCCTATTATTCCGATACCCACACTTCCAATCACCCCAAAAATGATGTTAGCATAAAACGAAACCCCCTCTTTTCGAATAATTAATGCCATAGAGAGCCCTACGATTAAACCGACAGAGATGTACCAATAAATAAGTGTACCTGTTATTACATCCATGGTCTTTCTCCTAATAATTAAATGATGTGGATGATCCGGCCGGCTTTGTGCCATCTTTTCGCTTTCGCGTTAACCGGGTCTGCACCCTAAACCGACCGGTCATCCAGATATTAGCTCACGCTTTCTGATCTTCCAGTACAAAAGTAATCTTGGCATTCACTCTGAATTTGACCACTTTATTATTTTCCACTATCCCCTGCATGTTTTCGCAATAAACACTTCGGATATTGTGAACTGTTTTCGATGCTTCTTTCACCGCATTTTTAACAGCATCTTCCATTGTGCTTCCTTCCGCTATAACTTCAATAACTTTTGCTAAAGACATAATCTCTCCTATTTAAGCTTTATTTAGTGCGTTCACTTAAAGGTTATAAATCTATTCATTCTTCAGCGTGCTTGATCTGTAAGGTCGCTGTAAAACTTTCACTGTTCGATCTGTAAGTAATCCATAACCTCAAATCGGACGGAGAATCGTAACAATTATGTCAGGTTTTCCTTACATCAATCTCGGTGATTCCATGAGCCCAACTCCATCATTAAACTGATAACAGTTCTGTCGGCATTAGTTAATTTACACTAAACTGAAGCTGATATATTGAATCATAAAATCCGGAGAGTTTATGAGACCGTACGAAAGAAGAATAAAATTAGTCCTGGACGTACCGAAGAAAACGGGCGCTTATCATAAGTTAATGGAGCAATGGGAGAATGAAGGTGGAGCAATTAAAGTCAATCAAAGCAGTGAAATAATCCCGGAAGCAAATATACCATTTCGAGAAGGCGAAGCATTCCAGGTTGTGAGGGGATCCATCGATTTCGAGGAAGAAGGAGTCTACTACATTGTTGATATCATGAAAGTAGATATCGAGTAATAGCCACCATTCAATAATCCATTAAAAGAGTAATTAACCGAACTCGGGCTGGAAATAAAACAGAAAGTCTTATTCTTCGGGTGGCTTTCACTGTGATTCAAGAAAATACTACAACTTGATTTTCTAAAGAACTACAAGGTTTTTAATAACTGTTTTTATACTGCAGTAGAAGTTATTGACATACTGTAAAAAATTAAGAGCACAGAGTCATTCTTATGCTACGGCTGAGAGTTATTCAGACCAGAAAAATTATCCGCTGGCTCTTTTTAAATCCTTCAAACGATTCGAAAAGTGTGCTCCGGTTAACCATTTTCCAATTCCTGAAAATTGGTTGTAAACGGTGATTTATTAAGCCGATTACAAAAAATATTGTCGGAGTCTTGGCGGGAGTGTCTTGATTCGTTCAAGTCTGAGATACATTCTTATAACTTGAAGCAGTTAATACTGACGAAAGGAGACTGAGACTCCGATCAATTTCAATCAAAAAGAATAACCCCGTTGTGATTCAATTCGCAACGGGGTTATTTATTATTATGTAAGTCTGCTTTACTTAAAAAGTCATCGGATGACATCCAGCCTTCCGATGACTTATCATAAACTTTCAGAAATGATCTGTTAATTTACCTTGATAGATTTCGGTTTTACAGTTTCCGCTTTTGGAACTACCAATTTCAAAACACCATCTTTAAATGTAGCTTGAATCTCCTCATCCTTAATGGTATCCGATAGAGTAAATGATCGGTAAAAGCTTCCACGATATCGCTCCTGACGCAGAAAATCTTTCTTCTCCTCTTTCGATTCGGTTTCTCTTTCACCGGTTATCGTAATACGTCCATCCTGAAAATTCACTTTGATATCTTTTTTATCCATACCGGGAATATCCATCTTAATCACATACTCCTTCTCATCTTCTGATATATCCACGCTTGGCGACCACATTCTTAAATCTGATCCCCCATTCTCTTTTCTCCAGGAAAATGGAACCAAATCATCAAAAAAGTGATCCATCTCTTTTCTAAGCATATCAATAGCTCTGGGTTCTTCTCGTTTGATCATTTTCATTTCGTTACCTCACAAATTTATGTTTCAATCCCTTGGGTTCATCGATTGAACCCGTCTTTAGTTTATAGTATAAAGCAAGGGCATAAATTCAATCATGGCATTATTGAAGAGCAGTGTAAGAATTTGTAGAAGAGTTAATTATGTGAATTTCTTACACGTCAGAACTATTTGTAAACGAACATCTGTAGATATGTTTTTTTTATAAAAATTGCTCTGAAAAGCTGTTATAGCTTATGCTCGCTTTCTACCCATTTTACCGCATGGAATATCATTTCTGTAGAGTTTTTAAAATCCATCTTCTCCTTGATGCGAGACCGGTATGTTTCCACAGTTTTAGATGCAAGATGAAGCTGCTCGGCAATTTCACCGCTGCTCTTGCCACGACCAATTAATTCAAACACTTCAAGTTCCCGATCACTTAAAATATCAATCGATGAAACTGATCCTTCTTTTTTCCCATGCATGGCATTCATCAGCAGTTTCTCGTTCAACGAGTCACTCACATAGATTCCGCCATTTAGAATTTTCCGTACAGCTTTCACCAGCTTTTCACTCGGCTCAAACTTCATAATGTACCCCTTTGCCCCGGCTCTAAGCGCTCTCTCCCCATAAAGAGACTCTTCGTGGCGGGAAACAACCAGGATCTTCATGTCGGGATCCTGAAAAATAATATTCTTAACCAGCTCTATCCCATTCATTCCGGGAAGTGACACATCCACCAGCAGCAGATCCAGTTTATCTTTATCCAAAATTTCCAGTACATCCTCAGCCTTTTCACACTGATAAGCCACTTCCAGATCCGGTTCCATTTCCAGCGTACTGGCAAGTCCTTTTCTCATCATAGGATGATCGTCAACAATTAAAACTCTCTTCTTGAATGGATTATTCATACCCTCTCCTTTAATTGAAATGTTGCATATTGTTTGGAACGATGCACCGTATCTTTGTCAAGCCATCATCGGTTCTGGAGATTTCAAATACACCTCCCATCACCCGTGCCCGGTGTTTCATAATTTCAATACCCGACCCATCTGCAGACTCATTTTCTACCGAAAAACCAATACCATCATCTTCTACAGATAGCGCTGTATGGTGTTTATTATTCGAAAGTCTCACTTGTATGATATCCGGTTTGCCATGCTTAATTGCATTATTAATAGCCTCTTGTGCTATTCTGTACAGATGTAAAGCCAGGTTGTGGTCGTATACTTCAGCATCTTCACAATCGTAAAACACACATGCTATTCCCGTCAACTTCTCCGTTCGCTTACACAAATCCTGAAGTGCAACACTGAGTCCTTTCTTTTCAATATCTACCTGGACCAAACCGCGGGCAAGCTTTCTGGCAAACTCGTCTGCTTCTTGAATCATTTTCGCAATTTCGTCTACTTCGTCTGAACATTTTGCTCCGCGTATTTTCAACTTTTTCGCAAGATTTTCTGCCAGCATCCGGGTACCGGTCAGCATCTGCCCTAGTCCGTCATGCAAATCAATGCCAATTTTCCTCCTCTCCTCCTGCCCGGATTCCAGTATTCGTCGCTCAAGATTTCTTCGAGCTGATAAATCTCGAATAATACCTGTAAAAAAACGGGTTCCCTCCCATTCAACTTCATTAACCGTAAATTCTATCGGAAATACTTTTCCGTCTGAACTCTTCCCCTGATATTCCCTGCTCTCCCCGGCAATAGTAGACACATCAGGGTGAACTGATTTTCCAAGTTGTTCCTCAATCTGATCGCTGAATGGAAATGACAAAAGTAAAAGGAATGACTCCCCCTCAATCTCTTCTTTTCTATACCCAAAAAGGTCTTCTGCTCTAAAATTACTTTTTAATATAGTACCGCTTTCATCAAACGTAATAATTGCATCCGATGACGCATTAAATATTGTGTGGGCAAGTGCTTCATTCCTTTTAAGCTTATTTTCTGTTTTTATATGCTTTTCAATTTCAACTAGCGAAATCACGCAGCCGGATTTATGACTATTATTAAACAAAATATTTGCTCTTACATCGAGCCAAACTTTTCGTCCGTCACTTTTTAAACCGTGCCACTTTCCCCGAACAGACTCTCCACGTAAGCAGGACAAAACAACATATTTAAAAGCAGAAACATCCTCATCGCCATACAGAGAACGGATATTTTTCCCCCTCAGTTGTTTGCGATTGTATCCGAAAATCTTCTGTGAAGCTGAGTTTGAGTAAGTGATGTGCCCATTCAAGTCTGTAATGATAACACCGTGTTGAATACACTCAATTATTTTTTTATAGCTCGTATACGTTAATAAAGACATGGAATTCACCCCTCAATCTAATCTTTGAACCAAGTTACTTCATTTATCTCTCACTTTATTATCCCTTCTCCTTAAAAAACAGACCACTTTACTATACCAGCATACTCAAAAATTTTACAAAATGAATCATAAAAAACCCTTCATTGGAGTAAGGAATTTCCCTACAAATGGAATAGGCGCTAATTTCAAAAGGTTGTAAACGCAATCCGTATTAAATTTCTGAAAAAGACACTAACACCATTCATAATCAATGTTATATGAGTCTATTGCAACGCAGAGAGTTACAGTTTAAAGTTTGAGTGATACCCCTGAATTTCAGGTATTTCATTACATCGTAGTGAGGAGTTTCACCAACACTATATCGTGATCATGCTGATACTTCATGAACTCACTTATCGATATATTTAACAATATCCATTAAATAAGGGGGAATTATGAAGCTGATGATTGTTTACGCCACAACTGAGGGACACACCAGAACTATTGCTGAATTTCTTGAAAAAGAAGCGGAAAAAAAGGAGATCACTGCCGGCCTTTTTGATGCAACCGTCAAGCCGCCATCACCTGAAGAGTATGATGCCGTGATTGTGGCCGCCTCCATCCATGCGGGGAAATATCAGTCCGCCATCGAGCATTTTGTGCAGGAACATCATCAATCACTCAACCGGATGAAATCCCTCTTTGTTTCAGTTAGCCTCACTGCCGCTGCCGACGAGCCTGAATCGTGGAAGGAGCTAAAACAGCAGACTGAAGATTTTCTTTTAAGCACCGGATGGAATCCGGCTCATGTTGAATATACAGCCGGAGCCCTTCTCTATACGAAGTATGATTATCTGAAGAGATTTATCATGCGAATGATTTCCAAGAAAGCCGGCGGGGACACAGACACATCAAAAGATCACGTCTATACGGACTGGGAAAAATTAAAATCTGTTTTAGGCCGTGTCATTTAAATGTTCTGTGAGCCACAGTTTTTATATTTCTCTCGTATCAAAGAATTCAGTTTATTAGAAAAACTGCATTTTAAATTTACTAAGTGCCCATGGAAGCCAAAGTAGTATTGATTACAGGAGCTAATTCAGGGATTGGAAAAGCTGCAACACTCAGGTTTGCCGGCGAAGGATATACTGTATTGATGGCGTGCAGAAATCTTGAAAAAAGCCGTCCGGTTCAGCAGGAGATCATCAACAAAACCAACAATACTTCTGTTTACCTTAAAGTTTTGGATCTCGCGTCTTTCAAATCAATTGAACAGTTTTGTGAGGAGATAAAACAGGAGTTCGACCATATTGACATTCTGATCCATAACGCTGCTTATTTCAACCACGGTGCAGAATATACTCTCAGCCCTGATGGTATTGAAATCACTTTTGCAACAAATGTAGTCGGCCCCTACCTGCTGACTCACCTCCTAAAAAAGCACCTTTCCAAGTCTGATGACCCACGAGTTTTAAATGCCGGGAGTAACATCATCAAACATTTTCTGAACCCTAAAAAGGAGATCGATTTTTCAAATTTAAGAGGCGAAAATGTGAATGATCCGTCTCACAGCGTCTATACCAACTATCGGAATTCAAAAATGGCTCTTTTGATGCTCACCTTTAAAATGGCGCGAGAGTTTAGAAATGATGGGATCAAGGTCAATTCCATTCAGATCAATGGTGCAAAAATGTCTAAGGAAGCACTTCAAAAAGTAAAACCGGGGTGGAGAGTTATTGCACATATACAGAACCTGTTCTTCCGCCCACCGGAATTTACGGCTGATCTTTACTACGATTTATGTACTGCAGAGGAGTTCAAAAACCAGACCGGGAAACACTTTAATCACCGGAAAGATGTGATGGTGCCCGCAAAGGTAAATAGTGGTATAATAACTGATATTAAACAGGGAATTGGAGCAGATGTATTTCCTGCTTATGCCTTGGACGAAAACACAATCGGCAAAGTCTGGCAAACTTGTAAAGAATTCACTGAACAATCCTCTGATAAAGCACCATGAAACGTAAAACTGAAAAAGCATTTAACAGGCTGGAAAAACAGCGGATGAACCTGCTTTCACACTATCGATCTCTTTCTGATGAGCAGCTGCGTTTCAATCCCGGTCCTGAGTCATGGAATTTACTCCAGGTTATGCGTCATCTTGTTACGGCAGAAAAACAGTCACTGATTTATATTCAGCGTAAAATCAGCCACCCGGAAAATACACCAAAAGCCGGGGCCGGCTCCCGATTTCGTTCACTGCTACTGAAGCTGGCCTTGCTTCTGCCCATCAAGTTTAAAGCTCCAAAAATTGCCGAGGTTGAGGAAGCATATCCGGATTTCAATGAAATGGTTTTGGAATGGGATGAAGTTCGAAATGAGTATCAGGAGATGATATTAAAGAACGATGCGGAAACTCTATCAAAAGCTCTTTATACACATCCAAGAGCAGGGAAGCTAAATATTAAGCAGGCGATCGAATTTATGGAAGATCATGTAGCACATCATAATAAGCAGGTTGAACGGATTATAAATCACCCTCAATTTCCCGATAAATAAACTGTACAAATTTACTAGAGATTCGGTATTAAAAATAATAATGTTGACAAATTCTCCCCTAATAAGGGGAGATTAAGAGGGGTGTACAAAGGATTTTTTATCATTTTTTGAACACAATGCTGTTAGTGTTCAAACTGGTTGATGTCCAGATCTGTGATCTCAAGCTTTAGCCAGGTAAAATCACCTTCAGGCAATTTCCAGGTTACAGTTAGCCTGTTAGGTATTCGATAGCCGTCAAACATTTTGTATTCATCCACTTCTACCAGCCACTTTCGCAGCTCTGAATCCTGCCGCCACCGTAATATCGATCCGCTTCAAATGATTTAAAGTCTCCCTCCTCACTAAACCAGAAGATTCCCGAAACCTCTTCACCATTCATAGCCTAGGTGGCCTTTGCTGCAAACTCATCGATCCCTTCCCACCTTGTGCAGTCATTCCACGCGGCTGCCAAAACCAAATCAGACCTGCCGGCTTTGAAAAAGCCACATGGGTGTATGAGGTCCATGAATTAGAATGATGAGTGATAAGATTGATTCAACCATAGCCTTTTATACGCTATATGTTAATTCACATAGATCATTTTAAAAAGCACCAAAATTATTGCTGTTTATATCAATGTCTGTGCTTGCTCCAAAGTGGGCAGTGTCATTAAGGTATTTATTCGGAAACTCCTGGCGCCAGTTTGATGAAATGTAATCTTGCTAGGCCGGTACGTCCTGCAGAGCAATTTCGTCGATTTTCTCATCGAAGAGTTCCGAATTGTTGAGATAGAAGGCAAAGGAACTCCTAGAGAGTGCCGGTTTTGAAGGTCTAAAAATTCACACGCTGGATCACGACATCCAGAATAACTATTACATAATGAGGAAATAGTCTCAATGTCCGGTACCGATCACCGGCCCACTTTGGATGCCGAAGCGCTCTGCAACCGTATCCAGTACCCTCTTGTAGTGCTTACGGTCGCGCTTGTGATTAAGCATAAATTCGGCCGATGCACGTAGACGCCGCGGGAGCGGGAACCAGCGATCGAAATCGAGCCCGAACTGGGAGACCACCTTCATGAACTGCCTTGCCGGGAGTTCCTCTGCAACCAGGCTAAGGTTGTACAGCTGAAGCGGTCCGGTTCCGGCGGCCATAACAAATTGCGGTGCCTTACGGCGAAATTCCTCGGCATCCACTGTGTACAGGGGGATCTTGGTTATCTTTCCGAGAAACAGCAGGTGAGTGAGAAAGTACGCAGCGGCACCCGCCGAGGGAAAGGGGAACGTCACAGAGCGGTTTTGTATCGACAGGATTCTACCGCTCGCAGATGTGTAAGGCTCGTATGGATGTTTGCCGCGAATCAGGGACCCGGTGCAGTTGATAACCCAGCTGCCTTAACGGTACCACAAATAATTGTCAGAAATCCCAAGCGTCACCTACTCGAATTCAGGATCATTTTAAATCTATCTTCATTCTGTTAAGCCAAAAAAATATGGCTACTCTCTCAAAATTTCTTTTCTACGAAGTTTTCACACTTTCTCATTATTTACTGAGATAAAATGAGCCGGCATCGGGAATTCCACGCTTCCACCTGGTGAAATGTAATCTTGCAGGTCCGACTCAACCTGCCGGACAACTTCGTCGATTTGCTGATCCGTAAGTTCAATTCCGGCCAGTGGAAACCACCCTTTCACATCGGCAAGCACCATCGTACGGAGATCGGGAAAACGGGCTTTGTCATTGTGAGTGGTTACTTCGGCTGAGGTTAATCCGCTTTCAGCGCACAATGATTTCAATTCGCCGGTGTCACCGAGCGAAAAGGGAGCCCTGAGTGCCTGCGCCACCTCTTCACCGGCGGTGTTGGCGAAGGCTTGGGTCATGGCACGGTATCCGGGGTTTTTGTCAAGCGAGTCGAATACCGACACAACCATCCGTCCGCCGGGAGCCAGAACGCGTTCCATCTCCTGAAGGGCTGCTTTTTTGTTTTGAAAAAACATCAGCCCAAACTGGCTGACTACGATATCAAAAGAGTCATCTTCATATGGAAGTTCTTCTGCCAATCCTTCCTGCCAGTTAATCTCCGGAGCTTTGCTTTCTGCGACGGAGAGCATGCCGGGATTGGGTTCCAAACCGGTGACAGACACACCATTACCGACATTGCGCTTCAGCACGTTGCGGGCAACAATACCGGTTCCGCAAGCAACATCCAGGATGCGATCTCCCGGCTTTACATCGGCTTCATCCAACAAGCGCTGTGATGAACTAACAAACAGTGCCGGAACCATCAGGTTCTCGTAATGGGTTGCGGTGTTTTTGAGTTTTTCGAAGCTTAATTGTTGCATGTTGATGATATTAAACTTTTTAGGTTTAGCGTTATTTATAGCTCTATGTTGAATTGTATAGGTAACTCTGACTACGAGCAGCTTAAAGTCTCCCCTAATAAGGGGCTCATTATTTGAACGCGTGAGCGCTCCGAGCGATAGCGATTCCCGCGGAGCGATATTTAGAGGGGTGTTTCATGTACATGCAATGGCTAAATATCAACACACCCCTTTTGTCCCCCCCTAATTAGGGGGGAATAAAGCTCTGCCTTATCAAAGGTTCGGATAGCGGATCATCGGGAAAAGAGGGGGTGCACCATCAACCCGAATCACATCAACGACTTCAAATGCGAAGCGCTCGTAAAGCGGTGTGTTGACCGGATTCGTATTCTCCAGGTAGGCGATTTCTCCCCGGCGGTCGATCTCTTCAAGAGTATGCTGCAATAGCTGTGATCCATACCCCGATCCCTGCTTTGCCGGATCCACCCCGATCAATGGCAGGTGCCAGTGCGGTTCATCGGGCTGGTGGTACTCCATCTGTCCAAGAACTTCCATGACAATCGGACGTTTTGAGGCGGGTGCTTTGTCTTCAATAAGGGCCAGCAGGCTCTCCTCATCGGCATGCACCCCCGGAGGCAGCCACAGCGCAACGCCTGAAAAATCCCGCGTGTAAAAAGCGGTTTTACTTGAAAACGCATTGCCTCCAAATGCTTCGAAAAACTTCGGACCGTAAGCCAGATATTCATCGGCTTCAGGCCAGAGCCACCGCAGCTGCGGGTCAGCAGAAAATGCCAATACGATGGTGTTGAGAGCAGGTGCGTTATCATCAGCGACGGCTTTGAATACATTGGATTTAATTTCTGGTTGTTTGATTTGAGTCTTTTTCATCGTGCTTTTTTCTGTGTTGAAATTTCTTGCTATGCCTGGAATCACTTCAGCTTCAGTATAACAGCATCGTTTGGGTATGTCATGAGTGCGTGCACGTAATTTTTACACGCAGATGGGATTTTTGAAGCGCCCGGTATAAGTTGAAACAATCTCGAAAAGTATCGGGGGGCTGTTTGATTCAATCAGTCTCAGAATTAGAAAACCAGTTCGAAAAATGACTCCCCTTCAACAAGTCTGCCTTATGATTTGAAGTGCTCTGGAACTGGTTAAAGAATGAGAGAGTTGAAAAAATCACAACAACTCATACCCAAAATCGGACCTATATTCAGAGATAGTCACTTCGGATCCACCGGAGGGTGGATCCAATACGAATAGCCCCGACACGCATGTCGGGGTAGAAGGGGCAAACCAAAAGAGAACCCCGAATGGGGTTCAATAAAGTAATGCCCGTGGCAAAACGTCAGCGCAATTTCATAACAAATATTTTTCTTTATAGGGAATCCCATGTTCTTCCAACAATGCTTTTAACTCCTCCGGCAAGCTTATGTGTTTGTGATGTAGATGTGTTGAAATGTATCCCTTAACAATTTTACAAGTACTCTGATCACATTCTGCTTTAGATTGCTTCCTTTTTTTACAAAATCTCTCCATCCCGATTGACTGAATCCCGACTGTTTTTGGAGGGATGAAGGAACAGAGGGATCTCCCTGGTCTGGAGATTTCACCTGTTTAGGCTCCGCTAAAAGCAGCTCTCACATATAGTGAAATCCTTCCATTCCACCACGAAGCCTCGAGGCTGTCCCTGCCTGCTCCAAGACTTCGGTGACCCTGCAAAAAATATACATGGGCAAAGATTAGTATTTGAGAATGAATGGCCTCACTCTCCCTCAACCAGCCCGTTCCGGTGTGCAAACGCGGTGGCTTTTGATCGGGCCGATTTTCCGGAGATGCCCATCTTTCCGTAGATGTTGGAGATGTGCCTCTCCACGGTACGAATGCTGATATAGTGGTCTGAAGCGATGTCGGAGTTGCTTTTTCCCCTGGCAACTTCACATAGCATTTCCTTTTCCCGGGCAGTAAAAGCATCAGGGGATGGAGAACCTGCATGTTCTGCCGTCAATGAAGTAATCTTTTTAAGGATGATTTTTGCACGATCTAGCTCCGGATTTGCCTGCAGTGCCTTGAAAGCCTCTATGGCGGAATGGATCTCTTTAAGTGCCGGCTCTTTCCGTCCGAGGCAATGAAGTGCTTCGGCCATACCACGGCGCGAACGGGCTGTTTCAAATGGATTCTTGTTTCTGTCGAACAGTTCTACGGATTGCTCAAATCGTTCACAGGCCCGCATGTTTTTCTTTTTGGTAAGGTGTACCCTTCCGGTGGTGTAGTGGGCAAATGCAAGAAGAGATTCTGTACCGGCCATCTCAGCTATTGTCTGTAACCCTTCAGACGTCTCTTCAGCCTTTTCATAATCATGAAGCGCGAGATGGGCCAGTGTCAGTATTTCAAGCCCTTTCGGAAGCATTAGCCGGCATTTTTCAGGAGTATTCCGGAGATATCTTTCTGCAAGATTTACCGCTGTAACCGGTTCACCGCGGTCGTAAGCAAGGGCCGCACTTTCCAGAAGCACAAGATTTGCCCCCAGCATCCTGAACGGCCTTTCCCGTGCCCTGTTCAACAGCTCTCCCGCCCGCTCATAATCGCCGCGGAGGCGGCAGATACCTGCGAGTTTCACCAGGCCTTCAGCGGCATGGGCCGGACGTGATTCAATCAGGTTGTTCGATGCTTTCATCAGGAGGGTTTCCGCCTCATCCCAGTCACCGTTCCAGGTCAGAACGCCCGCGTAGTGGATCTGGCAAAATGAAAACATCAAGGGAAACGTACCGTTGCCGGTATTTTTTTTAACATGAAAGCACCACTGTACGGCCCGGCTATAGTCGCGAACGTATTCACAGGCTGCAATCAGGTAGCAGCATACGTTGATGGCGGTTTCCAGGTCGGAGATTTCCCCGGCCATGGCAGCCGTTGCCGCTTCATCGAGCAGGGGCATGCCTTTATCAACCTTTCCTTCAAAAACGAGGGCAAGTCCCTGCAGAGCTATACTCATCATTTGCAGATCAAAATCCTGAACCTCCTATGCGATTTTGGCAGCTTCTTTGCCAAGCTGCAGGGCTTTTACGGGATCATGTTCAGCTTCAATGGCCACATTTCCGTCCCAGGCTTTAAGCCAGCCGTGCTCGGGAACCGTATCCAGTTTCTTTAACAGCCTGTGCGCACGACGGCTCCAGCCGTTCGAAAGAGCATACTCGCCCCGGAACGAGAAATAATCGTAGGCGATGCTGATCGCCACACGGGCCGCCGCTCTGGCATTCCCCTGGCCGCGGTAAAGCTGAAACGCCTTTTCCCTGGCCTTGAACGTGGTATCGGCATCATCAAGCCACCAGGCGGCAAGACCCAGCGATTCGAGTACATCCGGTGTCTCCTTGATCTCAAGCGCAGCTTTGTAGCACTCTTTGGCTTCGGCCCAGCCGGTTCTCTCCATCGCCTTATGTCCATTCTCCATCAATTTTTGAACAAGTCCTGAATCTGTTGGCATGGCACACGAATTTTATTGAGAGGCGCTTAATGACTCACAATTTGTATGTTTAACGAAAAAAGAATCAAATATTTTGAAATGGCGTTAATACTCTGCTAATTCCTGAATTTATGGAATCACAGAACCTTAATGCCAACTATTTCAAATCGAGAAGATGTTTATGGTGCTCAGGGAGATCAGCAATTTATTTTATTATAGGGCGCTTGCTGAAAAGCCGAAAATAGCTCCCCTCAAAACGAAAATTAAGGCCGTTTTTAGCAAAAGTAGGGAGATATATGACAGCCTTAAGACTACCATAAAACTCAATATGAATAATATGAATTAAACAATGCGAAGTTGATTACGAACGGACGGTATCATCACCACCCCCAGCAGAACCACCCCAAGCAGACCATATATAAACTGCAACGGCGGATCCGAATGATATCCGACCATCCAAATTTGAACACCGATCCAGATGATGAGTGCAACGCTCACTGTGAGTGCTCCCTTCCAAGCCCAATTCGCCCTCTTCCATAGTCCGTAAAACACAACTATGGGAAAGACGCCCAGGATCATCAAAAGTATGATCCCCGGAATCAGGAAGTTGTCAAACGGTGAGCCTTCCAGCATGGAAAGCGGCATCTGAAGCAGTTCACCGGTCGGGTCAATCACTAATGCAGTGCCACCAAATAGTCCGCTGATTCCCTGAAAAAGTATCAATCCCATCAAAAAGTACAAACTGTAGGGTTTCGGTAACTTTTGATTCATCATCCTTGACTATGTTTGACGGAGTTCATTCCTCAGGTAAAATCAAAATCTTCAAAATGAACGGATTTTTTGGAAACACCCAGTTTTGCTAATTCCGGTAATATGGATCTACGCATCTCCTTAGGCCCGCAGATAAAAAAGTCCTTTTCACTGGCTTGGGGAATTTCACCGGGATTAAAAAAACCTTCCACATCAGCCCTGATCAGATGCATACGAAAACGATCCATCTGTTTTTCCAACTCTTTGAAAAGTGAAATATGAGTCGCTTCCTTTTCACTGTTCACACAGTAGTACAGATCAATATTTAAACCAGACTTATTATGCCGTTTCAGATCATTGGCCCAGCTAATAAATGGCGCGATACCCACGCCACCGCCCACCCAAACTTGGTTGGATGACCCATTTTTATAATCAAATCGCCCGTACGGGCCTTCCAGCAGTGCTGTTGCTCCGGTTTCCAGTTCCCGGTAAAGCTGTTTAGTATAATCACCCAATGCTTTCACCATAATGGTTATCTCTCCCTCTTTTGTCATATTGCACACTGTGTATGGATGCGATTCAAGGGAAATACCTGCAGCACAAAAACTGAAAAAATAAAACTGGCCCGGTTTAAAATTGAGCGCATCACCCATCGGTTTTAGCTCGACTTCAATCACCCTGTCACTCAACCGTTCTACTTGCAATACCCGGAAACGAGATTTCTTCACAACGAAATCGAAAAGAAGTGACTTATACAACCAGGCTGCTATACCCGCAATAGAAAGTATAGTGAGATAGACCGCCAATGCGGGATTGGAACTCATAGAGAGATCCACGAAATAGATATGTGCCATCCCGAGGATAAAAAAAACTCCCATGAACTTGTGTGATATTTTCCATTTATCGTATGGGATGCGAATCACAATTGTAAAAATCATCAGGAGAATGAGTCCCCACAATGCCCAGCTTCCAATGTTGATTTCAAACTGCCTGTGCACGGGAAACAGGTACCATAATAACCGGCCGCTATCTTCGGGTATCCAACGCAGAGCAAGCAGGATTGGATGTATTATCAAGAGTACAAGAGCTGTTTTAGCCATTGTGTGATGGAGATGATACATCTTGTCGAGTCCTCCAAAGTAATCTTCCAGCCATTTGAATCGGGCTGACAGCACAAAAGTCAGAGCAAATAGTGCATATCCTGTGAGAGCGGTCACCTGACTGCCATACACAAAGAAGGGCTTCAGGTTCTGCCTTATCGTTGTCTCGGGAAAGGATATCAGCCAAAGTGGAATAACCAAAAGCGCAGCAGCCCAAAATAACCATGGTCCCATCTCCCTTTTCATTATTTCTCAGTATTTAAGTTTCTTCAATCAAACCGTACAACATCCGCTCTTACGGTCAATTTCACCTTTGTGTAAATAATCAGATTCAGGATTTCAGAATCATACCTGACATTTGTAAGAGCCAATCTCTGACCTTGGACTTGTTCACCTGACAATTCAAAATTTGTCCAGAGATTTTCAAGAGCCTCAGCATAGAGCATACCGGTTCCTTCCACTCTTGCAACGGCAAGTGTAGAAGTAGACAAGCCTGTAGAATAACTCAACCCCAAAATATAACCTGACTCAGACTCCCCGGTCACATTCGTAGCAGTAATCGTGTAGTTTCCATCTTCCAGATTCACGATGGTTTGATTGGCCGCTAAAAAGGCACCTGAACTTGTACATCCCCCCATTATCAGAGTTACCAACAGCAGTAACAGAACTTGATTTTTCATTTTTCCACCTCAGTGATTTAATTATTAATCGTATTTCAAGTTAGATTAATTTTGCCTTATACGATGTAGGGGAATTACTGATTTTTATAGTTTTATATTAATATTATAGGGCTACCAGTCCACACTCACTTCTCTATCTTATCATTTTGATTAATGTCCCTTCATCAGATCGAAGCTTAACTTGTCAATTTTACCCGCCTCCGAATGACCGGCTGAAATATTGGACAAAACTACCACGCCGATTTTCTGATCCGGATCCATCACAATTGAAGATCGGTAACCGCCGGTGCCACCGTTATGCCAGTACCATCTCTGTCCTGAATCCCGGGGCAGGATAAACCAGCCCATCGCCATCTCCATATTTTCACTTACCTCGTAGGTCGGTTCTCTTTGAAGAGTCAGAACTTCGTTTTCAGGGTCGAAGTTTGCAATTATAAAGCTTGATAAATCGGATACTGTTGAGAGAACACCTCCGGCTCCGACCAGTGCAGCAAGATCCCAGTTTTGAGCAATTCTGCCGCGCTTGGTTCTGCCCGAAACCAAATCCTCTTCCACGCTTTCCCGATCGGTTGTGGAATGGATCATCCTGAGTGGATCAAAAATTTTTTCTTTAAGCAATTCCTCATAACTCTTCTCCTCAATCAAACCCAGAAACAGCCCCAGAATTCCGGCTCCCAGATTGGAGTAGATATGCTGAGTTCCCGGTTCATAGTTCATATCCAGCCGATGTTGCAGAAAATCCACTACCTCTACTTCATCAAAATTCTTATACGGATTGCTCATGTTCATCAAAAAATTGAGTAAATAACCATTGGGTAATCTCGGTAATCCGGCGGTATGATTGGAGAGCTGCAGCCAGGTAAATTGTGGGTTCTCATGAATCGAAAAGTCAAGATTATCAGCAACCGGGCGATCAGGCTCAACCAGTCCTTCCATAACGGCGTGTGCCAGAAGCGTTGATGTAAACACTTTCGAAATGGAACCGATCTCAAACACACGATCATGATTATCAATTTGAATCAAATTATCATCGTCGCGAAGAGCCCCATAATAATAGACGGATGAATCCCGGATGATGGCCAGCGATAACTGAGTTTGATTTGGGAATTTAGCCAGCACCGCCGCAATGGAGTCCACCTGATCCGGGGTGAATATCAAATCCGGCTCAAGCCGGTTCACAGCAGATTCGGGGTCACTAATGCTGCCACAGCCCACTATTAGCAATACCCAAAAAATCAAAACCAAAAACGATTTTACAATTTTCATTTTATCATCACCTGTCTCGATTAATTTTTATCAGATCTCCCCACTCTTTTTCCCATTACATTTCCAACAGCGAAACATTTTATTTTTATTACACTATCAGCCGAGCCACTACTAATATGATAATCTCGTACCTTTTGGTACCCTTTACAATTTAAAAATTTCGATCTGAAACCATTGCCTGCAGCTGAAGAGAAAAAAATTACCCTGAACAGAGAATCAAACGAGCACACCCGACGACTAAAGCGCAGCTTGAATAAAGTGAAGTGGTCGAGCGCGCTCATGCAGATCTTCTGGACGGCCGGTCCGGTTACAACCATCGGCCTCATTGGCGGTTACTATATCGGCTACGGTACCATGCCATCTACCGAGCTACTGATCTACTTTGTGATGTTTACCGTTTTTTCCGGCCTTGTTGGATTAATTGCAAAAGTTGTGAAAGACGGCACCCGCGGCCATCTCGAAGAGAGAAGCAAACACGATATCCTGAGCGTAACCGATAAACTTGCCGACCTCATTTTGATTTCGCGGGATAAGATTGTTGAAACGTATGAAGATGAGACACGCACCCGGGAAGCCGCAATGCAGCTGCTTCGAAGAGTGGACCTGACTCCGTTTGGAGTGAAAGTTGCATTTACCGATTTGACGGGTAATCAAAAAATCGGGGAGATTATGGGGCAAATATATGCCTACCGAAGGATTGGACTGCAAACCCGTGTACGGGATCTATACAGCGAATATCAGGATCTTGTGTTTGAAACGATAGCAGATTTGGAAGAAAGTGCTCCGGCTGCGGCAAAGGAGCTGAAAAAATGGTTTACGGGAAACACCTCCGGCAAACTGAAATACGGCGTACCGAGAGAAAAACAGTTTTTACAGCGTGTCATGTCCGCCATCGAAAATAATAATCCCTACCTGATGACCTTCCGGGATGTGGAGGAGATGATGATTCTGGCTTTCGAACTCATTCACGGACGTGAAATCCCTACTCTTACCTTCAGCTATTCTGGAAAGTGGAACTACGCGAAATCGCTGGACGAGCTGGAAAAGAAGAGAAGTAAGTTCAGGGTAACACAGGCCAAAGTGGGAAACCGGATGAGGGCGACAGCCGCTTACCTTGTGGAGACCGGATTTGCACAGCCGGAGGCTTTACCTGAAGGCCTCGAAATCAATGAGCTGATCGGTAAGATCTCTGAGATTTTAGATCGCATTGCGCTGCAAACATCCAGAAAACTGAAAGTAAACAAAATGTCTGCGGCTGAAATCGAAAGAACAGCTGCAATTTTGGATACCTGCATGGAGCTCTATAAAATGGCCTATCAGGCATCTAAAGATTCTGAGAAGCGCCACAAAGATTTGATGAAAGCTTTTGAAGATTGGAAGAAGGTTAAAACGAAAATTGACAAAACGACAAAAGGGATTAAAATTGAGTCGGGGCGAAGGGGGATCCACATCAACGAAAACGTGATTTCTTTAAACGAGGAGGCAATCCTGCAGGTTTGCCGACATCTCTCATGGTACTTTCAAAAGGAGGATATCAAGAACAGAAGTTACTCTCTCTTTTCATTATTTAATAACCGTGGCGCAATGGCTGCACGCCGGTTAGCCATAGAAATTGCGGTGGCGCTGGAGCCTCATATTCATCTCTCAAAACCGGAAATTCAGCGGAACATCAACGCTACAAAAGCGATCTACCTGGGTGGCATCAACCCGGATATGAGTGCTCTGCAAAAACAGGACCTTGGTGAGAAAATGGCAAAAGAGGTAGATAACGGATTGAGTACTTCAGCCATTCGCCTTGCGGAGACACTGGTTTACCAATATCAGGTAGACCTCTCCGATAACGCCATTGAGTTCTTTGTCTATAACTACAATGCACCGAGAAAATCGCTTGAACGACTGGCAAACAAAGTGAAAGGTGAGGACGAAATCTATAAGCAGTTGAATGAGCTTCCACCGGTTTTATCCCCGCCTAAATCTGCCTGGCTAAAAAGTTTACAGAGCGTTAAAAAGAGAGCTGAGAGGTTGAAATGACATCCTCAAAATTGACGTTACAAATGAATTAAATACTTAGCTCAGTGTTTCATGTGATTCCCTCAGTTTTTTAAACACTACTCTTCATCTTCTCCATATACAAGTTCCAGAAACTCCGCTTTCTTAACATCACCGAAATACTCTTTTACATCAATTCCGTTCAGAGCAATTTCGATATCTGAGGGCTCATATCGCACATCCTTCAAAATTCTCTCAATCTCATTAACCGGTTCCTTTCCGAAAAAGTCTCCGTAGATTTTCAGGTTTCTGATATGTCCCTTTTCCACATCCAAACGGAGATCAATCTCACCGACAGGGAAACGTTTGGTTCGCTGAATATTGAACTCCGGTGAGCGGCCAAAATTCCAGTCCCAGTTTCCGTACTTCTCATCCTTCAGTTCGTGAACAGCTTTCCACTCATCATCTGTAAGGTGGTACGTTTCAAAATGGTCTCGTTCTCTATAGAGTCCATCCAGCAACCGCTGCCTGAATTCAGAAACACTGATCTCCTCTTCCAAAAACTCGCTGATGTTGGCCACTCGGCTGCGCACCGACTTGTGCCCTTTCGATTCAATCTTGCTCATCTTCACATCCAGTGCACGAGTTACCTCCTCCAGATCGCTGTTGAACAAAAGTGTGCCATGACTAAACATTCGTTTACCGGTTGAAAACTGCGCATTACCGGAGATTTTTCGTCCCTCGGCGAGGATATCGTTTCGCCCGCTCATTTCGGCTTCCACGCCCATCCCCTTCAGAACCTGTATCACCGGTTTTGTGAACTTTTTGAAGTTGTGCAGATTCTCCTTCTTGTAGTTGGTGATAAAGCTGAAGTTCAGATTTCCCTCATCGTGATAAACGGCTCCGCCACCCGACATCCGGCGAACCACATGAATTCCATTCTCCCTCACATACTCATCGTTGATCTCTTCCAGGGTGTTCTGATTCCGCCCAATGATGATGGAAGGCCCGTTGATATAAAAAAGCAGGTAGTCCTCACTCTCGCCAAAGTTTCGAAGTGCATACTCCTCTAAGGCAAGGTTGATTCGCGGATCGGTAATTCCTTCGTTCTCAATAAAAATCATAACAGTCTTAACTTCTAATTGCGAAAATTTTGTTGGATGATAAGGCTGTAATGTTCAATCAATATGAAGGGGTCAGCATTCCAATTGGTGAATTTAAAACCGGCCCTCATCCACATCTTTTAGAAATTTCACAACTCCCTCGATATAAATTTTTTGGTCATCATATTGTGAAAGGTGGCTTCCATTCGGACAGTGAAGATATCTTCCGTTTTGCACTTCATCGGCCATCCACTCCAGATGTTTTGGATCCATAGTATCGTAATTACCTCCTATTGTCAGAGTCGGAACTTTTATATTTGGAAGATCCCCTGATCGATTCCAGTTGTGGAGTGTGGCATTTTCGATAATTCCAAATTCACTTGGTCCCTGCATGTAGACATAAACTTCCGGGTTGAGGTGATCAAATGTTCGCGTAATGGAGTTTGGCCATTTTTCCAGAGGCATTCGAAGTACATGGGCAGTGTAGTGATGCTTCATCAGTAGCTCTTCATAGCGTGGGTTTTCAAAATCTTCATTCTCCTCCATCTCTAAAACTTCATCCAAAACCTCTTTTGGCATCTGCGGCCCGAGCACCTCCTTCGCATATTTGTTATAGGCTTTCACATCCGACATCATATTAGATATAATCAACCCTTTTAAATTCTCCTGATGCGCAAATGCATACTCCATGGCCAGTATACCACCCCACGATTGTCCCATGAGAAAGAAATTATCACTCTTCAGATTCAATGCTTTTCGGACCTGCTCTACCTCATCAACAAAGCGCTCAATTGTCCATAGCTCGTTACCACTCGGCTGGTCGCTGTAATATGAACCGAGCTGATCGTAGTAAATATATTCGATTCCTTCATACGGGAAATATCCGTCAAAACACTCATAAAGTTCATGAGTTGCTCCGGGTCCGCCATGCAGTAGGAGTACCTTTATTCTGGGGTTATTTCCCACTCGTTTGGTCCAAACGTTGAACTCCCCTTTTGGAGTGGATATCGGGATCATTTTAATTCCTCCGGTAAATTGATCGTCAGATCCTGAATAATCGAGATACTTGTTCTTTTGAGTCATGGCCTTTTTGATGGAGTTGATGTTGAACCGATGTTTGTACATCAATTAACTATAACCTGAACTAAAATGCATGTTTATATTATATCGATTGTGAATAATAGTGATGTATTTTTGAATCTATGCCAAATTCACAGTTCGTCATTCGCAATTCAATTACTCTGAGCAACGGTTAGCATAACCTGTTGAAATGGATATAAAAATAAATCCGGTGTACCATCGCCTCTATACTATCTAGAGTTTAAAACCAATCCCTCTCTTCGGCGAATATATTTTTTATGCATCTATCCCCCGCGCTGACGCACGGGGCTATTTTTGTTTCACCCCTAGCAGGGTTCACGTCTTCACATTCTGACACTTCAAGTACTTCCACACAGCATGTCACGATGTTCATGATTGGACAAGCTATTGACAGATCAACCATATTGGATTAAATACATCCCCTATTGAGAGGGGACAGATCACGTAGTGGCCAACGAAGTAATCAGGGGTGTGTTCTATGATTTTCGGTCATAATTGTCTCTGGATCAATTTACTGCAAAACCTCCTTCTAAAACTCCCCTCCATGACAAGTCCGAGAAGACACAGTTAGGGAGGGGACGGGGGTGGGTCAGATATTGCCTTATCCTATATCTCCTTAGGCAGCATCTTCCAGTCTATGGACCAAAATCCAGACCCGGTAATGAAAAGAAAAACGCACCCTAAAAACATTGCAAAATCGATCCTGGAGATATGCGCCATTAGCCAAAAACCCTCTTCAAGCATGATCGGAAGTTTACCGACAAGAACCGTAAAACTTATCGTCAGAAGCAGAGGTATTACGGCAATTCTTGTAAAGAGCCCTGCCATAATCAAAAGACCGCAGATCACTTCGAAGGTTGAGATTAGAGTTACCATCGTGCCTGCTGAGATAAAACCTAAATTTTGAAAAAATCCGGTTTCCTGAAGCTCGGGATAGGAAAATTTCAGAACTCCTCCGGCAAGGAAATAGAAGCCGACCATAAACCGAATCAGCAGTGTTGTTTTATGAGGTTCTGTTGAAAGAATACGGTTTTTCATGTCCATTAAATTATGTTCACATTAAAACAACTCCCTGCTTGAATATTACGTAAAAAGAGGATGATTCCCATATAAATCAAGTCATTGTCACACTTTTTATCACACTCTTCAAAAACAGATAACTCTATATTTTTAGCTAGCCTGTCGATCAATGACTTCCAAAATGTTGCTACAGTGCCCGATTATCACTTTATTCCATCCATACTTTAACTGATAAAAACTTGTATGAATACAAAACAGCTTATCTATTCGGTACTTGTTTTCCTTTTGCTTACTTCATGCTCACAATCGGGAAATGATTCGCTTTACGACCTCCTTGATCTGGAAGAAATTACAGTTGATCAACTGCAAGAACGATACAATAATGGAAATTTAACCGCTTCGCAGGTTACAAGAGCTTATCTAGATAGGATTGAAGCCATTGACAGAAATGGGCCGGGTTTAAATGCCATATTAACAGTCAATCCCAATGCCCTGGAAATTGCTGATGAACTGGACCGTGAACGGCGCGACGGAAATGTCAGAGGGCCACTGCACGGTGTACCCATCATTTTAAAAGACAACATCAACACTACAGATATGCAGACGACAGCCGGCTCACGATTTATGGAAGGATCGGTTCCGCCTCAAGATGCTTTTATCGTGAAACGATTACGTGAAGAAGGAGCTATCATTCTGGCGAAAGCAAACCTCAGTGAATGGGCAAACTTTCACAGCAGCTTCTCTTCCAGCGGTTGGAGCGGACTGGGTGGTCAGGTAAATAACCCCTATGATCTGACCCGCAATCCCTGCGGATCAAGTTCAGGTTCCGGGGTTGCTGCTTCTGCCAACCTTGCTACTCTTACAATTGGAACAGAAACAAATGGGTCCATCGTATGTCCGTCTAACGCAAATGGAATTGTCGGTTTCAAACCCACCATCGGGTTGTGGAGCCGATCCGGTATCATCCCGATTTCGCATACTACCGACAGCGCCGGCCCTATGGTTCGAACTGTACGCGATGCCGCCATTCTGCTGAGTTCAGCCACCGGCGTGGATCCGCGTGATGAATTTTCAGCAGCCAGCGAGGAGCATATCCATGACGATTACACTCAGTTTTTGAACGAAGACGGCCTGCAAGGCAAACGACTCGGACTCTACACACAACCTCTCGGCAACCACTTCCGCGTGGATACACTTATGAACGAAACCGTTCGTAAACTGGAAGAGCTTGGGGCTGAGATCATTGAAATAGACCAGATTTCTGAAACGAATATTGGTGGTGACTCATTTCAGGTGCTTCTATACGAATTCAAAGATGGTTTAAACAAGTACTTTGCTTCCCTGGGTGAAGATGCGCCTGTCTCCAGTATCGAAGAACTGGCAGAACTGACGCGGAACACACCAGAGGAGACTGAAAAATTTGACCGTAATCTGATCCTGATGGCCGCTGAAAAAGGAGATCTCGATTCAGAAGAATACCGGGAAGCACTTGAAAACATGCTTCGGTACAGCCGTGAAGAGGGTATTGACCGCGTAATGGACGAACACAATCTGGATGCATTTATATCTCCAACCGGTTCTCCTGCATGGAAAACAGATGTAACATTGGGCGATAATTTTTCACTCTCATCCAGCTCTCCATCTGCACGCGCCGGATATCCAATAATTACGGTTCCAATGGGTGAACTGGATGGACTTCCTTTCGGACTTTCTTTCTTTGGCCGCGCATGGAGTGAGCCTGTACTTCTGGAAATTGCCTACGCCTTTGAACAGGCAACACAGCATCGAATCATTCCGGAGTTCAAGAACTAACAATTTTTCAGATTCCAATAACAGTTCCGATAAACTATTTTTGGAGATAAAATTATTGAGCTAAGCGTTTAATGGATGAAACAATTCGGTCTGGCATAAGTTTAACCATGATTGAATTGTTTCCACTAAACGTTTAACATCAAATACGGTTTGAAATCAAAGAGTCACACATCCTTTCCCTTTTGGAAAAAAGTTCTCTCAGTTGTTCTGCTCACACCTTTAGCACTTTTTCTATTTATCTTTTTACTGACATTATCCGGCGTATTTGGTCCGGTGCCCGGCACTAAAGAGATCAGCAAACTTGATCAAGACAATTCCATTGTTCTGATCTCATCAGACGGTGTACAGATGGGAAGTTTTCAGGACCGAAACCGTGTCCATACCTCTCTAGAAGAGATTAATCCAAAGGTGATAGATGCACTACTTGCGATTGAAGACATTCGGTTTCGATCCCACAGCGGAGTGGATTACCGGGCATTGGCACGTGTGTTTGTCAAAACCATTATAATGGGACAAAATGCGGGCGGTGGCAGTACTCTTACGCAGCAGTTAGCCAAAAACCTCTATCCAAGGGAGGGGAATAGAGGTTTCCTTCTCTTTACTGATAAACTGCGCGAAATGATTATCGCAAGCAGAATTGAATCGGTCTTCACCAAAGATGAAGTACTGGAACTCTATTTAAATAACGTATCATTTGGAGAAGACACCTTCGGCATTGAGATGGCCGCTTACCGATTTTTCAGCAAATCATCAGCAGAACTGGATTTGAATGAAGCGGCTACATTAGCCGGAGTTCTGAAGGCAACAACTTACTATAACCCCCATCGAAATCCGGAACGGGCTAAGTCCAGAAGAAATCTGGTTCTTCTTCAGATGGAGAAGTATGGAATGATTGATCAGGATCAGTTAACGGAACAGATCAACTCAGAACTCTCTGTTACCTATGATCGGTCGGCAGGTGTTCAAAATATCGCACCCTATTATAAAGTTCAGGTACGTAGAGAACTGACCGGAATACTGGATTCGCTGAATTTTCACTCTGAATCCGGTTCAAAACTAACTGACAGCGGATTAATCATTCACACCTCTCTGGATACACGACTGCAGCTGGCTGCTGAAAATGCCGTTAAAATTCAGATGAAACAGTTGCAGGCAATCTTTGATCGTGAAATAGAAAACCGCCCTATCTTTGGTGAAGATGACCCGGAAGTACTTCGGGTGTGGTTCCAGAGTGAATCATATAAGCGATTAAAAGCTGAGGGAATTTCAGATGATGAAATTGAGCAGATCCTTCACGAGCCGGTGCCTACTCTTCTTTACAGCTGGGACGGCTACAAAGAGATGGAGATCTCCCCTTATGATGAAATCCGATATTATCTCTCTTTTTTAAATGCAGGATTTTATGCAATCCACCCCACCTCCGGTCACGTTTTAGCCTGGGTAGGCGGAATTGACTACCGCCACTTTCCCTTTGACCAGGTGCTGGCATCACGTCAGCCCGGATCTGCATTTAAGCCGGTTCTTTACGCAGCTGCCATAGAGGCGGGCAGAACACCATGCGATTACCAGCGAAACATGTTGGCACAGTATGCCGATTATGATGACTGGACACCTCAAAATAATAACAGGGAATATGGCGGACGATACTCCCTACAGGCGGCATTGGCTCAGTCGGTTAATACAGTAGCCGTTCAGCTTGCAACCGAAACAGGCATTGAACCAATCCGATCAACTGCCCGGAATATGGGAATCAAATCTGCGCTTCCCGACGGCCCCTCCGTCGCGCTGGGTACGGCAGAGATGTCCCTGATGGAGCTTACTACAGCCTACACCGCATTTTTATATGAAGGAATTCCGGCTGAACCCACCTTTATTACCAAAATCTATTCCGATCAGGGTGAGCTTATTTATGATGCCAATAAGCAAGGCTCAGATACCAATCAGCTACAACTACCCGTATCCGGTGAGTTGGAAATTAAAAACCCATTCTCTACTTACACTTCAAACGGAATCACAAAAGAGACAGCCGCTACAATGGTGGCTATGCTCCAGAAAACCGTAAACGAGGGAACCGGAGCCCCGCTGCGATCACGATTTCAAATCAAGCACGCATTGGGTGGTAAAACCGGAACTACACAGAATTTTACTGACGGATGGTTTATTGGATTCACACCGGAGCTTGTATTTGGAACCCGGGTTGGCGGATGGAATCATCGCGTGAGATTTCGTGAATACCCTGCCTATGCATCACAGACAGCGCTGCCTATTGCAGGAACCTTTTTGCAAAACTTGGACCGGTATAACGATCTTCCGCCTCAGGCCAACAAATTTCAACCTTCACAGCTCAACACTCCATATTCACTTGAGTGCAGTGACACCCGAAATGACCGGATTACTGATCGAATTCGTGATTTCTTCACAGGTCAAAGCAGCGACGAGCCCCGTGTGATTGGCGAATCAGATAAAGAAGATGAGAATAAAGGAAATATCTTTAAACGAATCGGCAGGAAACTGGGTATTACTAAAGATAATGATAACTAAGTGTACAGTTTACTATCCAATTAACTCTCCTCACTCTTATGTTATGAATTGATCTATTCAACTTATTGTTGTTGAGTTCAAATCACACAAATAAATTCTTATGGATAACAGGCCGGTAGTTATTACCGATTTCACAAATCTGGCAAATCAGAAATGGCAAATCGTAAACGACGACGTAATGGGAGGTTTGTCGGATAGCCGTTTCCAGATTAATTCGGACGGAAATGCCGTTTTTCTGGGTGATATTTCACTCAAAAACAACGGCGGATTTGCTTCAGTAAGAAATCAGGAGCGTCTTAATCTGCTCGGGTTTATGAAGGTTCGACTAACCGTCAGAGGAGATGGTAACAGGTACAGTTTCAGGCTTAAATCCGGCTCAACCCGTTCAAACATCAATTATTGGTACGAACACAGGTTCGATACCATAGCAAATAGCTGGGAAGAGATTTCACTCCCTTTAAATGATTTTCAAGCCACGTTCAGAGGTAAAAAGCCGGCTGACGCCCCAAAGCTTGATACAGAAAATATCTCTCACTTTGGGTTTCTCATCAGCGATAAACAGAGTGGTGAGTTTCGTTTAGAGATCAAAAAAATTGAAGCTGTTCGGTAAACCGTCCGCTCTGTTTAATAACTTAGTACAGATTGAAACGAATGGTTGATAGAACCTGCCATCTGTCCACACTTCGGGAAGCATTTTCTGATCGAACTGTAAATGTAGGAGGCTCTTCCGGGAGTACGGTATAGTCGTAGTCAGCATAGTCATAAACAGATGATACTTCATCCCAATATTTATACTGCGCTGCAAATTCAAGCTGTACACCGGGTGAGAGCTGAATTCCCGTTCCAAAAGAGAGAATGCTACGATCATCTGTACCGTTTTCAAATTTGCTTGGCAGAAAACTTAATCCACCGCGCAGGGAAACTCCTTCATTAAGCTGATATTGAACACCTGCTCTTAAATTCCATACCGATCTGAAATTGTTCTCGATAAACTCGTTTTCTGCAATTTCATCTTCAAATAGGGAACCATCTCTAAAATCTATCCTGGTACCGGCATAATTCACATACTCTGCCGCGCCAGAGACCGACCATCCGTTCAGATCATTCAATGAAAAACCGACTGAAGTTCTCGATGGCATCTCCACATAATAGGTAAATTCATTGTTCAGCTCGTCTTCAAAAGTAACCCCATTATCGAATGTGGTCTGAATATTTGCATCAAAAATCTCTTCCACCTCCATTCTTGTACCAAGTGTATAGCTTGCCCCTACATTCAGTACTTCATTCAACCTGTAAATCAAACCGGCTCGCAGCTTAAAGCCTGTGTACGTACTTCGAATCTTATCCTGCAGCAGAATATTATCAATATCTGTATCACCTGTGCCGTCGTCATTCGTATCAATGAAGTCACTGTTGTATTCATTAAAATTATCCACTTCCTGAAAGAGACGATCGTAGGTATATCGTCCATTCAGTATTCCAAGACTTACCCCAACCATTAAATTTTCCTGGAATTCAGTAGCTGCAAAAAAGCTGTATTCACCACCATAACCGCTCTCAAAAATCTCCCCCTGCTGGCGAACTCCTAAATAGTCTCCAAATTCCGGGAATCCAATTCTGAAAATAGACTCATCCCAGTCTTCAAACTCATCGCCATAGTCGATGGCAAAAGTATTGAATGCAATATCTGCATAAGTTGAACCGGGAGTTTTAAACTGATCCGTAATCGTTGTCTGCTCATTTCTGCCTCTGAAGCCAAGTGCTCTGTTAAAGACCGTGTGCTGGTTGTACCCGGCCCCTACCACCAAACTACCCTGAGCGGTTGGAAAAGAGTAGACAAACCCTGCATTTGAGAGGTTAAACTGATTATCACTTAGTGAGCGTGAGCTATTCACAAACTGTGCCGATTCATCAATATTGGTATAAGCCAATCCAAACTGCCCAAAACTTTGATTATAGAGAGCTGCAGATGCGGGGTTATCCAGAAACGAACCAAATCCACCGGCGTATGCAGTTCCGGGCATAACTATGGTAATTGGATCCATCGCAATGCCCTGATCACTGAACATGTTTGCCTGGTTGCTGTAAAGAAGAGAATTTAATGGGTTGGTATTCTGCCCTGTTGACTGACCTATCCCGGCAATAAAAACCAATGCAAACGTCAGAGCCGAAACAATTGAATTTTTTAACATACTTCTCCTGTAAATTTTTAAATACCGGTGAGATTTAAAAGCCGGGCTATTGTCACCCGGCCGGCCTTATTTAGTTTCTATTATTAGAAGATGACGATGAGCGATTTCGGGATGAATTGCCGCTGCTGGATCTGTTGTTCGATGATGAGCGATTCACAGAACCACTGCTCGATCGGTTACTGTTTGAAGAACGATTTACAGTTGAACGTGAAGATGAATTACTGCTTCTGGTTCTGTTCACACCGGAAGATGATCTGCTGCTATTTGTTATTCCTTCTATAGCCGCGTTACCTAAAGCTCGTCCTACAGATCTGAAAAACCCGGATGTGCTGTTCTGCCTTCTGTTGATATTTTCAGCGCGTACGGAAGGAGAGCTTATCCGATTTCTTACCGTTGCACTTTCTGCTCTTCTGTTAACTGAAGATTGATTTACAGATCTGTTTACAGTTACTGATCTTCGGTTGATTGTTGTATTATTTCCAACATTTATCCGGTTCCCTTCAGATCGTGGCGCAACATTAGTAGATGTTCTGCTCGAAGTTGAACTCACAGCAGCCTGCTGGCGGTTTTCATTATTTGATCGATTACGGTTCGTACTCGACCCGCTTGAGCGATTTGAAGAATTACTCCTGTTTACAGATCCACTGCTTCGGTTGTTGGAGCTAGACCGGTTTCTGTTTACAGATCCGCTGCTATTGTTATTAGAACGAGTACGGTTTACAGTACCGCTGGATCGGTTCGTATTTGTATTAGACCGATTGACTGTAGACCTGCTGTTGGTTCTGGTTGTAGCATTGGATCGTATTGTGCTCGCAGATCTGGTTCGGTTTACAGTACTGCTTCTATTTACCTGCGTAGATCTTGCGTTGCTTCTAATAGCGCTTCTGCTGCTCTGAGCCGTTGCGGTTCTGTTTCTTATCACATTACCTCGTGTTGCCAGTCCTGAACTTCTCGGGCCATAATCTCTGCGAACGGTTCTTGTATTGTACACTATCAAAGGCCTGCCATAATACCCGCTGTATCCCCAGTATCCGCTATAAAAACCACCATAGTAAGAGTATGGGCTATAGTGAAATCTGTATGGATCATAATAAGCCCAGCCAAAACCAATACTGAAGTGTGGCCGGAAAAATCTAGCAGCAAAGTAGCTTTGTCCATAATAAGCCGGCCCGTAGTATCTGTAGAAAGGTGGTGTATACCAGGAACTGAAATGGTAAGGATAGTAGTGATAGTGATGTACAGAACTGTAAGATCTTCGCACATTTCGATCGTGTGCTAAATCAATACCGTAATTTAAATACCACTCCTTGGCTTCGTAATCCTTAAAATAGAACTCCTCAGCATCATCCCAGCCATCTTCGTAGCCCAGAACGTAGTCGTCTTCATTCACAATCTGACCAGCCCTCTGATCAACAGCAGCTTGGCGATCCGGTGCTGGCTGAGTGGAAGCCGGATAATAGCCTCTGTCAGGTTGGACGGTCTTCACCTGTGTGTAGCAACCGGACAAAAGTAGTCCTGATGCAATTAAAATCGCGAGATATTGTAGTTTGAATTTCATATCAGCCTCCGGCTTATTAACAGTTCTGTACCTTCAACAGTAAAAATACACAACTGGTTTCATACATTGTATCACATATCCATGTGAGTAAATGTAAAATCTTCAATTTATTGATCATTAAAGCAGATCAACACTTTCTAAACCCATATTCTGTCTTTGATTATAACGCAGAGCAGATTATAGTGTTGCAGGAAATATTAAGGGCTTACATTACAATGCATTAAGAAAATAAATATTAAATCTCTCCTCTTAATGACTTAGCAATTACCTCAGCTTTTGAGTTTACATGAAGCTTTTTATAGATATTTCGAATGTGGGCTCTCACCGTATCAATTGAAATATCAAATCGATCAGCTATCATTTTATAGCTTAATCCGTCAACCAGACCATTGACAATATCTTGTTCGCGGGCCGTCAAATCACTTTCCGGCTTCTTTTTTACCTGAGTCGTGTTAAAATACTGAATCACTTTCCGTGCGATCTGCGGAGACATCGGTGCCCCACCTTTTGCGAGATCCTCTACTGCTTCTTTAATCTCAGGCAGAGAGGTATGTTTGAGAAGGTATCCTGATGCACCGGCTTTAAGGGAATCGAAAATTTTATGCGAATCGTGATAAACTGTAAGCATAATGATATCTATCTCAGGGTAGTCCTGCTTGATGATTCCAATCCCTTCTATCCCGGACATACCCGGCAGCTGTATATCCATTAAAAGAATATCCGGCAGCTCTTTCTCTTTCAGATAGTCGAGCATCTCTTCTACAGAGTCGACCGCTACACGGCAACTGATTCCATCTTGCATATCCAGATAGCGCTGAATGAGATTTCTGATTTTTACATTGTCTTCTACAATTCCAACTTTAATCATAACTTCTCCTCTTTTGGTGGTTAATCACTCTACCCGGCCTGCTGCCATTACTTTAAATCCATTTCCGTTTTCGATACTTAGATCTGCTCCTATTCGTTCAGCCCTCATCTTCATATTTCTCAATCCCTGTCCCGATTTTCTTAAACTTTCAGATCCCGTGCCATTATCTTCCACCTTCAGATCAAAACTGTTACCATCAAACGAAAATCGTATTTGAGCACGTGTGGCGTTCGAGTGTTTTATAATATTGTTTACGGCCTCTTTAAATATCAAGTAGATGTTTTCCTTAGCCTGAACGGGGAGCTTCTCATTCATTTTCAGATCATCAAAATGGTAAATAACTTCACACGGTTTGTTACTAAAAACCTGATTCACATAATCCTGCATCCGGTCAGTAAGGTCACCGGCGGTATCGTTTCGGGCGTCAATAGACCATACAATATCATCCAGGCTGGTTACAATTTTCCGGCTCTGCTCCCCTAATTGACTCAGTGTTTCCCGCATTTCGTTACTGATCTCACCTGCCTGTAAAAAGTCGGTCTGAAGAGCCAGCTCTGTAAGAGATGAGCCAACATCATCATGCAGATCGCTGGCAATTTGAACCCTCATCTTTTCAATTTCCACCTGCTTGCTCACCCGATAGTAGTGTATGATAAAAAGTATTAGCCCGCCGAAAGAAGCCGTTGCCAAAAGAATAAACCACCATTGGAAATAGAAAGGAGGCAGGATTGTAAATCCAAACTGCAGGGTTTTTTCACTTTCTGCGCCATCCGCATTGTAGGCTCTTACCTGGAGTGAATAATCGCCCGGTGGCAGTCCGGGATAACGGATCTCATTTTCCCTAGTTATTGTCCAATCATTACTCATTCCTCGTAAACGATGTTGGTAAATAATCTGGTCAGGAGCTTCAAAAGTTAATCCCGTAACCGTAGCCTGAAGAAAGTTTGAATCGTGGGTGAGACGATACTCCCTTCCGGGAAGCATATCGCGGCCACTAATCGAGAGGGATTCAAATTCAAGCCCCGGTGCTGCTTCATTATTTTCAATCCTATTGGGGAAAAAACGACTTAAACCCTCCACAGTTCCGAGCCAGATAGAGCCGTCAGATGCCAGAAACGATCCGCCTGCATTTAGCTCATTGGCAATTAATCCCTGGCTGTTAGTAAATGTACGGTAGGATTGCATCCGTTCGAGCTCAGTTTCCGATGCGTAAAACTCATCCTTTCTAAACAGATAGAGCCCGCGATTTGTACCAAACCAATACCGGTTATCCCGGTCCTGAATTGTAAAGTAGAAAATGGTTTCAACCTGGTTGGAGCGAATTAATCTCTCTACTCTGTTGTCGCGATAGCGCGCAGGGCCATTAAAGGTAGAAAACCACTTCTCACCGAGATGATCTATGAAAATTTGTATAACACCGTTGCTCGGCAGTCCGTCTGCAATGGTTATAGTTTCAAACTCCCCCTCGTGATATTTTGCCACACCACCGTAGGTGGCTAACCATATTGCACCGTCTTCATCCTGTTTGATATCCATCACGGTATTGTTGAGAAGAACATTGGAAGTGTTGTAGTGGTCATATCCGTCGTCCCGAAGCCGAAATACGCCATCGTTATAAGTCCCGATCCAATACTCGTTATTCTCCAAATCTTCGTGAATGCTCCTCACCGACTGAAAGTTGATATTAAAAGCCTCAAAGTCAGTAAACCTCTCCCCTTCGTAAATTGAGATCCCTTCACGGGTTCCAACCCAAAATCGATCCCGGCTGTCTGATAAAAAAGTGTATACCTTATTATCCGTAAGTCCAACGGACTCATCAAAAACCTGAAAATTTTCTCCATCATATAGAACGGCACCACCACCGTACGTAGCAATCCAGACATTACCGTTTGGATCTTCAGCGAAACCGGTCACTACATTATTGGGCAGACCGGTGTCAATATTATAGCTTTGAAACAGTTCACCTGAATAGTGAGTAATCCCCCCACCCAACGTCCCCAGCCATAAATTCCCTTCGCGATCGATAATGCTGGAGTAAATTATCGTTGCAGGCAGCCCATTTTCGCGATTGTAATTCTTGAACGATTGGCCGTCAAATAGAGAGAGTCCGTTTTCTGTTCCAACCCAAATTCGATCATAGGCCTGAACGGTAATGGTAAGCACCCGATTGTTGTTGAGCCCCTGGTCTTGATTGTAGAGTTGAAACTCACCATCCCTGAACAGTACAAGTCCCTCACGGGAAGCTATCCACAACCTGTTATACCTATCCACAACTACATTTTGAACGCGAACTTCCGGAAGACCTTCTTCATCACCGAAATAATCACATCTGCCATCTTCCAGCCGGAAAAGTCCTTCATCTGATGCTACCCAAATTACACCATCCTCTGTCTGAGCCAATCCGTTTGCAGTTTGTATACCAAGATCATTCTCATCACTATAGTGGACCAATTCATCCTCGCTGTTCAGCCTCCACAAACCTCTGCCGGAGGTACCTATCCAAATAGTGCCAAGAAAATCTTCAAAAAAAGCAAAGATGGGAGTTCCCGAGAGTTCAGCCAGATGTTCGGGCGTATAAAGGGAATCATCACTGATAATTGAAATTCCACTTTCGGTACCTACCCAAACCCTCTCTTTTGAATCCTCAAAAAGAGTGTGCACTCTATTATTTGCGAGTCCATTTTCTTCGTAGTACTGTCGAAAACTTTTCCCGTCAAACCGGTTCAGTCCATAGCCGGTAGCCACCCAAATATACCCCTTTGAATCCTGAATCAGATCATGGGCAACCGACTCACTTAGCCCAATTTCGATAGAGTAGTTACGGAATGGTAGAATCTGAGCCGTAGCCATCTCCTGTACCGCAAATATAATGAGGATTAAAGCCGCTATTTTTTTACTAAAGTCCATCAAAATAAGCTAACAACTTCCTGCAAAGGAGCAAATCACATATTCATGCGGTTTGCGATTTGATCTATTCCCGGGTCAGGGATAAAGCGGAGTACAACAGTGAATGTATAGTCCTGCCAAAAACAGAAAAAGCTCCCATACTGGAGCTTTTTCAAATCTGATAAGTTTCTATACGTTAGCCGAGATATGCTCTCAAAGCTGCGCTTCTGTTGTGATGACGAAGCTTACGAAGTGCTTTCTCTTTAATCTGGCGAACACGTTCCCGTGTAAGATCAAAACGTTCACCGATCTCTTCGAGTGTAAGTGAGTGTTCACGGCCGATTCCAAAATAGAGGCGAATAACTTCAGCTTCCCTTTTTGTGAGTTTGGAAAGTGCTCTTTCAATCTCCACTTTCAAAGACTCACCCATCAATTCGTTATCCGGGTTAGGAATCTCCTCATTTTCAAGGACATCCAACAGCCTGTTATCCTCTCCCTGAGCAAAAGGTGCGTCCATCGAGAGATGTCGACCGGAAATCTTTAGGGTGTCAGCCACTTCAGATACCGTCATTTCCAAACTTTCGGCAAGTTCAGCTGCAGAAGGTACACGTTCGTACTCCTGCTCTAATTTTGAAAGCTCTTTACCGATTTTGTTTAGAGCACCAACACGGTTCAGTGGCAATCGAACGATACGACTCTGCTCGGCAAGTGCCTGAAGAATAGATTGTCGAATCCACCAAACAGCATACGAGATAAACTTAAATCCACGGGTTTCATCAAAACGCTTTGCAGCTTTAATCAAACCGAGGTTACCTTCGTTAATTAAATCTCCGAGTGATAATCCTTGATTCTGATACTGTTTTGCTACAGAAACAACAAAACGAAGGTTGGCTTTGGTGAGTTCTTCAAGTGCCCTTTGCGATCCTTTTTGAATCTCCTTAGCAAGACGAACCTCGTCGTCTGGGGTGATGAGCTTCTCTTTTCCTATTTCGTGTAAGTATCGATCTAAAGATTCAGATTCGCGGGTAGAAATTCCTGAACTTTTTGCCACGTTATATAAAGATTTCTTTAAAAGTTGTGCTTGCGCCTGTGATCTGCTATTGCAACGAGCAGTGATGAATATTGTTGTTAGTCACCCAAAACTCGAACTGTTTAAGATACAAACAAAATGTATTCTTTTGAAATTGGATTTGCTGCTTTATTTGTCAATGATTATAAAGCTTTATCCAAAAAAGATGTTCCCGGAAGCGGGTTCTTAATATCAAAGAAATCCAGAACAGATGCGGCTACATCGGAGAACGTACCCCTGATACCCAAATCCTCTCCAACAGTTCCGGAACCGTTTACTGCAAGCAGAGGCACAAATTCTCTGGTATGGTCCGTGCTGTCATCTGTTGGGTCATTACCGTGGTCGCCGATAAATACCAGCATATCCCCATCCTCAAGTTTATTGACCATTGCCGGTATAGCCCGGTCAATCTCTTCCAATGCTTTTGCAAAACCTTCTGGATCCTGGCGATGTCCATATTTTTGGTCAGTGTCTATCAGGTTTACAAACACGAAACTTTTTTCAATTCCGGCACTCATCAAACTCAACGTTTGTGACAGGCCTTCTGCATTACTTTTTGTACGCCTGTACTGGTCGAATCCCTCTTCAGCAAAAAGGTCAATAATTTTTCCGATTGAATAGGTCTTCACCCCACTATCCTGCAGCAGAGACATTAAATTTGGTTTAGGCGGGATCATCGAATAGTCATGGCGATCGTCTGAAAGTCTTTCAAAATTACCGGGCTCTCCGTGGAATGGCCTGGCAATAACGCGCCCCACGCCGTGTTCTCCCGTCATAACTTCGTTTCTGGCATAATCACACCACTCATAGAGCTTATCCAGCGGAACAACATTCACATGGCAGGCGATCTGAAATACACTATCAGCGGAGGTATATACAATCGGTTTTCCTGTTTTGATGTGCTCTTCGCCGTAATCGCGGATCACATCTGTTCCCGAGTATGGAAGATTTGCCAAAACACCCTGCGTCCCGGTTTTCTCACAAAACTTGTTTATCACATCTTCAGGGAAGCCATTCGGATACGTTGGAAATGGCTGATCCAGATGGATACCGGCAATTTCCCAGTGCCCGGTTGTAGAATCTTTTCCGGCCGATACTTCACGCATTTTCCCAAAGCTTGCAAGCGGCTGATCAAATTTATCAACAGACTGTAAAGGTTCTATATTACCGAGGCCAAGCCGTTCAAAGTTGGGAAGCTTTACGCCGGTATGCTCCAATACATGCCCCAGTGTATTTGTCCCTTCGTCTCCGTAATGGGCGGCATCTTCCTGCGCGCCGATCCCCAAACCATCAATTACTACCACAAAAAATCTTGGCATTAATTCAATTTTTAAATTAAAAGTTACTGGCTGACCGGGTCTGGTTTCCTTTTAATGAATCGGAGAGCTCCCGTTTAGCTTTTTTGATCTGATCGTGCAAGTCACCGCTATCGGGTTCAATCTCTATCATACCGTATGTGAGTGATAAATCGACCTTAGGCCCTCCCAGGAGCTCTACGGGTTTCTCCAATTTAGAGTCAACAGAGGAGATCCACTTCTCACACAACTGATCATCTTTACCGGTAATAAGTACCGGGTAGATATAGTCTGAATTGAAACCAACAATGCCCGATGAACCGTTTCTTCCCGGATTCAGCAGATTAACCACTACTCTTTGCAGCCTTTTCAAATCTTCGAGCCTTAATCTGGATCGCAGTTCCTGCAAATGATTAATCGTTACAAACCCAAACCACGTTCTCTCTCCCGTTTTCCCCGCTCTTTCTATCTGAGTTGCAAGAGTTCGCTCCCACACTTCAGGGATAAAACTGCCATATTCGCTTGTAAGAATATCTTTGTCTACGTCAACCTTCCCCTGATTTACCTGAATAGAGAGCGATGCCGTGCGCACCAGGTTTTTAATCTTATGCTTTACAGAATCTTTAAATGTAAGTGGATTCTTGTCGTATGCTAACACAACTGCATGGCGACGATCATGAATCATAATCGGAATGGCATAGGTTGCACCGTCCGTATTTTCCTCTGCCCTGGAAATTCGTTTAGGATTTTGATTAAAGTGAATGGCAAAAACATCCCTGCCTTTTTGAAGAGCGTCGTACGCCACACTTTTCTCCTCCATCAGCAGGCCAAGCATCGGATAGTCGGGTGATTTTAGTGATCGCATAATACTGCACCAGCTATCCATACCGCGGGCAATTACTGTAACGCCACCTGAGCGCAAAAGCTTCTGTATCTCTTCAGCCATCACCTTTAGTGCTTCAGCCTTGTGCAGTTTTGGAGTGATTTTTTCTAAAGACTCATCATACTTTTTCCACTCTTTCTCATTTTCATAGAGATCGGTAAGCTCCAGGTAAGTGTTCAACAAATTCAGAAGTGCATTTCTGTACGCAGATATCACATCATCATAGTCAGTTTGGTTGATCTGAAACTCAGTTTCAACCACGGTTACCGCAACCGTTTCGCCATTGTTGATAAACGGAATAAGCGTGAGGAATCTGACCGGTACATGATCGTGGTAATGGGTAAGATCAGTAACTGAAAAATCTTCTTCAACTTTTAGCTGAATGACATTCTCAATCTCTTTAAAGCTATCGAGATAATACTCCTCAAAAGCAATTCGATCTTTAAACATCACATTTGGCAGAATCGTAGAGCTTGTTTCAAGCACAAACTGCCCCCTGGTTCGATTAACCCAATACATATATACCGTATCCGCCTCCGTCGATTTACGCAATAGCTGCATAATATCTTCAACGGCATGTTTAAATTCGAAAAGTGCCTTTTCTTCTCGCTTATTGTCCATCGATATCTGATTATTTAGAGACTATCTGCCAGCTTTTCCGCTTGATCGATCATAGACTCGAACAGATCGAGTCCCCTGTTCCAAAAGCCTGCGTCGCGAATATCTATATCCATCTTGCCAACAATATTGTGGGGCCAGTCTGATCCGCCCGCCTCGAGGAGCTCAATATACCGATCTGAAAATCCATTTTTTTGATTTTTATACGCATCATAAAGTGCCAGTACCAGCAGCTCTCCAAACGCATAAGCATAAACATATCCGGGTGTATGTAGAAAATGAGGGATATAGCACCACCAGAGTTTATACTCATCAGTGATCGTAACAGCATCTCCATAGAGATCTTTTTGTGTTTCTGTCCAGTGTCTGGAAAACTCCTCTGTGGTTAGCTCACCCTCCTGGCGCCGGGCTGTATGTATTCTGTCTTCAAAGCGATTCATTGAAATCTGCCGAAATACAGTAGCTATGGTATCATCAATTTTACTGACTAAAAGAGCCAGCTTTTCTTTCGGATCGTCAATGTTATCCATCAGCTTATTAAATACAAGCATTTCCCCAAAAACAGACGCGGTTTCAGCCGTCGTCAGCGGTGTTGAGGATTGAAGCTCCCCCTGTTTTCTCGAAAGATATTGATGAACTCCATGACCCAGTTCATGCGCCAGCGTTTGAACATCACGGAGCTGTCCGTCAAAATTCATAAATACATAGGGATGAACATTTGTCACCGTGCTAGCTGAATAAGCACCTCCTCTTTTTCCGGGACGAATAGCAGCATCAATCCACTTTTTATCAAAAAACTCAGATGCAATAGATTTCATACGTGGATGAAAGTCACCATAGGCTTCCAGAACCATCGACTTTGCTTTTTCCCACTCAATCGTCTCCCTGTTTTTGGCAATCGGGGCATACCGATCGTAATCAAACATTTCATCCACGCCCAGAAGTTTCTTCTTGAGTTTATAATAACGCTGAACCAGCTCATACCGACCGGTTACGGCAGTAATCAGTGCTTCAACGGTTTCGTTATCGGTTTGATTTGAAAGGTTTCTGGATGATATCCAGCTATCATAGCCGCGGAGTTTGTCGTTGGTGTGCTTATCAGCCAGTAGAGTATTAAAAATAAAGGTAAGCGAACGGGATAATTCACTGAACGTTTCGGTTAATGACTGATGGGCCCTTTTTCTCAGGTCCCTGTCCGGGCTGTGAAGTTTGCTTAAAACCTGCTGCTCGGTCATCTCCTCGCCATCCAGTTCGAAGCGAGCTGCGCCAAGTGTTTCATCAAAATATCGGTTCCAGGCCGACCGCTCGGTTACAGATTTGGCACTCATCACCCGTTCGGCATCTTCAGTAAGTGTGTGATCTTTATACATTCTGGATATACGCAGATAGTGTCTCCAGGGCGATAGTTCTTTCGAATTTATGAGTTCTCCGGCACGGCCGTCGTCCACTTTCATCCACTCTACATCAAAAAAGACCAGCTTCTGGCTCAGATCGGAACCAAGCTCATTGGCCTCCTGTAATAATTTACCCAGTCTTGCATCTTCGGTATTTGTAGACCATATCAGATGAGAGTAGGAGCCGATTTTACCGGCACGCTGAATCAGCGATTCATACGCTCTCAGCGCATCCGCAAACTCAGAAGCAGATAGAGAAGCAATTCTGCCATGATATTTTTCTGCAAATTCATCTGCCTCTTTCAGTAAGTTCTTTTTATCCTGTTGCAGTTTCGGGTCGTCCGGCGAATTGTAAAGATCCGAAAGGTCCCATGCTACGTTCTCAGCCCCTGTTTTGGTTTTATTTTTACTACTCATATATAAAGCACACCGTTAAGTATTTGAATATTCATTTTAACTGAATATAACGAATGAAATGCCTATGATGAACCGGGAATTAAGGTCAAATTAACACCTTAAATCTGAGGGATATTCATCGTATTTTAATAGTTAAATGGTTAATTTAACCACTTATAAAAAATTTTAAGCTCACAGCATCTTAATTCTGCTTTTACTCTTCATAGAGCATTTTCACTATTGTGCTTTATGATCCGGTAGAAAATGAATGTTTTATTTAGGAAAGTGTGAGCACAAATTCTGCCATACACATTTTTTAAACTCAACAAAAGACACACCCGCTGTTTTGAAATCACTTGAATCTGTATTTGGACCCAATTCGGCTCTAGTAGAAGAGCTTTACGAACAATATCAGACCGATCCAGACTCTGTTCCCAATCACTGGCGAAAATATTTCGACCAGATTGACGGAAACGAAATTCCTGCCCCTGAACAGACTGCAAAAAAACCTGCTAAATCTGAGAGAAAAGCAGAGCCGGAGACAAAGAAAACTCCTGCTAAAGAGAAAAAGGATAAAAAAGAAGTATCTGAACCATCCATCCCTGAAGGAGCTGAGCTTGTAAAGATTAAAGGCGTAGCCTCCAAAATTGTTGAAAACATGGATGAGAGTGTGGAGGTACCAACCGCCACCTCATTGCGCGTTCTTCCGGTTAAAATGCTGACCGAAGACCGGTCTATTGTTAACACTCACCTGCTCAAACGTGGTGAACCCAAAGCGTCTTTTACGCATTTTATAGCGTGGGCTGTTATCCGTGCACTGAAAGACTATCCGAGCATTAACGGATATTACACTCAAAAAGACGGTACCCATTACAAAGTAAAACCGGGACAGGTAAATCTAGGTATAGCCGTTGACCTGGAAAGCAGAGACGGATCCAGAAATCTGGTAGTTCCAAATATTAAAGGCGTCGACAAGATGAACTTTAAAGAGTTCCTCTACGCCTACGCCGAAGTAATTGACAAAGCAAGAAACGGTAAACTTGAGGTTTCTGATTTCCAGAATACCACAATAAGTGTAACCAACCCGGGCACCATTGGCACCGTCTCTTCTGTACCGCGCCTGATGAAAGGACAAGGAGCTATTATTGCAACAGGTGCCATCAACTATCCGGCTGAATTTCAATCTATGGCACAGGATGTGCTCAATCAGCTGGGTGTTAGTAAAGTGATGACTATGACCTGTACGTACGATCATCGTGTTATACAGGGGGCGGAATCAGGTATGTTTCTGCAAAAGGTTCATCAGCTGCTAAATGGTGAAGAAGATTTTTATGATACCATTTTCCGTGACCTTGAGATTCCTTACCAACCCCTACCTTATGGTGAAGATAAGTATGAAGGTCAGCTGAGCGGAAAAGCTAACACTTTAGAGCAGGATCGACGAGCTATCGCTGTTTGGCGACTTATCAACATGTATCGCATGCGCGGACACGTACTTGCCGATCTTGACCCGCTGGGTTCAGGACCGGGACAAAGCCCGGAGCTCGATCTTGAATATTATGGCCTGACTCTCTGGGATCTGGACCGTGAATTTTTCTGTGACGGACTGGGCGGCAAGAAAACAGCCAAACTCAGGGATATCATTCAGCTACTCAGAAATACCTACTGTGGTAAAATCGGAGCTGAATATAAACACTTACTCGATCTGAAAGAGCGCAGATGGCTTCGGGAAACCATGGAGTCTACCACAAATACTCCAAACCTTTCTAAAGAAGAGAAGGAAGACATACTGCATAAGCTCAACCAGGCAATGGCCTTTGAGCAGTTTCTGCATAAAAAGTACATCGGGCACAAACGATTTTCACTTGAAGGGGCTGAAACCCTGATTCCGATGATGCACTTTCTGATGGAGAAGGCCGGTGAAAAAGATATCGAGAAGTTTTTCCTTGGCATGGCTCATCGCGGGCGATTAAATATCCTCGTAAACATCATGAATAAGCCATACCGAAAAGTGTTCGCCGATTTTGAAGGGAACATCGATCCGGATACCATTCAGGGGTCCGGTGATGTGAAGTATCACCTTGGCTCGAAGGGTTCTTATGAAACCAAGAGTGGAAAAGATATTGAGCTTGAACTACTGCCCAACCCTAGTCACCTCGAAGCAGTAAATCCTGTTGTTGAAGGGGCTACCCGGGCCAGTCAGGATCACTACGATGGCGAAGATGTAGATCCCAAGAAGAAAATTGTACCTGTACTTATGCACGGTGATGCGGCATTTGCCGGTCAGGGTGTGGTTGCCGAAACGTTAAATATGTCGCAGCTAAGAGGCTACGAAACCGGCGGTACTATTCACGTGATCATCAACAATCAGATTGGATTTACCACCCTTCCGGAAGATGCCCGTTCCACCGAATACGCATCTGACCTGGCAAAAATGATTCTGGCACCGATCTTCCACGTAAACGGTGATGACCCCGAAGCAGCTGTACATGCCATGAATATGGCAATAGATTACCGCCAGAAATTTGGCAAGGATGTTGTTATTGACCTGATTTGCTACCGTAAGCATGGGCATAACGAAGGTGATGAGCCGGCATTTACACAACCGGGAATGTATAAGGAGATCGAAAATCACGATCCCACCCGAGATATTTATGTAAAAGAACTGCTCAGAAAAGGTGAATTCAGTGAAGAGGAAATTCAGGCAATTTTTGATGAGTTCGAAGAGCTGCTAAATGAGGCATTTGAAGATGCGAAAAGTTCACCGGCCCTTGAAGTGACCGATAAAATGCTTGATCGGACTGAAGAGGCACAAAAGGAACGAGTGGAATTCCCGGACACTACATACTCAATGGATGAGTTGAAGGAAATTGCCGTTAAACTGAATACCGTACCCAAAAACTTCGATGCCAATCCAAAACTTCTGCGTCAGCTCGCAAAACGTGCCGATGCAGCACAGAAGAATGAAAAGAAAATCGACTGGGGGTTTGCTGAAGCACTCTCTTTTGGATCGCTTCTGAAAAGCGGACGAACCATTCGACTGACCGGCCAGGATGTTGAGCGGGGTACGTTCTCCCACCGTCATGTTGTTCTGCACGGCACCGAAACTGCTCAGCGTTTTATACCGCTGAACAATCTTTCTGACGAACAGGGTGCATTTTATCCCTACAACAGTTTACTGAGTGAATTCTCGGCTCTGGGTTATGAGTTTGGTTACTCTGCTGCCAAATTGGACGCCCTCGTAATATGGGAGGCTCAGTTTGGTGATTTCGTGAACGGTGCTCAGATCATCATTGACCAGTTTATCTCTGCTTCTGAAGCGAAATGGGGACAAAAATCTGCACTGGTAATGACCCTCCCCCACGGTTATGAGGGACAGGGGCCTGAACACTCCTCAGCAAGACTAGAACGATTCCTTCAGCTCTGTGCAGAAGATAACATGCAGGTCGCGAACCTGACTACACCTGCACAGTATTTCCATATTCTCCGAAAACAGACTTTACAGGAAGACAAGAAGCCTCTTATCATAATGTCTCCGAAAAGTTTACTCCGACATCCACTTGCAGTTTGCAGTGTTGAGGAACTGGCAAACGGGAAATTTAAGCCTTTTATAGAAGATGAAACGATAGAAGATCCGAAATCTATCGACAGAATTGTTATCTGTTCAGGCAAGGTTTACTACGATCTTTATAAAGAACGGGAAGAAAGAGGACTTGGTAATGTTGCCATAGCTCGACTGGAGCAGTTCTATCCGTTCCCCGACAAGGATATCTCCAACTATCTGGATGAGTTAAAACATGTGAAAGATATCGTTTGGTGCCAGGAAGAGCCACAGAATATGGGAGCCTGGAATTACGCCGCTCCGCGATTCATGAATCTTCTCAAGGATGGACAAAAAATTACCTATGCAGGCCGTCAGGCTTCGGCTTCTCCTGCAGCAGGTCAGAAGAAAATCCATGAGGTAGAACAGAACAACCTTGTAGATAAGGCTTTGACTGTTTAATAAAATCACTTGAAAAGCAAAAAGGCGATTGACTCATCATCAATCGCCTTTTTTTACCCTACATAAAAAGTTATAAATAGAGGTTTCATCCCGGATTGTTTGAAACAAAAGTCAGACAATCCATTATCGATGATTTTCTATCTCAATCCGTTAGGAACACCTTTACATATTCTGCTTACAGCATCATGGCTATGCAGACTCTCCAGATGCGCACATCGAACTACGAAGTCACGAATTCGTTCGTCTGTATTTAATTCATCATATAGCAATCGGGCTGCATCTTCCACAAATTTCTGATAAGCGCCGTTTAATTCAGCAAACGCCTGCTCATCTTCACGTTTAACCATAACCTGTGTTTCGGTTTTAAGAGCTTCACGGCACGCGAGAACCAGGTCATCTATCATCATCTCACTGTTTAGCTGAACGGTTATGTTTGCAACACTTCGCTGGCTATGAGGGATCGTTGCAACATCTCGTGTTTCACGTGCGTGTTCAGCCAACTCAAATGAGCATGGACAAGCACTGCTATACTCAAAATCGAGGTGTACAAACCGGGTAAAAACCCCATTCTCATCAAGTCTGCCTTCAACTGCCACGTTGTAATACTGGTAACCGCTCATTCCTGATCTTAAGCTCTCCTGAAGCATCGGATAGCTGAATGAAAGCTTTAAAAATGCGCTTCGGCTCTCCAGGTCTTCCTTGTACTGCTCCATCACCTCTTTCAGCTTGTCAGGGTGAAAAACGTCGTCCTTAAATTTGTAGAACGTCCGCATGATGCGACTCATATTAATGCCTTTCTTTCCAGCATCGAGCCCTACGTAACCATCAACAGATGTTTCCAGGGTAATTAATTCACCGGAGGGTGTCGGGTATTTAAGTGGTAATTTAAAGTTTGATATTCCTACTTGCTGAATGGGTACATTTGCTCCTTCAATGAGCGATGCCGGACCATTTTGCAAATCGGGTAAACTCTCCTTGTACTGTTCCGTTACTACAAACGTAGGGTCGTAAAATCTTTTAAGATTTGTTGAAATCATATCTCTAACTGTTTCAAAATTTAATCTGCCCGATTAGGACAATATTCAGCAATATTTCGTTCGGTTTCGTAAAGTTTAACAGAATAAAGCTTAGATTGGCCAAACGCTGCGCTATCAACATCACTCTTTAATTGATCAAAAAAGGCTTTTACCAGATTTTCCGAAGTTGGGATAATCCCTTCCAGAAATGGCACCTCTACGTTGAGATTTTTATGATCACAAGGATCTAATACTCTATCTTTGATAATAGCTTTCAATTTTCCCAGATCGATCACATAACCCGTTTCAGGGTCAGCTTCTCCGGCCACGGTCACCTCAATTACATAATTATGACCATGCCAGTTGGGGTTATTGCACTTACCAAACGTTTTCTGATTCCACTCCTCGGATTTGTCGGGATTATGGAGCCGGTGAGATGCATTAAAGTGCGCCTTTCTTGTTACGTAAACCACTGTATGTGTTTGTTTATTTTTTATTTCATTTCGAAGTCAGATTGTATCTCTTCAGCTTCGATCAGTTGTAGAAACACCGTAAAAATGATTACGGTTCCCGCCTGTTTTGAGAAGGAAAGATAATATATTAGAAAATAAGCGAGGAGCATTAAAAATACCCGGACAACCAGCTACTATTGTCAGTTTGGGGTTATTCTCAAAACAATAAGAAGTGAAATCTCTCTTAAATCGCAGCATAAAACAGAAAGAGCCACTCAACAGTGAGCAGCTCTTCTTTTTTTCAAAAATAGTAAATCTCAGATTACTCCTCTTTGGATTGCTTACTTTCCGGCTCTTCATCTTGATCCGATGAAGATTTTGCAGAAGTTTTAATTTCCTCCCCTGAGCCGGATTCTTCGTCAATTTCTTTTGAGTTATCCTTCTCATCAGATTCACTTTTAGATGAACCGTTTGTTGCCGCTCTCCTTGCATCCTCCTGATCAAAAATACCTTCAGGGTAGTTTCCGCTTGGACGGTCACCCAGCATATCCCTTAAATCAATATGGTTTAGAACCTCTTTATCAAGCAGGGTTTCCGCCATCTCTTCAAGTTTATCCATATGCTTATTAAGCAGATCTACAGTTCGCTTGTAGTTCTTATGAATAATTGCTCGGATGGCATCATCAATTTTCTGAGCTGTATTTTCAGAATATTTCTTGTTGAATCCAAAACTGTCATTAGGACTGTTAGAATCTTTAAGAGATATATAACCCAGCTCTTCGCTCATCCCGTACTCGGCAACCATGGCAAAAGCCATGTTGGTAATCCGTTCAAGGTCATTTTGAGCACCGGTTGAGATTTTTCCGAACACCAACTCTTCGGCAACGCGGCCACCCAGTAAAGCACAGATTTTATCTTCGAGCTCTTCAGTTGTCATCAAGAATCGATCTTCGAGCGGTGTCTGCAGTGTATAACCCAGTGCGGCGAAACCCCTTGGAACTATACTAACCTTTAATACCGGATCGGTATACTCCAGGAACCAGCCCACAATAGCGTGTCCCGCCTCGTGATAGGCCACAATTTTACGTTCATTCTTGCTTATCAGCTTATTCTTCTTCTCCAGTCCCGCCACAACACGTTCAATGGCGTCCTGAAAATCGATCATCTCAACTACCTTTTTATCTCTTCTTGCCGCCATCAGAGCAGCTTCATTACAAAGGTTTGCCAAATCGGCTCCTGCAAAACCGGGTGTTTGAGAAGCGAGTACTTTAAGATCCATGTGATCAGACAATTTCAGCTTCTTACTGTGAACTTCAAGTATCTGCATACGTCCGTTCAGGTCCGGCTTGTCGATCATAATTTGTCGATCAAATCGACCGGGTCTTAACAGTGCGGAGTCCAGAATATCAGGGCGGTTGGTAGCAGCCATGATAATTACGCCCTTATCACTGTTGAAACCATCCATCTCGCTCAACAGCTGATTTAACGTATTTTCACGTTCATCGTTTGAGCTCATCTGCATACCACGGCCACGAGTTCGGCCTATAGAGTCGATCTCGTCGATAAACACAATACACGGTGCCTTCTCTTTTGCCTGTTTGAACAGATCCCGCACACGAGCGGCACCTACTCCCACAAACATTTCAACAAAATCAGATCCACTTAGCGAAAAGAATGGAACATCTGCTTCTCCTGCAGTTGCTTTGGCAAGCAGGGTTTTTCCTGTTCCGGGAGGCCCTACCAACAGCACACCTTTTGGCAGTGTACCTCCAAGGTTTGTAAACTTTTGCGGATTACTCAGAAACTCAACAACCTCTTCAACTTCAGCTTTTGCTTCCTGCAGTCCGGCTACATCTTTAAATGATACTTTACTTTCCGTCTGCTTGTCGTATAGATTTGCTTTGTTCTTTCCGATGTTCAGAACCTGCTGGCCGGGATTCATTCGTTTAAAGATGAAAATCCAGAAAGCTATGATAAGTGCGATGGGTATTAACCAGATAAGTATACCACTGAACCAGTTCTCTTCTATTCTAACATCGTAAACTACACCATATTCATCCAGTGTTGATCGGATATCATCTCCCTCGAGCATGGTTGTGGTGAACTTGCCTGTACCCGATTCAGATCTGTCCCACCTGTTTTCAGAAGGCTGCGGCCGTTCCGCGATTCCTTCATCAAAGGCTTTTTCGGAGTACTCTCCCTGTATACTTGTACCATTCGTAATTAGAATTTCATCAACATATCCCTGCTGAACATATTCTAAGAACTCACTGTACTTTATACGTTCAGAACTCTCTCCCGGGATGAAATAAAAGTTAAAAGCAATCAGAACTAAAAAGAGTACTACATAGATCCAGTTAGGAAATTTTGGAGCTTTTTTAGAATCTTTTGAGTCCTTTTCTGAAGACCCTTTTTTTAAATTTTTATTATTAGCCATTAAATCTGATTTGGTAAAACTAAAAGAGCATTAAATATAACTCTTTTTCTACAAATTTATTCAGTGCTCTTCTCTGTGAATAGCCTGTAACATATCTACTTTAAAACGATCATCGATCCATTTTCATACATGTATTTACAAATCAATTTGGTAATTGTGTTCTTCGCCTGTGTTAACAGTGAGTTGTTTTTCGGCATCAGTAACCCTGCCAATGACTATGAAGTCGTCAAAATCAGCTTTGAATTTTTCAACCAAAGGCTCAGGCAGGGTGAAAAGCATCTCAAAATCTTCTCCGCCGTAAAAGGCATATTTATCAACGTCCTCATTCATCTCATCAGCAACATTTCTAGCTTCCAAACTTATAGGTACAGCGGGAGAATAGATTTCTGCACCAACCCCCGATTGTTTTAAAACTTCAGTAAGATCTGCGACTAAACCTTGAGTGAGATCAATTAAAGCGTGAGGTTTCACTTCAGATTTCTTCAACGTTTCATAGAGATCCAATCGTGCTTTCGGTAACAGCTGTCTTTGTACTACATGCTCATAGGATGCCAGATCGGGCTGAAACTGTTGCTCCGGATTCTCCTGCCATGATTTTTTTTCACGTAACAGAATTCTAAGCCCGGCAATTGCACTTCCCAATTCACCGGTAACACAAATTATATCGCCCTTCTTGGCACCATTTCTGTAAATCACACTCTCTTTATCTGCACTACCGATACAGGTTACAGATATGGCCAGAATTTGATGTGAAGCAGTAGTATCGCCGCCAGTAACCATTACATTATAATCCTTTCCGGCTGCATCAATTCCCTGGTAGAGCTGTTCTATCATCTGCACAGAATATTTATTGGGAATAGCTACATCTATAAGAATCTGCTCCGGTTCGGCGTTCATCGCAATAATATCACTAACAGCTGCTGTAACAACTTTATAGCCTAAATGCTGAAATGGGGTATAGGTTAAATCGAAATGCACTCCCTCCATAAATATTTCAGAGCTTGTGCATGTAACTTTGCCATTCTCCTGTTTAGATACAGAAGCATCATCTCCAATGCCTTTAATTACATTTTCTCTTGATGATCCTGTGTAATCTTTAAAAGTCTCTATAAGAGATTTAAAGCCTATATCCTGTACCTGTTTAAAATCTTTTTTTGCCATAGTATTAAAACAAAAAAGGCAGTTATCCCAAATGAGATAAATGCCTTTTATTAAATTGGGTTGTATTAATTAATTATATATCTCGCCGTGTAGAGTAATTAATTCGTAGTGTACCCGCATGACGAAGTTCCTGCTGAACGTCGGTTATTATACCAAATTCAGAATCTTCATCCACCCTGAGAGAGACAATCAATCTGGGTTCTTCCATCAGTTTATCATACATGATATTTCTGATAGCGCCCATATCGTCGATCAAAGCATCATCAATCTGAACTCTTGTTTCACCTAATCGATTTCCTGATAAACGCTCGGGACCGATGTAGATGTAACTTACCAGACGTTTCTGCTCAATTTTCTCAATGTTTTCTGCTGCAGTGTAATTGATTTGTACCTGCAGTTCAACTTCTCTCAATACAGTAGTAACCATAAAGAAGATGAGAAGCATAAATACAACATCGGGCATTGCAGAAGTAGGTACACCCTGCTTCGTACTAGCTTGTTTCTTTTTAAACTTTGACATGTGTATTACCCCTCATCCGGTTCTGCAATTGAGATTTTCTTAGGATACATCTCCTGTATCTCCTCTCTGCGTTCGCTGTTTTGCTCAAGTGAACTAAACGGCACACCAAACCTGTCCATAGATGCCTGATGGCGGAGTTCGGCGTATGCGCCCATAACTTCATCAAGCATATTTATATAGACATTGTAAGGAGTCCGCCTGTCCGTTTTAATTGAGACAATAGCGTCGTCAGGTGAGTCGGACAAATCAGGATCAACTCCGTTATTGTCAACAAAGCGTTTAATACGGTCTCTAACTTCATTAATTGAAGCCGGTTCTTCATCAATCAGAACCATTCCTTGTGCGTTAACCAGAATATTCATCAGGTTACGTTCACGCACCGGTGGGGGTTCAATGTCGTCAGGTATAGGTGGCAGTACCAAACCAATACCTGTATCAACGTCGATGGTAGTTACAACAAGAAAGAAGATCAGCAAGAGAAAGGCGATATCCGCAAGGGATGACCCATCAATTTCTCCACTTTCTCTGTTTCGCTTTTTATTAAGCATACATTTAAAATTTAAATGTTCCGCGTGTTCCAGTTACTACAATGCCGAGAATCATTACACCCATCATAAACATCATGGTGGCAACGCCGGCCTGGTTAGCTGAACCTAAAGTGGCATATGAGATTGCGAATACTGCCACAGGAACACCCATAACAGCCACGCGTTTAATGTCTGACTTTCCATTGATCACATTGCGAACACCGGAAACCAGAATACCTATTAATCCTATACCGATCAGGCCGAAGACTAACCCTATTGCTAAATTATCAATCATAATAAAGTCCTTTGATTGGATTTGGGTTTTAGTTTAGTGCTTAGGCTTCGTCTGAACTATCTTCGTCTGAAACAATTTGCTTTCCTTCTTTCAGAAGTACGATAGAGTCGATCAGCGTAATGGAACCTTCTTCCATGTCGGAAATAATTCGGTCGATCTTAGATACACAGTAGTTGTAACCGATTTGAAGAATAATACCAGCAAGCAGACCACCGGCAGTTGTAAGAAGCGCAATCTTAATACCACGCGCTACCAAACTTGGTGAAATATCAGCTGCAGCTTCAATCGCGTCAAATGCTTCAATCATACCAACTACAGTTCCAAGGAATCCGAGTAGCGGAGCGATTGAAATAAAGAGTGAGAGCCATACCAATCCTCTTTCAAGGAAGCTCATTTCGATAGAGCCGTAGGTTGTAATGGCTTTTTCAGCAGCTTCAATACCTTCATCTGCACGCATTAATCCTGCCTGAAAAACAGATGCTACAGGTCCGCGTGTCTGGGCACAAAGTTCTTGTGCAGCTGGGATACCGCCTTCTTGCAGTGCTTCCTGTACTTCAAGAATAAATTTTCTGGTGTTAATGTCAGCTAGATTGAGTGTGATGATGCGCTCAAGAAAGATAGCCAATCCAAGAATCAGGGCTATCAAAACAGGCCACATGAATTCACCACCTTCATTAAATTTTTCGACGATTACGTTAAAAAAGCCAGCATCAGCTCCAGCTTGAAGAAAAAAGAGAGCTAAAGATGAAGTCATACTATTACTCCGCGTTAAGTTTTGGTTAAGAGCTAAATTTGAAGCAAAATGATAGATCATTTGCACTTCAATGTCAAAAGCAGATCTTATATTTAATAATCAGAAAATGTCAAAATCTGCAATCGACTATGTTTAATGTTCGTGTCGTGGAATATATTAGATCATATCCCTAACTACCAAACAGATTCCTCAATTATTTTTCAAAATCTGTCTTTATATCCATTATTTTGTAAAAAATCGTTTAATAGGAGTAGAATAGCTTTTTTAAGCTTCAAAATAACGGATCATCAATGGTAATTTTCAGGACCGAACCTGACGATACCTGTCTATTCCACGATTTAAAAACTCCTCAAATTCTGCGGCCCGTGTAAATCCGATCAGCTGATCTAAAACACGTTCTGTGTGTGGGTCTAAAATTACATACGTAGGCAGTGCAAGAGTTCCGGTTATATCGAATTGCAACTGTTGATTTTCCTCTGCCCTGCTTCCGCCGTCAGTATAGAGCTTTACCTGCTCCATTTGCGCAAATCTTTCCTGTATATTGTCTAATGGGAAAACCGTGGCTTCCATCGCCCGGCAGTTTGTACATGTATAACCAGTGAAATCGATAAATACCGGCACGTTTTGGGCAATAGCCTTTTCGAGTGACTCCTCATAATTATCAGACCACTGAGACTCAACAGCAGTACTGCCACCACCGGCTGAACTAATCGACCGAACTACACTCACATCGGTACTCTTAGACGCTGGCAGCCAGGCGTCCCAAATTCCTAAAGATGCTCCCATCAGTCCCGGAATAAGATAGAAGCTGAATAAAAAGAATGGAATAGCGAGAAGTAATCTTCCGGTAGTAATAGATTTAGGTCTCTCTTCACCGTGCAGCGCGAAGAAACCCAGTATATAAAGTCCGGCTATAAAAAAGAATGTGATCCACGCAGCGATGCCCAATGGACGGGTAATTACTCCCCAGTCAAAAATGATATCAGCATTTGCCAAAAACTTGACCGAAGCGGCTAGTATAATAAAGCCCAGAATAACTTTCACAACATTCATCCATGAGCCGCTTTTTGGCAGTGATTCCAGATATTGTGGAAACAGTGCAAGTAACACAAAAGGTGCAGCAAAAGCCGTGGAAAAAGCAAGCATACCTACAATTGGATAGAACCACTCTCCTCCTGCGGTTGCCGCCAATATAGCACCCACAAAAGGCGCTGTACATGAAAATGATACGGCACTGATCGTAAAACCCATAAAAAGCGTACCGGTAACACCACTGCTCTCATTGCTTTTCCTGTTCAGCCAATTTGTGAGCTGATATGGCAGCCGGAGTTCAAACAGACCAAGCAGACTCACGCCAAAGAAGATAAACAGTACACCGATAAATAAGTTAACCCAGGGATTAGAGGCGAACTGGCTGACTCCGCTCACACCTAGAATTGCAGACAAGATCGCACCGAGCCCGGTGAATATAAGTATAATAGAAAAACCAAAAATCAGGGCCTGCGTCCAATTTGTTTTCTTCTTCTCTCCTCCTTGATTTGAGAAATAGGATACAGTAAGTGGAATTAATGGAAAAACACAAGGAGTGAGCAGAGCCGCAAAACCGGCCATCAAAGCGAGCCAGATGTAAGTCCAGATATCATCCAGCGGAACACCGGCAGAGCTCGTCATTTCAAATTCTATATCTGCCTGGGATATCTCTTCAAAATCTGTATGTGGATTTTCAGCAACACCCTCCAGAGTTACCATTGCTTCCATCTGCTTCGTCTTGGGCGGGAGGCACGATACATCATCACAAACCTGGTACAACACTTCCAGCCGTATCGTCTGGTCTCCCTGCAGTTCGGCCCGGAAAGCGACAGGAATCGTAAACTCTGCCCTGTTTGAGTGCCAGCCGAGTTCGGTATTGAAATTAGGATCGAAGGCAATAACCGCTTCACTCTCCTCTACTTGTCCCGCAACCGCCATTTGGCTTGATCCGGAACTGAAGGTAGTTGGGTATGGACCGGCATCAGGATCGTTGAGTACGGAGTAGAGATGCCAGTCTCCCTCAATGGTAGCCACTACGGTTACATTGAATACCTCACCGGCTGCGACCGTTTCAGGATAATCCGTAATTTGATAGTCAACAGGATCAAGGAGTTGACCATATACAAAAAATGGGGATAACGCCATAAAGACGATCCCCATCAAAAATCCAATTTTATTCATTATCGAATAGTAATTAAGAGTTTACACCCTCAAAGATTTTAGTCTTCTTTTACAACCCAAACCTTCACTTGAGGTTTCAGATCTCCAAGAACATCAACAGTTGCTGTATACTCACCCAGTGATTTGATATCCTGGTCCAGAGTAATTTTACGTCTGTCAACTAAAATATCTCTTTCTTCAAGAGCTTCTGCTACCTGTATATTGGTAACAGTACCGTGAATTTTGTCATCTTCGCCAACGGTTACAGGAATTGTAACGGAAGTTGTTTCCAGTTGTTGTGACAACTCTTTGGCAGCCTCAACAGAAAGTTCAGCTCGTAATGCGGCTTCACGCTTCAGATGTTCATACTGTCTGATTGCGCCACGGGTAGCCAGTACAGCTTTCCCTTGTGGGATCAGATAGTTTCGTCCGTAACCGGGCTTAACATCAACAAGATCACCGGCAGAACCTAATTTATCTACGTCTTCTTTTAAAATAAGCTTCATAATCTAATATCTGTGTCTTATCGCATGTTTTCGGTTACGTAAGGAATAAGAGCTAAAAATCTTGCTCTTTTAACAGCTCTTGAAAGCATTCGTTGATGCCGAGCACTGGTACCGGTTACTCTTCTTGGAAGAATTTTACCTTGGTCGTTCATGAACTTCTCCAGAAGTTCAGTCTGTTTGTAGTCAATATATTCAACACCTGCCTTGGTAAATTTACAGTCTTTACTCTTTAGGTGTCCTTTCTTTGGATGCGATGGATTGTTAATCATAATCTATACCTAATTTGATTTATTCGTCGTCGTTATCTTCGTTTTCCTCTTCTACATCTTCAAAAACGACAGGCAGATCACCTTTCTTTCTGAGTTCGTAGTAACGCTGCATTTTAGGATCATACTTAAGGGTCAGATATCTCAGGATATCATCGTTGATCCTCATGTTACGTTCAACCACTTCGATCGCATCAGCGGGTGCATTAAAGTATAAGTTCACGTAGTAGCCGGAACTTTTCTTATCAATATCGTAGGCGAGCTTGCGAACACCCCATTCATCAACTTCAACGACTTCTCCGCCGTTGTCTTCAATTAGCTTGTTCACTAAACTTACTAGTTCTGAAAACTTCTCATCATCGAGAACGGGATTCAGAATGTAAGTCATTTCATAGAAATCTTTTTTCATTCTTTATATGTGTTTTCTTTGGTTGTTTTCTGTTTGTGAAAACAGTCGTCGTACGTTACGCCGACAACAGAGCCTACAAAGATACGTATTGATTTGGACATCCACAATCTCAAGAGAGTTTAGATCACCTCTAAATCCTTTGCTAAAAATAAAAAAGGCGCCTCAAAGCGCCTTTTTTAAAATTTAATCTGCTAACCGGATTTAAACGTAACTGAATGATGAGAGTAGTTCAAAAAGCCCGGTTGTGGGTAGCACAGGCTCTACACCATAGTAGATCGTGAGGAATGCCAGCAAAATCAGGACCAGCTTGAACAGCGTACCCGGTGATTTTAAACTGTACTCTCTGTGTGCCTCTTTGAAATACATAAAAACCATTACACGCAAGTAGTAGTAAACACTTGCCGCACTGGCCAATACACCAACAATAGCCAGCATAATTAAGTCTGCCTGAACAGCCGCTGCAAATACATAGTATTTACCGACAAATCCAACAAATGGAGGTATACCAGCCAGAGAAAAGAGGAAAATAGAGAGCATCACTCCCATCGCAGGAACTTTATAACCGAGACCGGCATAGCTGTCAATTTCTGTAAAGTCCAGCTCTTTGGTACGCTCATAAAAGGCAATGACACCAAAAGCACCAATATTCATTACTGTGTATGCAAACAGGTAGTAGAGAACACCATTGTAGCCTGCCGCAGTGCCGGCTGCGAGTCCAACCATCAGGTAACCCGCATGAGCAATACTGGAATAAGCAAGCATTCTTTTTACATTATCCTGAGCAAGGGCAATCAAGTTACCCACAACCATCGTCAGAATAGCGATTACCTGAATTACCTGAGTCCAGTCGCCGGTTTCTGAACCTGAAAGCATTCGTGAAACCACAAATATAAACGCAATGAATGCAGCAGATTTACTGGCAGTTGCCATAAATCCTGTAAGTGTCGTTGGGGTTCCCTGATAAACGTCAGGCGTCCACATGTGAAACGGTACCGCTGATATTTTGAAAAAGATACCAACAAGCAAAAGACCAGTCCCGGCTAAAAACAACGGTGTTGCCTGTGCTGCAGCTGCAATCTCAATTAAATTGGTGTGGCCTGTAGCGCCATAAATCAAGGCAATACCGTAGAGCAGAAATCCGGTAGAGAAAGCGCCCAGCAAAAAGTATTTCAAAGCAGCTTCTGCACCTGTTTTTCTATAAAACCAAAGGCCCGCAATTACATATAAACTCACAGACATGGTTTCTAAGCTCACAAAAAGGCTTATCAGATCATTTGAAACAGCTAAGCCAACCATTCCTGTTGTTGCAAAAAGTAACATGCCGTAGACTTCACCGCTCTCTAAATCAAAAGATCGTAAATATTCCCGTGATAAAATCACAGACAAAAGTGAACCCAGTAAAACGATAACTGTACCAAAAGCTGCCGGACCGCCATAGACAATCATCCCGGAGAAAGCCGTACCCGAATCGCCAAACAGAGACTGTATGGCTATAGCCAAAGCAATAGCCAAGCCGGCCACAGACACGTAATAAACTGCCTTAGTCTCTTTTTTAAATGCCGTAATTAATATAGCTGCCAATCCTGTAGCGGCTACAACGATTCCGGGCAAAAAGGATTGAATGTCGTGCAAATAGTTCATTTCAGTTCTTTTTGTAAGTCTTATCTATCGCCTTAGCGAGTTGAATATCTTTTTCTGTTACCTTATTGTCTGCATCATGAGTATTGAGCTGAATTGCTACAGAGTTATATACATTGCTCCAATTTGGATGATGCCCCTGATCTTCTGCCTCAAAACCTACCTTTACCATAAAAGCCAGAGCTTCCTTAAAATTATCGAAACTGAAATCCTTTTTGATCTGATCATTCTCGAAGGTCCAGTTATCTAATTCTTTCAGGTGCGAATCAATTTCTTCTGATGTAAGAGGCTTCATAATATCAATCTGTTTTATTTACTAAGAATAGTGAATTTGACTGATGCTCTTCCACGCTGTACACCTTCGCTGTCCAGTTTGGCAGCTCATTGATGTCAGCCTGATCTAATACGGCTACACTTTTTTCTTCTGAAGCAGTGATAAACGTATTCACCCAGCCCTCAGAGTATTGTGTAAAGTCTATGGGTCGGATACCAATCCATACCATGAAAAGTACCAGCGGTATCAGTAAACCGATTTCCCGCATGTTCAGGTCTTTCAACTTATTGTTCTCCTCGTTGGTAATCGGACCAAATAGCACTCTCTGGAACATCCAAAGCATATATACGGCTGCCAGAATTACACCTGTAGCAGCAAGTATCGCATAGGTTTTGTTTGCATATAGCTCTGAACTGAATGAACCGTTCAGAATCAAAAACTCGCCTATAAATCCGTTTAGTCCGGGCAGACCAATGGATGCAAGTGTTGCAATCATAAACATTACGGCGAATACCGGTACTTTCTTGGCAATCCCACCGTAGTCAGAAATCATTCTTGTATGTCGTCTGTCGTAGATCATTCCCACTATTAAGAAGAGTGCCCCGGTTGCCAAGCCGTGGTTAATCATCTGAATGATAGCTCCCTGCATCGCAATATCGTTCAGGGCAAAAATTCCAAGAACAACGAAACCCATGTGACTCACGGAAGAGTAAGCAACCAGCTTTTTCACATCTTTTTGTACCATGGCGACCAGTGCACCGTATATAATTCCAATTACAGCAAGTACAGCCATGTAGGGCGCAAACTCCATAAATGCATTCGGGAATGCGGGAAGCACAACACGGATCAATCCGTAAGTACCCATTTTCAACATAATGGCAGCCAGCACAACTGAGCCTGCAGTGGGCGCTTCGGTGTGAGCATACGGCAACCATGTATGAAATGGAAAGAGCGGCACCTTGATACAGAATGCCAGTGAAAAAGCAAGAAAGAGCCAGGTTTGCTCTACCAGGCCAATAGTATATTCAGGACTTGAGATAAATCTCCAGTCTGCCGTGAAGTCAACACCACCCATAGCAGCACCGGCGTGGAAACCCAGATAGAGAAGTGCAACAAGCATGATCAGAGAACCGACCAGTGTATAGATAAAGAATTTGATGGTAGCGCGAATCTTATCACTTCCACCCCAAATACCAATCAAAAAGTACATCGGAATAAGTGATAGCTCAAAAAATACATAGAACACAACCAGATCAAGAGCCGCAAAGACACCGAGTGAGGCTGTTTGAAGAAGAAGCAGCATCGCGTAATAGCCCTTCAAACTCTTGGTAACTGAATTCCATGATGATAAGACAACAATAGGCCCCATTAAGGTTGTAAGCATAAAGAGAAGCATGCTCAATCCGTCCAGACCAACCAGATACTTCACGTCCATGCCGGGAAATATTGCTGATCCTTCTGTCAGATATTGAGGCGTTGCAGATAAAGCAACATCAAAATTGAACAGCAGTGGCAGTGAGAGAAAAAAGGTTGCTGTTGTAGCAATTAAACTGCTCCACTTCACTGCTTCATCACTTTTCATCAGCAGTATTGCAGCAATCCCCAAAAGCGGCAAATAGATCGTAATATTTAGTAGGATGTCCATATTTAACTAATCTTCAAACCCTTTTAAAATAGTATCATTGAAAGAACCAAGATGACGCCCAATACAAGCATGAGAGCGTAATTGGTTGTAATTCCTGTTTGAATGTATCGGATTAAACTTCCCGTCAGCCTCACAATACCCGCTACAGCGTTGACAAATCCATCAACCACTTTCATATCAAATACGGCGAGTACTTTATCTGAGAATCGCACAATAGGATTTATAATTACACCTTCATACGCTTCATCCAGGTTGTACTTCTGCTTCCATATTTGATAGAGCGAGCCAAACCGTGCAGCAATTTTCGCATCCGACTCTTCCTGCTGATCATTTCCATACATCTTAAATGCGAGCAGTACTGAACCAACAGCAACGGCGATTGCAAAAATCATCAGAACCCATTCTGCCGCTATTGAGAGCGTCAACGGTATATCTGCCGCAATTGGGTAGAGCCAGTCGTGCAGCCAGTTAATATTTCCTTCTCCGCCAAATGTTTTCGAAATGAAGTTTGGAATACCAATAAAGCCACCGATGATTGAAAGGATAGCCAGTGCCCAAAGCGGAATTGTCATTGTGGACGGACTCTCGTGCAGATACTCCTCTGCTCCTTCAGCCCCCTGTACTTTATCCGAAAGCTTGAATGAACCGTGGAATGTGGTGAGCGTGAGGCGGAACATATAGAATGCTGTTAAGAATGCCGTTACGGTTGCAACACCCCAGAGAACAAAATACATCGCTCCGGCAAACTCACCGAAACCCATATTGAAGGCGTGCATTACAATTTCATCTTTAGAGAAAAACCCGGCCAGTGGCGGTATACCCGCAATTGCAACGGTGGCAATCAAAAAGGTTTTGTAAGTAGATGGCATATATTTCTTAAGGCCACCCATAAATCGAATATCCTGCGGATCGAAATCCACGAGCTTTCCGGCGTCGTGCAATTTATGCTTCACATGATCCATTGTATGGATTACGGAGCCGGACCCCAGGAAGAGACATGCTTTAAAAAATGCGTGAGTTACAACATGAAACAAGGCTGCCGTAAAAGCCCCCGAACCAAGCGCGAGGAACATAAATCCAAGCTGCGACACGGTTGAATAGGCCAGTACTCCTTTAATATCGTTTTGTGTAATGGCAATTGTTGCAGCAATTATTGCTGTTAACGCACCAATTACAGCCACAATCATCATTACTTCCGGACTCATCACATACATCGGAGAGAGCCGGGTAATCAGATAGATACCGGAGGTTACCATCGTAGCCGCGTGAATCAGGGCTGAAACTGAGGTTGGACCTGCCATCGCATCAGGCAGCCAGACAAAAAGTGGAATCTGTGCACTTTTACCGGTTGCTCCGATAAACATGAGGAACGGCACCCAGAAAGACCAGCTCGCTGAGAAAGCATCAAGGTTGGCTAATATAACGTCAAACTTCAGACTACCAACAGCTTCAAAAATGGCGAAGATTGCGATCAGAAAAGCAAAATCTCCCACCCTGTTATATAAGAACGCTTTCTTGGCGGCATCAGATTTTGCCATATCTGTATACCAAAACCCGATAAGCAGGTACGAACAGAGTCCAACTCCCTCCCATCCGAGGAAAAGCAGCAACAGGTTATCCGCCATAACCAGATTTAGCATGGCGAAAATAAAGAGATTCAGAAAGGCAAAAAACTTCCAGTAACCCGGGTCGTGGGCCATATACCCAATCGAGTAGAAATGAATCAGTGATCCAACCCCCGTAACAACCAGCATCATTATAAGAGAGAGCTGATCTATTTGGTAAGCGATATCTACGCTAAAGCTACCGGCTTCAATCCACGTAAAAAGCTTTGCGTTGATCGCTCCGGCGTCCGGATTAAAGTTGATGAAAAAAAAGAGAGATATTAGAAAAGGAATAAAGACAGCAAAATTTGCAAGTACCCCTATAATACTCTTTTTGCTACGGTATGAATCTGATGAAAGGCCCAGAATCCCGTTTATTAAAAAACCGAGAAGCGGTAAACCAACAATAAGACTTACAAGCGCTGTAGGTGATTCCATTCAAACAGGTTAATTAAAATGTTGCGCATTTAATGTTCTGAATACACTGCTGTTTTAGCAGCCAAGTTTTAGGTGGCAAAGATACAAAAATCTGCCCCAAGTTAAACCTCCAATGGAGGAAAAGTAAAGATCCCCATTAAATACTTTTTCAATTTTCAGCCCTAAATTTAAGAAACATTTTACTGAAGGGTATAAGGAATCTTCACTTTTTTGGTTTTTGTAAACAATTCCAAAATCGATCGATTTTTATTGCGCTTAATACCACCTTTTTGATAGTTTAGGGACTTAAAATTTGTCTCAATAAACAATTGCTAACTAATGAACAAGCTCTCTTTTTATAGCCTGGTGATGTCTTTTATCGCCCTTATGCTATTTTGGATTATCATGAGCGGTTTCTTTACGGTGTTCCACCTCACGTTGGGCGCTCTCTCTGTTGTGGGCATAATACTAATCAATTACAAATTGAAAACACATCGTTTTTACGACGATGACATGGACGATTTGAAGCAGGTGCGGTTCTTTCGCGCTGTTTACTATTTTTTCTGGATGGCTGTTCAAATCATGAAGGCCGGATTTCACGTTGCCTTAATCATTCTGAGGCCAAAATTGCCTATAGAAACCTCAATTATGACTTTTAAAGTGGACCTGCCAAGTGCCCATGCAAAAATGATTCTGGGGAACTCTATCACTCTCACACCGGGTACGCTAACGCTCGATATTGAAGGCAACAATTTTACAGTTCACGCTTTAGACAAATACTCTTACCAGGGCATTTTGAGTGACGAAATGCCGAAAGAAGTTCTCAAACTTTTTGAAAAAGAAGAGCGAGCCGTAATCAGTGATGTAAAAATTACGACATCTAACGCTTAATTATATGGAATCATTTTTTCTCTACAGTGCGGTGGTACTTACGATTATTATAGCCGTACCACTGATCCGTGTTGTAAAAGGCCCTACACTTTTTGATCGCATGCTGGCAACAAACGCCATTGCTACAAAAACGATCGTCCTAATCTGCCTGATAGGATTTTTATTCGGCCGTATTGATATGTTTATCGACATTACCCTGGCCTATGCTATTCTTGGCTTTATCGGTGTGATGGCGATCGCAAAATATGTTTCATCTCCAAAAGCTTTACGAAATGATTGAAATACAATCCATAATCAGCATTATACTGGTTGTAACCGGCATTTTGTTTATGCTGATGGGAAGTATCGGTATTCTGCGTCTGCCTGATTTTTATTCCCGTACGCACGCTGTAAGTAAAAGTGATACGCTGGGAATCATTTTCGTTATTGTAGGGCTCATCATATACGAAGGGTTAACACAAAGCAGCTTCAAACTCTTTTTAATTATTCTCTTTGTAGCCCTTTCTAACCCGATCGGTTCTCACGCTTTGGGCCGTGCAGCTTTAAAAAAAGGGGTTAAGCCATTCTTTTCATCCGACTCGAAAGGAGGTGACAAGTCATGATCTGGGAACTTGAATTAGTGATTTTCATCTTCTTGCTGTTAACGGCGATTGTAGCTTTAGAAGTTAAAGATCTTCTGGTTGCTGTTGTTATGACAACCGTTTTCAGCTTTTTAATGGCCCTGCTGTTCGTAGCCATGGGAGCCATCGACGTTGGATTTACTGAAGCTGTAATTGGCGCCGGTGTAACCGGTGTGCTTTACGTAGTTGTAGTTTATCAAACCTCAAGACATTCAAAAGATTGAAAATATTTAAATACCTCATATTGATTCTGTTTGCCGGTGTGTTGATTTACGCCGCCAGCGATCTTCCATACAGAGGAGATCCCGGCAATGAAATGCACGCCGACGAGAGCATTACCGGAACAACCGTTATGGGTAACTATATGATTAGAAACGCATATCGTGATGCCCAAACACCAAATATGGTTACCGTAGTACTTGGTGACTACAGAAGTATTGATACCTTTGGTGAACAGGTTGTTGTCTACACTGCCGGACTGATCACAATACTGATTTTAAGAAACAGGCGGAGGGAACTGTTATGAGACATCAAGATAACAGCCCAATCATCCAGCTTGGCCCAAGATTGTTGAGTCCGTATATCATGCTTTTTGGCTGGTACGTAATTATTCACGGGCACTACAGCCCCGGCGGAGGTTTCCAGGGAGGAACCTTGCTTGCCGCTTCAGTTCTGCTTATTCGTCTATCAGGCGGACGCAGAGTTTCCAGACTTCAAGTTCAGGAGTTTGCAACTACACCGCTTGCAGTCCTTGGTGTTATCATCTATTTCGCAACGGGATTGGTTGCAATGTGGATGGGCGGATACTTTCTGGATTATGAGTACCTCCCATTTCTGGGTATGGAACCATCCATGGTTCGCTACTGGGGAATTCTAATTATTGAGGTCGGTATTGGATTGGCGGTAATGGCCATCCTGGTTATGATTTATGATAACATGGTAAAGGGGGAAGATTATGCTTGATTTCTTTTTGGGGCACTATGCATACTGGTTTACGGTGATTCTACTTTGCGTAGGACTGTACGGTATGATTTTTAAGAAAAATTTGATCAAAAAAACGATTGGACTGGCCATTTTTCAGATCTCGGTAGTACTATACTTTGTGTCGATAGGATCTAAATGGGGAGCAACCGTACCCGTTCGAGACCCAAATATCCCGGTCGATCAGGTTGCCAGCTATCTGAATCCACTTCCACACACTTTGATGCTTACAGCTATTGTTGTGGGTGTGGCCATTCTGGGTGTTGCTTTTACCCTGGTGATGGCCATCTACAATCGTTATGAGACCCTCGATGAACAGGAACTGTTAGAAAAAATTCAATGATCGAGACGCATTTACCTGCTTTAATTGCACTTACATTTGTACTGTTTTCTGTACTTATTCCGGCCTTTGGTTTATGGAAGTCTGAGCTGTCTCAGCCTCTTGCCGTTGTAGGATCAGGGTTAGCTGCAGTCCTCTCTCTGTATGGATTTATCTCATACCTGAGCACAGGCAGTATTCGATACTTTTTTGGAGGATGGGAACCGCCGGTAGGCATTGAGTTTGTTTACGACGGGTTATCCGGCTTTTTCATTTTGGTAATCAACGTTGTTGCATTTTTTGCAATTGTCCACTCCAGAAAACTATCCATGCTGGAGTTTCCGGGTAAACAGATGCCCTACTACGCACTGGCAATGCTGGCACTCCTGGGTTTCAACGGTATGATAATGACCGGAGACCTCTTCAATCTTTATGTATTTCTGGAGATCTCTTCACTGGCCAGTTATGCTCTGCTAGCCATTGGAAGTAAAGCTGCTCCATTTTCAGCATTTCGATATCTGATTATCGGTACAGGCGGCGGAACCCTCTATCTGTTGGGAATCGGATTTTTATACACCGTTACAGGTACACTCAATATTATTGACATGGCATCCATGCTGCCTGTATACGCCACCAATTCATCTGTTGTGGCGGCTATGGTTCTGATGGTGGTTGGTATTGGTGTGAAAGCCGCCCTGTTCCCAATGCACGGTTGGCTGCCCGATGCGTATACTCACTCAGCCACCAGTTCAACGACTTTAATAGCGCCTATTGGTACGAAAGTAGCGGCTTACATTCTCTTCAGGGTAATTTTCTATCTATATGGTGTAGATTACACCGATGCCGTTGCCCCAATCACTATGGTAATAGGTGTTCTGGCGGCAATAGGTATTCTCTACGGTTCTATCATGGCCATCGCTCAAAATGAATTGAAGCGAATGCTCGCCTACAGTTCTGTATCACAGATCGGTTACATAATAATGGGACTTGCGCTCGCTAATCCCTGGGGTTTTGCCGGCGCACTGCTGCATGTTCTCAATCACGCGATTATGAAAGCTTGTCTCTTCATGATTTCAGGGAACCTTCGGGTAAAAGAAGGACATTCAGACATTAGCAAATTTGATGACAGCTATCGTAAAAAGTATCCATGGACGATGACCATGTTCAGTATAACAGCCGTCTCCATGATCGGTCTGCCGCCACTCGCAGGATTTTTCAGCAAGTGGTACCTGGTACTGGGTACGATCAATAATTCAAACTGGATTTTCCTGGCCGTTATCCTGATCAGTTCACTGCTGAACGCCGTCTACTTCTTCAGAATATATGAGAAAGTGTTTATGATGAATCCGGACAAGGATCAGAAAGAACCAAAAGATGGCGAATACAACGACGTGAGTGCCAGTATGCTCTGGCCAACATCTATTTTAGCAGTCAGCCTGATTGTGATCGGCTTTGCAAATGCTGTAATTGTAGGTGTTCTGCTCGATATTTTTCCGGGCTGATTTAAGATCAATTGATTTTTTTGAATACAATTTTTTACTGAAAGACTTTTAACTATAAAATTTTCCGATGGATCTATCCTTCGTACCTTTATTTGCTATTTTGGTGTCGCTGATAGCGGTTGTTCCGATCATGTTGAGTTCGTCTAAGCCGAACTTGCGTGAATTCTGGACAATTTTAGCTGCGCTGATTAAGTTTGGACTTGTTCTCACACTGCTCCCCGGTGCACTGGAAGGCAAATCTGTTGAACTTCATTTAGTTGATCTTGCTCCCGGTCTTCCACTCGCGCTTAAAGCAGATCCGATGGGTGTATTTTTTGCAACCATTGCTTCCGGCTTGTGGATATTCACTTCGTTCTACTCTATAGGATATGTACGCGGTGCCGGCGAGATGAAGCAAACCCGCTACTTTGCAAGTTTTGCGGTCTGTTTGTCAGCTACGATCGGTATCGCATTTTCAGCAAACCTGCTTACATTTGTCCTTTTTTATGAGATGCTGACGCTCGCCACCTATCCTCTCGTTATTCACAACGAGAAGAGAGAGGCTATTGAAGGCGGTCGCAAATATCTGGCATTCACTTTAACAGCCGGACTCCTGCTGGTTGCCGCCTCAGCACTTGTTTACCACTATACCGGATCACTCGACTTTACCCCCGGAGGTCTCTTCACCGAAGTTGATCTTCCCCAGCATGTAATGCTGATCATTTTTATTCTTTTTCTGGCCGCCGTTGGCGTTAAGGCGGGTATCATGCCTATACACGGCTGGTTACCGGCAGCGATGGTAGCCCCTACACCTGTAAGTGCACTACTGCACGCCGTAGCTGTAGTAAAATCGGGCGTGTTTGCTGTAATCCGCGTTGTTGGGTACGTTTTTGGTACGGATGTTATGGCCGGCTACGGCTTAGGTGAGATTCTCATGGTCTTTGCCGGTTTCACAATTATTGTGGCATCACTTCTCGCCTTCGCTCAAGACAACTTAAAGCGTCGGCTCGCCTATTCAACCGTGGGACACCTCTCCTATATTGTACTGGGTGTGGCGATGCTTACACCGCTGGGAATGACCGGTGGAATTATGCACATAGCAGCCCACGCGACAATGAAAATTACACTTTTCTTCTGTGCCGGGGCCATCTATGTAAATCTGCACAGAACAGAGATTAGTAACCTGAACGGTATCGCAAAAGTAATGCCCTGGACAATGGCGGCATTTACAATTGGCTCGATGGGTTTAGCAGGCATACCGCCAATCAATGGGTTTTTCAGTAAGTGGTATCTGGCTATGGGATCGCTGCAGGGCGATATGCTCGTCCCAATTTTTATTCTTGTACTCAGTGGGCTGCTGAATGCAGGCTACTTCTTCCCAATACTTCACAGAGCATATTTCAAAAAAGGTGAAGGGCTGGAAGGATACGGTGAAGCGTCTCCATTGATGGTCGTTCCCATTATGATTACAGCCATACTATCCGTTCTGTTTGGCCTGTTTCCAAATCTGTTTTTCGGATTTTTCGATCTGGCCGTCGACATCAGTACAACCCTTTTTAACAGTAGCACACCATGAATAATAAAGTCTGGATCCTTTTAGGCATACTATTTTTGATCACACTCGGCTTTGAGTTTACTGTTTTGGCCGATTACGACAGCCACTGGTGGAATGCCATACCTGCATTTTACGCAATCTGGGGCTTACTCGGATGCGTGGTAATTGTGTATGTGGCAAAGTTTATTTCTAAAAAATTCTTAAATCGCGAAATCGATTACTATGACAATTGAACTACTGACCATACCGGGTATTCTTTTGCTGCTTGGGTGCTTTATTCTGCCATTGCTGCCGGAAAAAGTACGTTCTTCAGTATTTCTGATCTTTCCGGTTGCCGCACTATTTTTTGTTATGACCCGCCCGGATGGGTTTTCAATTACCGGATCAATTGGTAATTACGAACTGATTCTGTTTCAAATTGATGCACTGAGCCGTGTATTTGGACTCATATTTGCCATTACAGGTTTAACCGCCGGTATCTACGCCTGGCATATCAAAGACCTGTCGCAACAGGTGGCCGCTTTAGGTTACTTGGGCGGGGCTATGGGGGTTATATTTGCCGGAGATCTCTTTACTCTCATTGTCTACTGGGAGTTGATGGCCGTAACTTCTGTTATGCTGATCTGGGCTCGCGGAACTGAAGCATCCGACAAGGCCGGTATTAGATATCTGATCTATCACGTTTTGGGCGGGGGACTCTTTTTTGCAGGTATCCTCTGGCACTTTACCCAAACCGGATCTCTGGCTGTGGAATCACTCGATTACGAGTATACCGTTGCCAATATATTAATGCTTTTAGGTGTATCCGTAAATGCAGCAGTCATCCCGCTACACACGTGGCTTTCCGATTCCTACCCGAAAGCAACCATTACGGGTGCGATATTTATGGCTGCATTTACCACAAAAACTGCGGTTTATGTAATGATTCGCATGTTCCCCGGATGGGAAATCCTAATCTGGTTTGGAGTTGCCATGGCCCTCTACGGTATCTTCTACGCCGTAGTTTGTAAAGATATTCGCGAAATCCTCTCCTACCACATTATTAGCCAGGTTGGGTACATGGTTGTTGCAATCGGAGTAGGAACAGATATGGCCTTAAACGGATCTGCAGCACACGCCTATAACAACCTCTTATATAAAGGCCTGATGTTTATGGCCGGCGGGGCCGTAATGTATGCAGCCGGCTCATCACGCCTGGCCGAACTTGGCGGCCTTGGGAAAAAAATGAAGTGGGTGTTTGCCCTCTATGTAGTTGGCGGATTCTCCATTTCAGGCCTTCCGCTATTTGCAGGATTTATAAGCAAGGGCCTCATCATCGATGGCGCCGGATATGCGGGGTACGAAGGTGTCATGCTTCTGATGCTGCTGGCCGGAGTCGGTACATTTCTAAGTGTCGGTCTTAAGCTACCCTACTTCACATGGGTCTACGATGCAGGAAACAATATTGATCCGAAACCGATTCCTGGAAACATGTACATTGCAATGGGAATGTCTGCATTCCTCTGCATCTTTTATGGTGTTTTTCCAAATGCGTTGTACGTTTATCTGCCGTTCGAGATGGACTACAACCCATATACTATCTATCACTTTGTAGAAATTATGCAGATATCACTGGGTACATTTGTAGTATTCTGGTTCTTCAGAGAGAAACTGAAAGGAAAACTTGTACTGGTATTAGACTTAGACTGGTTCTATAGAAAAGCTGCTCCGGCTACAAGAACAGCATTTGTAACCGGTGTTGATAAATTTTACGACCGGGTTGAAGAGGGTATTCTTTCAACAGCCGGATTTTTGTCCAGAAAATTTGATAACCCCATGGTTTGGCTCAATCCGTTTACGGATAAAAAGAACAGAGCAGACAGTTACAGCCCGGCTATGGAAGTGGTTCTTAGTTTTATCATACTTACAGTATTGTTCTTTTCGATCGTCTACCTAACATAAGTGAAATCAGTCCGATCGTCTTAATTTACCCGGACTGTACATTAATTTTTTATTGTTGTACTTACTGATATTGCGTAAACCGCTCTCTCATCAGAAAGCTGATTGAAGAGTGTTTTGGCATATAATAGTTAGTCAGCATTTCATCATAACTTAAGTTAGGACTATATATGAAGTGGGAAGAAACCATTGAGCACTACGCTAAAAAATCTAATATCAGTGAACCGTTAACCAAAAAACTGACCTCCTTAACAGCACTTCTGGAGGATTATTTGGTTCATAATGAGAAAGAGTCTCTCCGGAAATTATCGGCAGATTTGCCGGATCGGGCCGCAACTATTTTAAATGATAAAGGTGGTTCTAAAAATAAAGAGCTGGTAGAAACAATCAGCAATCTTACCAACGATGAAATCCGGGATCTGCTGCGTCTCACTACAATATTTTTCCACCTTGTAAACTCACTTGAACAGCACGAAATTATTCGAATCAACCGTGAGAGATCTAAAAATATCGACGTTGATAACCCGCGTCCCGAAAGTATTGCCGATGCTTTAAAATACTTTAAGGAAAATGATATCAGCTACGAAGAGGCATTGGATCTTTTTCAAAAGCTGGATATTCAGCCCACGGTTACCGCTCACCCAACGGAAGCACGTCGAAGAAGCGTACTGTACAAGCAAGAGGGTATCACGTCAAAGATTGACCTTCTGAAGAGTGAGCATTTAACTCCAAACGAAAGAGATGCTCATCTCCATCAGGTTGTTAACGAAATTGCTCTCCTCATTTCCACAGATGAAGTGCGGCCTGAACGCTTAACCGTAGAGGATGAAGTGGAAAACGGCCTCTTTTTCTTCTCCAATACCATATGGGATACCGTTCCCCGCCTTTATGATGACATCCGTTCAGCATTTTCACAGCAGTATAACAAAACACCGGATATTCCGATCGTATTAAAATATAGATCATGGATTGGAAGTGACAGGGATGGTAACCCCAATGTTACCCGAGATGTTACATGGAAAACATTGACTTACCACAGGCGTGTGGCGTTTAAGCTATACCTGAGAGACCTCAGGATGATTCGCCGATATTTATCTGTATCTAAAAACTTTGTTGAGATACCCGAGAAGCTCACAAAATCGCTGAAAAAAGATGAAAAAGAGGTACCGTTAAGTGAACAGTATAAACGGCCCTACAAAAATGAACCCTTCCGAAGAAAGGTCACCCATATTATGCACAGGCTGCAAAATATGCTGGACGCATTGGATCAGCCTGAGCAAGAGGTTCTGGATTCAGCAACGTACAGAGCATCTGAATTTGTTGAAGATTTAGAGTTAATCGCCGATTCACTGAAAGAGGCCGGATTGGAAGATGTTGCTCGGTTTGGAGAATTCAATGATCTTATGATACGAGCGAAAACTTTCGGTTTTCACATGGCAGCACTCGACATTCGTCAGCACAGCGGACGCCACGAAAGTGCCGTTAGTGAACTGTTGTCGGCGGCAAATGTCCATTCTAAATATGAGGAGCTTGATGAATCAGAAAAAGTAGAGCTTCTGGTTTCTGAACTTCGAAATCCTCGCCCGCTCTCTCCGGTAAATGCCAAATTGAGCGAACCTACCGAGGAGATACTGAACGTTTTCCGGCTCATTAGAACACTAAAAGAACTGGATGAAAACGCCTTTGGGTGCTATATCATCAGTATGACGCACGGCGTTAGCGATATGCTTGAAGTGATTCTGCTGGCCAAGGAGACCGGTCTCTGGAATATGAAAAAAGGGAAAGTAACCAGCGATATTGATGTTGTTCCTCTTTTTGAAACCATCGAGGATCTGGACATGAGTGCCGGGCAGATGGAGAAAATCTTAACTCATCCGATCTACAAAAAACAGGTTGCGGCGAGAGATAACTTCCAGGAGATCATGCTTGGCTATTCCGACAGTAATAAAGATGGCGGCTACTGGATGGCCAACTGGGCCCTGCAAAAGGCTCAGCTTAAACTTGGTGAAGTTCTTCGTGATCTGGATGTAGACTTCCGGCTTTTCCACGGACGGGGCGGATCCGTCGGTCGAGGTGGCGGTCGGTCAAACCGGGCCATTCTGGGACTGCCCTCCATCAGTAACAATGGCCGAATAAGATTTACCGAGCAGGGCGAGATTATATCCTTCCGCTACTCCCTTCCGGAAATTGCACGGCGGCATCTGGAGCAGATTGTGAACGCGGTAGCCCGTGTTACAGCCGGTCAGGGCCAAAAGCCTATTGTTGAAGGTGACGAAACAGAAACCCTGATGAACAGCATTGCAAATGGATCGATGAAAGCCTACAGGCAGTTAATCGACGACGATGAGTTCTGGCCATGGTTCAAAACAATCACACCGGTTGAACATATCGGAAATCTGCCCATTGCATCCCGCCCTGTTTCCAGAGGCGGAGATCAAGGACTTCAGTTCGAGAACCTGAGGGCTATCCCCTGGGTCTTCGGCTGGACTCAGGTTCGATACAACGTACCGGGCTGGTACGGTTTAGGCACCGCACTATCTGCCCTGCTGGAGGAAAAGCCTGAGACAATTGATCTTATGAAAAGATGGTATAAAGAGTGGAGTTTCTTTGGCACCATCGTGGATAATGCACAACGGGAAATGGCGCGAACACATCCACTCACATCAAAAATGTATAGTGAGAGATCCGATAAGCGTCTCCACGACCGTATCATAGGGGACTTTGAAAAATCCCGAGACATCATTCTGAAAATTACAGAACAGGATGATATACTCGATAGCCGAAAAGTGATACAAAACTCCATCGTTTTCCGAAATATTTTCACCTATCCGCTCAATCTGATTCAGGTTGAATTGCTTAACCGAAGAGATCAAGCTGACAGTGAAGAGGAGCTTCAGGAACTCAAACAGCTGATATTTTTGAGTATCAACGGGGTTGCCGCTGCTATGCAGAGTACAGGTTGATCAATCATTAGAGGGAAGGCTTAACAGAGTCTTCCCTCAATTAAAAAAAAGATTTTCTCAGAAAATAGACATTGGATAACAAAACCCTTATAATAGAGAACACAATATAACAACACCCGGTAAGCCTTTCTTGAGACTGACGCGTTAATTCAACTCTACTCTTCTGAAATACCCTTTATTGGGTGACTAATAACACCAATACAATACAATGACACAACAAGGAACAGTTAAGTGGTTTGATGCCGAAAAAGGATTTGGATTTATCAAGCCTAACGACGGAAGCAAAGATATTTTCGTACACAGAAACAATGTAAACAACCTAGCTCCTAACCAAGGTTTGGAAGACGGAGAAGAGGTAGAGTTTGACGTTGAAGAGACTCCTAAGGGACTTAGCGCTGTTGATGTAAACAGCCTTACTTACGAATAAGCAACTTATTCGTTTCGAAAATAATAAAGCCCGTTCTGATTTTTCAGAACGGGCTTTTTTCTTTTGTACCCGGAACCCCTAACCGGGCACATATCTCTCTATTCTTCCTTACGCAAAAGCAGGTCTCTTCTTATCTAATCCACTTTTCTTAGCGTCTATACTATATCTTGTATGAGGTGCGAACTCAAGGCGTCCCTTCTCGATTGGCTTTCCTGTAGCCCGGCATATTCCGTAAGTACCATTTTCGATTCGTACCAATGCCCTGTTCAGCTCATTGATGTATTTTCGATTTCTCTGGATCAGCCTGTACGTTAAATCAAGACTCTCCTCTCTGCTGCCCAGATCTCCCATATGATGTGTTAGTGAAGATGCGTCATCATCATCTGATGAACGAATATCCTCTATCTGACTCTGTAAATATTCAAGCTCTTCCTGGGTCTCTTCTCGCTTTCTTAAAATGATGGCTTCAAAATAAGCCAACTCCTCAGGCATCAGGTTTGTTTTAAGATCTTCAGTTGTTTGGGGATATTTATTAATTGCTTTCATCGTCTTGGGGTTTGTAATTCCTGTTGTTGTTTTGTTCTACAAACAGGATAACGAGAAAACATATCCACAGAAATAGGGGAACTCCCTATGGAGTATTGAGGAGTTAGAGCACAGTTCTTAAACCTTGTGGGGATCTGTACTACTCCAATTTTAAAACCGGCTTATAGATAAACTTACTTTGTAAACGGGACCATCATACAACAATTGAATCTATCTCTTTATAACCTCTTACTCAGCAATGAGTTCAGTAATTCCTGAATTAAAAGAGTATTCAGTTTCAGCCGTAGAGTCTCTTGTTATACTCTTTTTGAATAGAGCGCACGATCTCGCCGGGTTCACCTTTTCCAAGATTTTGTCCGTCCACTTTTACAATCGGCTGAATGTCCGTTGTGGTTCCGGTAAAAAAGAGCTCATCCAGATCGTAAAGATCATCCTGACGTACCGGTTCAGTAATGATTGGGATATTAAGAGAATTTGCAATATCGATCACAACACGACGTGTGATACCGTTGAGAATATAATTTGAGGCCGGAAATGTATAGAGCGATCCACCTTTTGCTGCAAAAATATTGGCATTCGGACTCTCCGTTATCACTCCATCCCGAATCATTACCGCACTGTTTGCACCCGCATCCCTGGCCTGCTGCCGGGCCAGCGTATTCGGTAATAGATTCACCGTCTTTAAATTACACCGGGTCCATCGCACATCCGGTACCGTAATCACCTCAACACCTTTTTCATGAAGCTCCTTGTGAGGTTTAAATGGTCCTGAGGACAGATAAACAGTCGCCGGCACTTCCGGATCAGGGAACGTATGCGTTCGGGGAAATGCAGCTCCGCGTGTTACTTGGAGGTATACAGTCGCCTCCCCTTCTGTAAGACCGTTTCGCTTGATCAAATCACGGCTAATGTCCGGAATCGAGTCTCTTATTTTCTCATCCAGATTGATTTTCAACCCTTTCAGCCCTTCATCCAGCCTGACCAGGTGCTCCTCTTCCTGGAAAAATTTACCGTTGACAACGCGGGTTACTTCATAGACTCCATCGCCAAATACAAATCCGCGATCTGCAACTGAAACTGCCGCCTCTTTTTGATCTAAAAATTCTCCATTTAAATATACTTGCATTATCTGCTGATTGTTTGAGCTATTAAAGTTGAAAAAAAGTTGAGTGGTTAAAGTATTAAAGTAATGCCGTAAAAATATACTTTTCAGCGATAAATTCTGAGGAGATTTGTTAAAACGTGCAATCAAAATGTGAACGAACTGCAACAACAATCGATTCTAAACGTAACTCTTTGTTACAACCCTTGTATAATTTTTACAAATTTCATCTATGAAAGAGATTAAGACGGTTATTCATATCCACGCACCCTCCCATATTGTTTGGAATGCGCTCATGAATTTTCAGGAGTACCCGGAGTGGAATCCTTTTATTCGTAAGATTGAAGGCAACGCCGGTGCCGGCGAATCGATCTCTGTTACATTACAACCGCCCGATTTTGATAAGCCAAAAACATTCACTCCAAGTGTACTCAAATACGAGGACCAAAAAGAGTTCAGATGGAGAGGCAAACTTTTTATAAAAGGTTTGTTTGACGGAGAACACTACTTTGTTATCAACAAGCTGCCAAACGGCAGCACGGCACTTGAACACGGCGAATCATTTACAGGATTAATCGTGCCATTTATCGGAGGTCTTCTAAAAAAAACGGAGCAGGGTTTTCAGCAGATGAATATTGCACTGAAAGAGCTATGTGAGGAAAAGGCCCGGGCGCTTCAGAATTAAAATAAGTGGCTGATCTTCAAAATCCCTGTTATCTTTCCCCCATGCTAAAACATCCTGAATCTATAGAAAAACTGAAACGCATCGCTGAGTTTGATGCCTCCGAAGATTTTTTAAACGACCTGAAGAGATACGGTCAGCTCAAAATTCTCAAAAAGGGAGAAATACTGTTTGAAGAGAACACAGCTATTCGCGCCATCCCGATAATATTGAAAGGGAGTGTTAAGGTTTATCAATCCGATGACGATTTTAAAGAACTTCTGCTCTACTATTTAAAAGAGGGAGATACCTGTATCATGTCGGTTCTGAACGGACTCTACAATGAGAACAATCAACTAAAAGCCGTCGCCTACGAAGACAGTGAGATACTTCTCCTACCGGTTCATAAACTGGGAATCCTCACTAAAAAACATCCGGAGTGGATCAACTATATCTTCCGGATTTATCATCAGCGTTTTCAGGAACTTCTGGATGTAGTAAATGCGGTGGCTTTTAAAAAGATGGATGAGCGCCTCCACAGTTTTCTTAAAAAAAGAGCTGAAGTAAGCGGTAAACGAACCATACAAATCACCCACGAAGAGCTTGGTAATGAGCTGGGCACGGCACGCGTTGTCATCAGCCGCCTTCTCAAACAGATGGAGAATGACGGTCTTGTCAGGCTCAGCCGAAATAAAATCACCCTTCTGTAACAATTGTAACTGAGTTTAATTTTCAGGTACGGTATCTTGGTTATATATCAGTTAACGAGTAAGAAATTTATAATTGATCTGCTCTATACTGTATAAAAAGAGAATAACCACAAATAACACTTTTATGTTTTCAAATCTATCTGAACAGTTATTTACAAACTGGCATCCGATGCGCTGGGTTGCTTTGACATTTGGTCTTGTACTAGGTTATAACTGGCTGATGCACAGTGCCTCACTTTCGGGCGTACTCTCCATCTTTTTCCTGTTTCAGGCTGTTACCAATACGGGATGTATGGCCGGGCAGTGCGCCCCCAGGGCAGTTGCAGCTGACGATAAAATTGAAGATGTGGAGTACGAAGAGATTAAATAAAAACCACTGCTTACAAAAGGCAGAAAACATTTTACCAAAACTATAAAGAGATATCCAAATGAGTACAGAAACAAAACAGATGAGCTTTAACGACATCATTAAAGGTGAAACACCTGTCTTGGTAGACTTTTATGCCGACTGGTGCGGACCCTGTAAAATGATGGGACCGATTCTGCAGGATCTTAAAAAAAGGCTGGGAGAGAACATCAATATTATTAAGATTGATGCGGAGAAGAATCCACAGGCAGCCATTAAATACCAGGTGCGCGGAGTGCCTACTCTGATTCTGTTCAAAAACGGACAGATTCTCTGGCAACAGTCCGGAGTGGTTCGGGCACCCCAGCTGGAACAAATTATCAATCAAAAAACGGCTGAATATGAGCAGCAATGAAGAGCATAACTATGCGGTAAACATTACATGGAAGGAAGGGCGGATTGGCACTATGAATTCACCCGAACTGAATGATGAAATTGAGGTCGCCACCCCTCCTGAATTTCCCGGCGGTGTAGAAGGCATCTGGTCGCCCGAACACCTCTTTACCGCCTCTGTTAGCAGCTGCTTTCTCACATCGTTCACCGCTGTTGCGGAGTATTCCAAATTTGAGTTTGAGGATCTGAAAATCGACAGCTCAGGTAAAATGAGCCGTGATGAAAACGGGAAATTTGTAATGAGTGAAGTGACAATAAAAGCGACTTTGACAATCAGTGATGGAGAAAAAGAGAAGAAAGCGTACCGCCTGCTGGAAAAAGCTGAAGAGATCTGCCTGATTACGCGGTCGATCAAGGCGGAAGTAAAACTGATACCGGTTGTGGAAGTTGAAGTGCCTGCTTAGATACTATTTCATAACTATTCATCAAGAGGGTTGTGGTTATTGGATTGCAGGTTCTGAATAAGGGCCTGCAATTTTTTTATACATGGTTTATTATTTTCAAAAGAAATTTCATTGATTGCCACGGCAAGCACGGAATAAATTTTAAATTTTCGTGCTTCTCTGGTAAAAAAACATCATTATTTCTGATATTGATTGAACTCATTAATAAATCATTTTTTCATCCCCTTGCCTCTTCAAAAGGAGAATTTAATTTCATTTAAAAAACTGAACTCTATGCGATTTGAAACGAAAGCCATCCATGCCGGACTTGATATTCACAACCCTTCCAAATCGATTGTTCCTCCAATCTCTCCCAGTACCATTTATGAAATAGACGAAGAGGGACGGGATGAATCGGATCTTCACTACACAAGGCTTGGAAACCCAAATCGCCTGCAATTTGAAAATCTGATCGCCACACTTGAGGGCGGTGAAGCCGCAGCGGCATTTTCGTCGGGAATCGCAGCGGGAATGGCCGTTCTTCAGTCTCTTCATCCGGGTGATAATATTATTATCCCGGAAGATGTTTATGCGGGGAACCGGAAGATGGTTAATAAAATTATGACCGGTTGGGGGCTTGAATCCAGCTTCATCGACATGACCGATCTTGAGAATATCGAGAAGCATATCAAACCAAATACCAAGCTGATCTGGATTGAAACGCCGTCCAATCCGCTCATGCGGATTACCAATATTGAGGCAGTTACCAAATTGGCCAAAGATCACGGACTCCGAACCGTGGCCGACAACACGTGGCCCACTCCCGTAAATCAGCTTCCTCTTGAGTTGGGTGTGGATATCGTGCTTCACTCCACCTCAAAATATTTTGGCGGTCACAGTGACATTCTTGGGGGCGCGCTCGTTGCCAAAAAAGATGATGAGTGGTTTGAGCGTATCAAACTGATTCAGAAAATGGGCGGTGCCGTTCCCTCTGCCCAGGATTGCTGGATGCTGAGCCGCAGTACCCGTTCTCTCGCATACAGAATGAGAGGTCATAATGAACACGCCGAAAAAGTAGCTCACTTTCTGAAGGATCACCCTAAAGTATCCGGCGTAATCTACCCGGGACTCCCCTCCCATCCCGGACACGAGGTCGCCAAAAAACAGATGAAGGGTTATGGGGGAATGGTCTCATTCCTGGTTGATGGCGATCAAAAAGAGAGTATAGCTGTGGTCGGGCGTTCAAAACTTATTAAGCGGGCAACCAGTCTGGGCGGTGTAGAGAGTACCTGGGAACACCGTCAAAGCAGTGAGGGCGAGGGTTCGGTAACGCCGGTGAACCTGATCCGTGTAAGCGTAGGCCTCGAACACCCTGATGATCTTATCGAAGATATCGCCCAAGCATTAGGATAATAGAGGTATCATTCTGTTTTATTTAAGCTTTAAGTATTATAGATTCAGGTAGTTCAATACATCACAAATATCCAAATCAATCATCATGAATAAAGCACTAATCGCCATCACAATCTTCCTCGTTATTCTAAGTGGAATTCTCTGGGTAAAAGTGGCCAATCTGGAAAATCAGGTAGAGGATCTTAATAAACCGTCACTTTATGATACGATGACCGTAATGCAGACGGTTGTTCATAAAATTGCTTATGCCATCGATAACGAAAACAGTGAACTGCTCGATTTCTATATCCATGAACTGGAAGAGGCAGCTGAAGATCTAATTGAAGCAGACCTTGTTTATCACGATCAGCCCGTTGGCCAGCTTACGGCTACCATGCTGGAACCGACAATCGAAGATCTTGAGGATGCCGTGGAAGCAGGAGACTGGGACCGGGTACGGGATAGAAATCAAGTCGTTCTGCAAGCCTGTAATAATTGCCATGTATCTACCGGCTACCCATCCATCGTTGTTAAAGAACGGGCTGAGGTAAATCCTTATAATCAGGATTTTTCAAAGCGTGATTAAATTTCGCTCTCAACTTTGCTAAGATTTTTAAATTCTTTAAAATTTTTTTTGACGGGCTTTCAAAAAAAGAACCTGTAAACCATTGTCTGTATTGACTTTAAAAGACAAAACAGCCTGTATTTATTTTTACTGTGTATCTGTAAGGGTTTCTGATTTTCTGTGTCTTATAAGCAGAGAACCACGATACACAAATAATAACAAGAGTTACTATCTGAGAAGTGCTTGAGCACACTTCTCAACAACCATTTAGGGATTGAGGCTGAAAACCTCAATCCCTTTTTTATTTTACTGATAACCAACAAAACGACACCGGGGAAGGCACAATGAATTTAGCTAAATTTGGAGCACCCAATTTTGACCTGAGAGAACTTGTTCCGCCAAAACTTTACGATGAGCGAGGTAACTCTGCGTTATGGCATCTCAATCCCACACTTCTAACCGTTTTACAGTTTACCCGGGACTTTTTGGGAAAAGAGTATAAACAGGAAGTTTCCGTGATTATTAATGACTGGCTGTGGGGCGGCAGATTTTCTGAGAGTGGTTTTCGCTACCCCGGCTCTGAAACCGGTAGCCGCTTAAGTTTTCACAGAGGTGGTCTTTGTAGTGCTGCGGATTTAAAATGCCGCATCAAATCAACCAAAGAGTGGATTCCGGCTGACGATGTTCGGGATCTTATTCTTAACAACGAAAAGAAGTTTCTGAAAGCGGGATTAACCACACTTGAAGCCAAAGAGTTTGCCCCTACCTGGACGCACATCGACTGCCGGCTCACCGGGCTTGACCACATCCTGATTGTGAGACCTCGGTACAAACCCAAGGCAGGTGAGTCTTAATTGAATTCCGTTATCTCTCAGCCAAACCTGATTTAGCTTTTCAGGTGAGCATACTCTTTCTTCAAAACATCCGCAGAGTGGATCAATTTTTTCTGTTCGTCATCGGTCAATTCCGTTCCTACAATTGAGGCCACTCCGTCCTGAGAGAGAAGACAAGGTGTGGCCAAACAGACATCGCTGATTCCATACTCTCCCTCCAGGTGATAAGAGACCGTGAGTACCCGCCTCTGATTTTTCAGAATCGCTCCAACAATTTGAACCAGAGCCAGGCCCACACCAAAATTCGTTGCCCCTTTATAATCAATAATGTGATAGGCGGAATCACGAACTTCCTGTTCAATTTCTTTTTTCTTATCAGGCCAGTTTTCAATGCCGAGTTGGCTGCTGTACTCGTCGAGCTGTACACCCGAAATATTAGCCATCGACCATGCAGCAAACTCACTGTCGCCATGTTCACCCAAAATGTAAGCGTGAATACTGCCTACATAAACATCAAAGAACTCACTTAAAAGAAATTTAAATCGCGAACTGTCCAGCACGGTTCCTGAACCGATTACCCGGCTTCGCTCCCATCCGGAACGTTCGAGCGCAATCTTGGTGAGAATATCGACCGGATTCGTTACCACAACAATGGTCGCCTTGGAATCCTGAGCGATGATCTGATCCACGATACCCTCAATTATAGCACTGTTTTTCTTTAGAAGATCCAGCCGGGATTCACCTTTCTTCTGTGCAGCTCCCGCTGTAATCACAATCACATCGGCATCTGCATAGTCCTCCTCACTGCCAACGTAGATGTTAATTGTTGGATAAAATGGTAGTCCGTGAGACAGATCCAGTACCTGCCCCCTGCAAAGATCTTCATTCAGATCAATCAGACATATCTCATCTGCCGCACCATTCTGCGCCATTGCATACGCAAAAGTAGCACCTACTGCTCCGGCTCCAACTATAGCCACTTTCCGCGACCTCCAGGCGGAGCTCGCTTTCTGGTGAATTGGATTTTGTTTCTTTTTCATAATATCAGTCCGGCCAAATGTTCAAATATGCTTGTTACACAGGAGAACTCTTTGCTTTTGGCATCCGTTCAAACTGCAGCGGATCCGAGGAAACAAGAAACAAAATCATGTAAGCTTTATTGAAAAGAGTGTGAGCAATTTGAATGCTGAAAAAATGTATTATGTTTATACTATTGAGTGTAAACTTTGAAACCAAAACAGACGTAAGCCATGGAAGAAGAAAAGAGTAAAAAGCCCGCTAAAAAGAATGAGAATAAAAAACTGGACAGAGAGCTGGACAACACATTTCCGGCAAGCGATCCACCTTCGCACACGCGTCCGGGTCACAATCGCGATAAGGATGATGACAAACAATCTTAGCTCTTCAGATGTAAAAAGGTAAACTTATATGTTTACCTCATCCTTTAGAGACTCTTCCAGTTCCTCCACTGAATGGAAGAGTTCTTCGAAGGATTCAATCTCGTAATAACGAGTCTGTATCTCTGAGGTTATAAAATCGTTGTTGAGAACTTTATCTACTTCGTAAGGCAGAACCTCTATGTCATCGTCAAATATGTGATCTGTTTCTCCTGACGATGAAATAATTCCGGCTCCGTAGATGCGTGTGCCCTCGTTCTGTTTAATCAGACCAAACTCCACGGTGAACCAGTAGAGTCTTTGTAGCTGCTTTTCAATAACTTTGTTGTGTCCATACTCAACGCCTAGTTTTCCAAACTCCTCTACAAATCGGGCATAGTCAGAGTTCATTAAAAGCGGGATATGGCCAAAGATGTCGTGAAACATATCCGGCTCTTCAAGATAGTTGAGCTGATCCATAGACCGAAGCCAGGTTGAGGAGCAAAATTTCTTTTCCGACAAAAGCTTAAAGAAGTCGTCTACAGGGATGAGACCCGGCACTACTACAACCGACCAGCCGTTTTCTGCCATCAGATGCTCATTCAGCTCATCAAAATTGATGACTTTATCCGGTCTTAAAACCTCGCTGAGCTGATCCAGGCAGTTCAGATATTCAGGGTGAGCTTTTCCGGGTAGATTCTCCTGCTGCCGCTCAAAAAGTGTCTTCCAAACCTTACGATCTTCATCGGTGTACTTACTGTAGTCCTGCGTCATTTTTTCCATCTGTAGGTAAATAGTGTTGTTACTTTCTTCAAGGTTAATTGAACAGGATTATCAAAAATAAACTCACCGCATTCGTTCCGTTTCCCAATGAATTTTTACAGTTCTGAAGCACTTTTTAAACCCAACCTTATTCCGCACTCCTAATTGAGATTACTCCTCCCCTTAACATCTTAATCTATATAGTTAATTGACCCTGATCAGCCTGTAACATCATACAGATGCATTCGTACGGTATTACAGACATTCAACCTAAAGCAGTTAATGTGATGGTTGCACAAGTAAATTTGAACAGATCAAAAGAGAAGAGCCATGAAGAATGTAATGAAGTACATCAAAAAAATATTTGTAGTTATATCCGTCATCTGGACCACAGTCACTCTTGGTTTCATTGGGATTATGGCCTTATCCGGTCCCGCCCACTGCCCGGTTGATACATCGGATAAAGAGAATCAGAGTAATATTCAAAATACAAATGTGACGGTCCATACGTCACTTCAGGAACGGGATGTTGAAGTTATCACTCCAAACTCACTATACCTTCCAAGCTCTATCGATACAAAGCCGGGCCAAACTTGACCAAGTGCCTGTTTTAGCACAGTACTTTAAAACTGATTTCAATAATATAAACGCAAAAATGTAGTTTCTGAGAAAATGAATCGAATCAAACAGTTAGTCACGATTTTCGGAATCGCCCTGATGATCATCTCTGTAAATCATTCAGAACTATCAACCCATAACTCTGAGCCGCATGATCCGCTTCCCGGCAACATAGAGGTTCTGAACTTTGGAACATTCCACATGGGGTTTACACCTGATGAGCACACTACAGAATTTGATGAACAGGATAGAGAGAACCGGCAGCGTGTCCACAATATTGCAGAAAAACTCTCTGCATTTGAACCAACTGTGATTCTTGTGGAAACACCGCCCGAGTATGATGATAAGCTGAAAGACTCATACTTAAGCTATAAAGAGAACCCGGATATGCTTTTTGAAAGTCCAACTGAAATTGAACTGCTGGCTTTTGAACTAGGCAGATTAAGCGGAACGGAAAGAATTCACGGTATAGACCATAAAATGTTCTACAATTATAAGGTTGGGCAGTTCATCATCGAAAATGCTATCAATCCCGAGCGATATGACACCTATTCCGACGACCTGCTTCAGTTTTTCCCGGAAGTGGATGTGGACAGAGATACCCTTACCCTGCTTGAAAAATTAAAACTAACCAACCATGACAGGTTTCTGGATTTCCTAATTACCATTAATGCCGACAGGCTTACTTATGCAGGGACTGAAGGTGGCTTTCAAGGAGCCGATGAGGCTGCCAAATATTACCAGCGGAACCTAAGAATGTACTCGAACTTACACAGGATTGATCTGGATGAAGATGACAGGGTTTTTATCCTTATGGGGGCAAGTCATACCGCTTTTTTCAGGGATTTTATGAGTCGCGATCCGAAATACAAAATGGTTGATACATTCGACTATCTGAAATAATTACGGTCAAAAAAGATGGGTTATCTTCCGTTCAATATTCCTGAAGTAGCCGGGCACTCAATAATTGCAGTTATAAAAGCTGATTTCCGGTTATAATCCCTTACTGTTTTGCAGACTATTTGCATCTTGCATCTCCGGAGAAGGACTTTCTTTTTAACTTGAAAGATCCCATAAAGCCTGAGCAGCTAAACTTTAGAATACCGAACGAAATTTACCCGAAGAGGCTTCTGCTGACAACATCTGCTGCCATACATATATGGCGACAAGAACTGATGACAAACTGTAAGGATGCCCTATCGTAAAAAAGCATCCTACTTACTCAAACCTTTAGTCTCCAATTGCTTGAGCACAACATTTCAATTCGGATTAATCCTGAATGCCCTCTTTTTTTTGTTCTACGGATTTCAGTCTCTGAACTCGCAGATGATGATTGACGAGTTTAAAAGATTCGGTATGTCCGACCCGCAGCGAAAAGTAACGGGTATACTGCAAATTATGGGATCGGCCGGTTTGCTGATTGGATTGATCTTTCCGGAGATCGGACTTCTGGCCGCGGCCGGGTTTACCGCGATGATGTTCATGGCTTTTATAGTTCGTATTAAAATAAAGGACAGCATTTTGCAGTCTCTGCCATCCATCATATTTATGTTGATTAACGGCTGGCTGGCAGTTAGATTTTATAATCTTTGGTAACCTGGATTGCATACTAATTGAGTTTTCATCCTTCGCTTTTTTAGCTGAGACAAATCCCGCGCTCTTATGTTATTATGATTAAGACCTGTCAGCGTTCAAAGATCCTGACAGCGTCTGGGTTTCTCGCCCTGAGCATTCGGGGCAGATAAATTCGCAGAGTCTCGCAGAAGTATTCTTTGAATACCTTAGAACTTTCTGTGCTTGCCTGGCGGATTAATGTGAGTTGGGCAAAAATGGAAAAGGTATATAACAAAGCCTCAATTTATGGGGCTTAATATACGAGACGGTCATTCATGGCCGGATATTCCTCGCAGGTATAAATCCCCCGTTCGTGTCTACAACCCATAAATGGGTTATTAATAGAAGACCTGTCAGCGTTCAATGAACATGACAGCGTCTGGGTTTCTCGCAGAGTTTCGCTGAGAAATGTTTTTTTACTAGATGTGCAACGCTTTAAATGAACTCCGGAGGAGTATCCTGTTTTTAGCATAAAATGAGTTATAAGGGATTAGCTCCTTAGAAGCTTCCTGCTACACAGGGCGAGATTTCTAGCACAAAACAGAAAGGACACTCCTATGGAGTGATGGCTTTTTTCCACTCATCTTTCTAATAACAGGCTAATCCTACGGAATGTGTATGACAACCTCTATCGATCAAGCTTAGGTTCTCGCCAAGAGCATTCGGGGCAGATGAATTCGCGGTTTTCGCAGAGTAAACTCGATACATTTTGGAACTTCTGTGCTTCCGTGGCAGATATATGTAGATTAGCCACGAAGTCACGAATGGTGCAGATAAATAAGAAAAGCCCCAAAATTTGGGGCTTAATATACGAGCCGGTCATTTATGGCCAGACATTCCTCGCAGAGATTCGCAGAGTAACCTTAGTGTAACCTCGGGTCTTAGCGTCTTTGTGGCCTGACTTTCTATTGAGGGCTTATATACTATAAAAGCCCTATCACCAGAGAGAGTACAAGGAATGTAAATGCAGGGAGTGATTTCTTGAGCGGATCACTGATTTTTATGTGCATGGAAACGGCTCCAAGCATCAGAAAAGCTATTCCGAATGCGGCAACAGCCTCAACCTGCGGGTAGTAAATGGAAGTGATTAGAAGAATCGCCAGTCCGACCTTAGCCGTACCTACCGCGTACATAAACCAAACCGGTAAACCATAATTTTTAAACTCCTCTTTGATATCATTCGCATCACCGCCTCTCCAGGCCGTGGATTTTTTTGACCGGACAAGCCATACGTTGAGAATACTTAACCCGACAATGAGTTTTAACGCTATCATCACAAATTCCATAATCAAACCCCCTTTATTTAAATTATAACTGCCAACTGCAGGTAGAAAAGTTGGTCAAAAAAAGCCTAAAACTCTCCTCTTCCTTGCAGTTCAACCGATTGGGTGCACCAACCGTTCAATCTCATCAAAAAATAGTTAAGGTGCTAACCAGTGCAGTATCTCTTCCCGGTTACGAATAATCTTCTCAGACCTGATATGCCTGACCCCGTCCAGCTGTAAAAACTCCATTCGTACAGCCTCAATCTTGACCAGACAAAAGTTTGGAGTGCTCTCCAGGTGCCAATTAAATGCCTCATCCGGATTTTCAATTTTTGAACCGGGCGTAACGACCGATGTATAGGAGTGGGGACTGCTGCTTCCGCCGTTATCCCAGTGCCGTTTGTACTCTTCTCCCGCTTTCACTATTGAAGCTCTGCCGGTGACCCTAAGCTGCAGTTTTTCTTTGTCATCATAGAACAGAAGACTTGCAGAATCACTTTCTCGGATTTCACCGACTTTATCGGATCGGCTGTCGGTGTAGATCATAAACGTGCTCTCTTCTGAAAAATCGCGAAGCACCACCGTTCTTTGCTGCGGTCTCTTATTTTTATCAATCGTGGCAAGCGCCACAAACCGAAACGGATGATCGCTATCGGCCACAGCTTCTTTTACTCGGTTCAATACATGCTTCCAGGCTTCAGTTAAAGTCATCTCAGAAGTTACGACAGTATGTTCACTCAATGGATTCTATGTTTGATTCAGCCGGCTTACGTATTATAATACCGAATGGTAATTTCACCTTATTACAATAGAAATGCGCATGGAGTTCAGAGATAACCTGCTCAACTTAATTTACATTTAGCTGTAAAAATACGGTTTCCAAAATACACAAGCCGTAAGGAGTACCGGCCTCCACGTTACAGAGGCGAGTAAAGGGTGAAAAAGAGAGCCATTACACACCTTTTACTCTTCCTGAAAATGCAAAATTAACAGTAGCCTTACAGCGCTTTTTTGACAGCAGCTGCCGGTTCCTTTTCAGGCATAATTTTATCAAGAACAAAATAGACCGGGCAGAATCCTGTAAAGGTACTCATGATTTGAAGTACAGCCACAGCACCGGCCAGATAGAGCCAGTTCAAATTAATATAAACGGCCAACAATACGCTTGTCAGATATATGACGCCGACAATTCCATCGTGAATTTTAGTTTTACTTTTCATGTGAGTTGTTCCTCCGGTGGGTTGGTTCAGGACAGACTGAATTGAATTCAGCAAACTTCACACTACTTAACACAACTGTAGCATCTGGTAATGCTATTTAATAATCCTATCTTTTGGAACTCTGTGATGAAAATTTATTCAGAATCGGTTGCTAACCGAGCGCCAATTATTCTTCTTTCTCGAATCTCTTCTTCCATATACTGAACCGTTTAAAGACTCTCTATTTCGGTCAGACAGACCGGATCAATCTCCAACCTTTCTAAAAACGATATCTCCATGGTTGTGATTTTCCGGACACCAATAATCTGCTCAACAAACCTTTTACATCAAAACGACTACTTATTTCACCCTGGATTGATTAAATAAATGGTTTAAACAGCCTAGTCCTCGATTTAAAACTCCCTGAAATTATTGATTTATTTAAAACACACTTTCTATACCCGAAAAGTATAAACCAATCAATCTTTTCTTTTTTATACCCGATAAGGTATACCATCTTACATGTCTTCATGTGCTACCCGAAATCCTTCTTGCCAAGCAGACGCCTCACAGCGTCCTCGAACTGTTTGAATTCCTCTTCGGGCGGATAATTGTTGCTCCCCCCTGAACTCACAAAAGCATCCCCATACCTGATAACCAACTCCCACTGGGTTCCATCAAGAACATATGAATCGTAATAGTTCTTCCATGACCAAACATTTGCGCTGTCCAGCGCTTTTCGAAATTCACGCCATTGATCTTCTGATACGGTAATACCCTCCCTTTCTCTGGCCGGCATTGGAAAATCATATGGATCATCCGTATAGAGCAGCGTCCCGTCTGATTGAAGTTCTACTTCGTACGAAGGACCAAAAAAACCTCCGATAGATGCTTTAAATTGTTCGGGAAGTATATCCATTAGCACGGTTAATTGATGGTTAATAGTATGGCAAGTGAGTGGCCGGGTGACAATTATCAATCTATGGCTGATAACTACTACCAATATTCGAATTGCTTATTGGCCTGCGCGCTTCAATAGTTTGCTTAACATAATGAATTCATCTTCATTAAGTGGATCTTTATACAAGCCATTGACTTGCCACAACCCACTTTCTCGAATTTTTAGCTTTGGAGAATGTTGTCCAAACCAATCAGCAGCTGGACTACATTCTTCACAATGAGATACTGTTGAAATAATCTTTTCTTCCCATTTCAATCGCTCTTCTTTTGTATCGACTCTGAAAACTACAAATGAGAAATTATTTTGAATATAGTCGGATACTAAAGCTTCAACTTGTTGTTGTTTATCTAAATCCAGTTTCGGAGAATAAAGCTCGTTATTTTTCCTTGAGGTTAGGCTCCAATTCCATTGCTCAAGAAATGGATCATAGTTTTTATTTAAATAAGCCCGACCAATGTTCTTACGAAAGATACTTCTGTCTTTATTTCTGCTGAGAAAATGTTGCTTTATGCGAGATGGTAATTGATTGGGGCCGTTGTGAGTACCAATTCTCACAATTCGATCAGTGTTATGAGCATGTTCACCTTTTTCAAAAAGTATGTATAACCCATTTTCACATAAGTTAGATTTGTCGTAAGGAAAGTAATTTCGTTCTAACCCTTTAACTATCCCATGAAGACGATGACAAATATTTCCCATATCAGAACTCATTCTTTAAAGACTGTTTCTGTTTCCCCCAATACTTTGTCCTTGTACTGGGATTTCGTAGAAGTTCAAATTGGGAAATAAATATTACAGATATTTTTGGTCTGTCAATAAAATAAAGTGACGTATATCAAATTGCAGTACATTTTCAACTGTGAAAGATTTTTTAATCCCACTTTCTACGATTAGAAGTTGACATTATTTTTTAAAGTTAAATCCTAGGGACTGACTTTTGATTAAAAGGAAAAGATTATGCTTTGCAGAAAGAATAAAAACAGATTTTGGTTTTAAACTGTCAGCATATTCCAAACCTAATCGAAAGGTAGACTCAAAGAAAGATCTTTAGCCTTAGCTTTGACATACTTTTTTTCTGACACAAGAAATAAGTACAATCTTTGCCATGTTCTTTATTTAGTACAGACTTGAACCGCGAAAACACTGTTTTCGCAACATAGATCAAATGGCCTTAGCCAAAAACAAAACTATAATTTATGGAGTCGTGTACAAACCTAAATCAAGAAGTAAAGATCAGATTTCGCAATATAGATAAGATGACCTCAGCAAAAACAATACTCAGATTGTGGGGTTGGCACTAATTGAATGGAAAAAAGTGGACCCGGCAGGACTTGAACCTGCGACCAATCGATTATGAGTCGACTGCTCTGACCAACTGAGCTACGGGTCCTTTTTGATATACAATCTCTTAAAGGGCGGTAAAATTACAAGCTTTGCCAACCATTTACAATAGGATATTTGTTTCTTAAGAGTATCCCAAAATCTGTTATCAAATTTACTTTATATACAATTGGAGATTTTCGATACAAGATTTTTGATCCTGTTTTAAACTTCAGAATCACTTCTCAAATCCAACACCTCATATATATTTCATATAATCAACTGAATAACAATCACTTAACCTTAATTAATAAAATTTTCCTTCTAACCCCTATTCCGTTATATTAAAGCGGGGTTAAGGATTCTGGTAGAACTTCTTTATCGAACTCTGCAGTATCCTTACAGGGGCCGGTGGCATTGCCATCGGCCTTTTTTTATTTACTCGTGTTGTGGTGCTGTACCCGGTATTTTGGCTATTGATCCCCTTCTTGAAATCTCTTGTCTCGCTACTTTTGTAGTCAACACAAATTCATCCACAACGGAAGCACAGAAGTTCTAAGCTATATTGATTTCACACTGCTTAACTAACTCGAACACCAGACGCTCAGGTTCTCTGAACGCAGACTGATCTTAATCATAAAACCCATTCAAGGGTTGTACACATGAGCACGGGATTTATCCCTGCGAGAATTTTTTCCAGGCTCGCATAGAACGCCTCTTACCGAGATAAATATTATTCCGTAGGAATAGCCTGTTTTTAGAAAGATGAGTGAAAAAAACCATCACTCCATAGGAGTGTCCTTTTTTTGTTTTGTGCTAATAATCTCGCCCTGTGTTGCAGAAAGCTCCTAAGGAGCTAATCCCATATAACTCATTTAATACTACAAACAGGATACTCCTCCGGAGTTGATTTAAAGCGTTGCACATCTAATAACACACATCCCTCAGCGTATTTATCTGCCCCGAATGCTCGGGGCGAGAAACCAAGACGCTGTCAGATCCCGACTGCTGTCGGGATGCTGACAGGTCTTACTCAATTTTTCAGTCTGGCCATTTCTGCCTCAGCCGCTATATAACCAAACGCCGCCCATTGGTCTGTGTTGATAATTCGGTTCCAGATATCGACGGCTCTCTCCTCTCTCCCATTCATATAGTGCCAGTTTCCGATACCGTACCACAGTGTGGCATTCTGCAGAGCATCATCCGACACCTCCATCATCCGTTCCGGATCAAAGTAGCCTTTAAACACCATGATCAGATTCAGATAAACATCATTCTCGATCAGATTCATATCGGCCGTAACCTCCTCAATGGCACTACCGGCCCGTTCATCCTGTCCACTCCTCTTCAGGGCTGAGTAGTACCAATAGAGAGTAGCCACGCGCATGTCGTCGGTCAAGTCCAGATTATTCAACGCTTTTTCGTACGACTCAATCGCTCGGTGATATTCTCCCTTAAGATAGTGCGCCAGCCCCTTGTGGTACCAAACATTCGATTTTAATGTACTCACCGGCTGATTCAGCTCATTCGGCAGCCCATCCGGTTCAATATAGTCCGGCAGATTCCGCATCAGCTCTTCCGCTCGTTCAAAATCACGGATCGCCCGGTCAAAATGTCTAAGCGTGATATAGCGATGCCCCCTGTGACGAAACATACGGGGATCCTCAGGGACTTTAAATGTACCTTCTGTAAAAAGCTGAACCGCCTCGCGATACTCTCCTAGATAAGCTGCTCTCCGGCCCAGCCATATAATATTTTCTGCATCTTCCGGGTCAACCCGGTAGTTCGAGAGAGCCTCCAGAAATTTCTCGTTGTGGCTGTCGAAAACTTCAGGAGAGAGCTCAGGGGTATAGAGCGTATCTCCGGTTAATGATATCGTCTGAACTCCCGACGGCATGGGTGGAAGATCCACTCTATTTTCACCGCATGAAATCACACCCGCACCCAGCAGTGATGCTGCAACTATTAGTAAACTCTTTTTCATTTTATCCCTATTAAAAAGTAACTGTTATCTCTACAATTTCTTCTGATCTGCGAACTTTAACAACAATTTCTTCACCTTTTCTAAATTGACCAAGCGATTCCATATAGTCATAAATATTTTGAACCCGATAATCCCCCATCTGAATAATCACATCCCCCCGCTCCATTTCTGATCTCTCTGCAGCCCCTCCTGCGGTAATACCGTCAATTCTGAAACCCTCTCCGGAATAATTATAATCGGGTATCACGCCCAGGGTTACGCTGTTTAAGTCCATCGAAGTTTCACGCTGCGGAGCTGTTGGGGTAAACTCAATCTCTGACGGATTGAGTGCAAAGAGCTTTTTCACCACCCGGCCGGAATGATCCGAAACCTTCAATATCCCTTCAAAATCGATCTTGTCAGACGTATCACCCTCGCGGTGATAATCCTCATGTGAACCGGTAAAGTAGTGGAGTACGGGAATGTTGATGCTGTGGAAAGATACATGGTCACTCGCACCCGTTCCGGATGGGTTGTGATGGATTTCTACATTTTCGATTTCAATATCTGTAAGAATTTCATCCCACATTGGTGAGGTGCCTGTCCCAAAAATAGTTAGTTCATCGTCATTATTCAGCCGCCCGATCATATCCAGGTTGATCATGGCAAGGACAGAGTCTGCCTCAACTTCCAGATTCCCTGCAAAATATCTGGATCCCTGAAGCCCTACCTCCTCACCCGAAAATGCAACAAAGAGAATCGATTTAGCGGGTTTTTCATCAGAAAATTGTTGCGCCAGACGCAGAAGTCCGGCCACACCGGATGCGTTATCGTCGGCCGAGTTGTGCAGTGTATCCGGATTTTCGTGGTTCATGGAGATCGCTCCGCCAAAACCCTGTCCGTCGTAATGCGCTCCGATTATCACATATTGACCCGGGCTTTCAGATCCTTCTAATACCCCAACCACATTCCTTGAGAGATGGCGGTCTACATTCATCGACTGGGCCAAAGGTCCCTCCAGAAGGTACTGCTGAAAATAGGTGTCTCTGTCTCCGCCCGGTATGAGTCCAATTTGAAGAAACCGATCGGCAATATAGTTTGCTGCTTCAGATTCATGTACGGTTCCTGCAAGGCGGCCTCCACGTTCATCGGATGCCAGCCACTCTACATCCTGCCGGATTCTCTCCTCTACTGTGTACTCTCCGGAATCGGAGCTGCAGGAGAGAAGGGTTAGGCTAAATATGAGAAGTATCAGGGAGTAATATTTCATTGCAGTTATTTCATTGGGTGGTCCTAAGAGCTATCAGCATCCCGACAGCAGCCGGGATCAGACAGGGTTGATGACAACAATATAATAAAGTACCGGGTTCACGCAGAGTGGTGATTTAAAGGTTGAAGAGACCTGTAAGCAAAACCCATTCATGGGTTCAATACACGAGCGCGGGATTTATCCCTGCGAAAAAAAGGAAGATCCGGCCATAAAAGACCGGCTCGTATATTAAGCCCCAAACTTTGGGGCTTTTCCTATTTATATAGATCCTTCGTGAACCCTCGCGACTTTGTGCCTTCGCGGCTGCCTCTTATTATTCAACCACGAAGACGCGAAGACTCTAAGGTTCACAAAGTTTTTTCTGCGTGAGTCTGCGTACCTATTCGTGAAATTCTGCGAGAACCAGACGCTATAGGGATGTTGACAGGCCTTTTTCAGCGAAATCCAATCATCCACTAAATCCGCGTTTCATCTTGAGACTGAACCTAAACACCCGTATCATTGATCCACATACTTAACCAATAAGGTTGGGGGTGTCCCGTCCCGATACATCGGGAGGGACTGAGATCATACCCTGTGAACCTGAACCGGGTTATACCGGCGTAGGGAAACCGATCTGCAGTGCAGGCCATCACATCACAAACAATTTCAGCTGATGACTACCGCGCACTGTCCCCCTCCTTCAATCGCATTTAAAATTGATGGAGGCATCATGTCTTTTTACCTAAAACTATTTTCTTTAATCATCCCGATCCTCTTCGGGACTTCCCTTCAAGCCATTTCTCAAACCATAGACGGGCGAGTTACCGATAGCAGCACCGGTGAGCCGCTTGCAGGTGCATCCATTCTTGAAGTGGGTACCACCAACGGCACATCCACAAACGCCGACGGTGAATTCAGCCTGAGACTTCGAGAGTCCGGCTATGAACTGAGAATCAGCTTTATTGGATATCAAACACAAACCGTATCCTTTACTGAAACAGATTCCTATCTCGATATCGAACTCACATCCCAGCCGGTAACGGCAGGAGAAGTTTTTGTAAGCGCACTGCGCGTGGACGACTCCACTCCTGTGGCCTACAGCAATATCTCACGCGAGGAGATCGATCTCCGCAACACCGGACAGGATATTCCCATGCTGGTCTCTACATCGCCATCCGTTGTTTCGGCCTCCGATGCCGGAGCGGGAATCGGCTATACCAACTTACGAATCCGCGGAGTAGATCAGGCCCGAATTAACGTAACAGTAAACGGAATTCCACTGAACGACTCCGAATCTCACGGTGTATTTTGGGTGAACATGCCTGACTTTGCATCCTCCACTCAAAACATTCAGATTCAGCGTGGAGTGGGAACATCCACTCATGGAGCTTCCGCTTTTGGAGCGACCATGAACCTACAGTCTGCCCTGATGCGGCCCGATGCCTATGGCGAGGTTGATCTGGGAGTCGGTGCTTACGGAACACAAAAAGCAACCGTCCAGCTTGGATCCGGTCTGATGGATAACGGCTGGCAGGTTGAAGGACGTCTCTCGAAAATTGAGTCAGACGGCTATATCGACCGGGCGGAATCTGACCTGCGTTCTTTCTACCTCTCCGCATCTCGACACGGAGACCGAAGCCTGCTGAAAGCGGATGTTTTCTCGGGCCAGGAGCGAACCTACCAGGCATGGAACGGCGTACCCGAGCCGATTCTTGAGAACAATCCGAATCAGCTCGAGAACTACATTACCGATCTCTGGATTGGTCCCGAAGAGGCCGACCGCCTCAGAGACAACCTCGGAAACCGCCGGTTCAACGAGTTCACCTATGAAGATCAGGTGGACAACTATCAGCAGGATCACTATCAGCTGCACTACTCCTACAGGCTCACCGACAACTGGACTACCAACACATCGCTGCACTATACATACGGCCGCGGCTATTTTGAGCAGTTCCGTGATAACGACCGCTTGAGCACCTACAACATCGACCCGATTGAAATTGGCGGTGAGACCATTGAGCGCAGCGATCTGGTTCGCCGGCGATGGCTGGACAACGACTTCTACGGTGTGATTGCTTCCAGTGAATACCGCCTGGAAGATGAATGGAGCCTGATTGTGGGCGGTGCATATAACGAGTACGACGGTGACCATTTTGGTGAGGTGATCTGGGCAGAGTTTGCGGGAAACAGTCAGCCCGGCGACCGCTACTACGACAACAACGGGTTTAAAACCGACTTCAATGTTTATGGAAAACTGAACTACTACTTCAGTTCCTCGTTTAACACTTACCTGGATCTGCAGTATCGGGCGGTGACCTACCGGTTTCTTGGACTTCGGATTGACGGAAACACCGGTGAGGTGAGCGATGTAACCCAGCGCGACCGCATCAACTTTTTCAACCCGAAAGCCGGTGTGGTCTATCGTTTTGCCGACGGACAGCGGGCGTTTGCTTCACTCAGCGTTGGCGGAAAAGAGCCCACACGTCGCGACTATGTGGAATCTACCGAAGAGAGCCGTCCCGACCCTGAAAGACTCTATGATTACGAGCTGGGTTATCACGGCGATTTTGGCCGATACAGCCTGGGCGTGAACCTCTATTACATGCTCTACAAAAATCAGCTGATTACAACCGGAGAAGTGAACGATGTTGGGAATACCGTCCGTGAGAACGTACCGGACAGCTACAGAACCGGGATTGAACTGCAGCTTGGCGCACGTATTTCAAACAGTTTCCAGTGGAATGGAAATCTGACATTCAGCAGAAATAAGGTGAATGAATATGAATACTTCCTGGATGATTTTGACCAGGGCGGACAGGAGCGTTTCCTCCTTGAAGATGTGGACATCGCCATGTCGCCATCAACCATTGCAAACTCCATTCTCACCTATCAGTCCGGTGGATTCAGAACTGAGTGGGTATCCAAATATGTATCGCGCCAGTATCTGGATAATACACAGACCGAAAGCCGGTCGATCGACCCGTACTGGATCAATGACCTGGTGGTTCGATACAGTTGGGATACGGCACCGTTTGTCAGAAACATGACGGCTTCACTAACAGTGAACAACATCCTGAATGAGAAGTATGTAGCCAACGGATACACCTTCGGATGGATTGCAGGTGGCGAGCAGCGCCACTTCAACTACTACTACCCACAGGCTGAACGCCATGTGATGTTCAATATGAAGATTGGGTTTTAGTCAACACATATAAAAAGACCTGACAAATTTAAAATATCTGTCAGGTCTTCCCATCTGCCGGCCATGAATGACCGGCTAATTTGTAAAGCCCCACATTTTTGGGGCTTTTCTTATTTATATACACCCTTTGTCGCAGAAATTACAACAAAGGCCACTAAGACCCTAAGCCCCAAAGTTCCACTAAGTTTTCTCTGCGAAAATCCGCGTATTAATCTGCCCCGTATGCTCGGGGCTAGAACCATAAATTGCTCCAGAAAACACCAGACGCTGCCAGGTTCACCGAACGCTGACAGGTCTTATACTTAAAACCCATTCATGGGTTAAACATACGAGCGCGGGATTTATCCCCGCGAGCAGACGCCTACAGGTCTTTATCTAATTCTCTACTTCGATATGAATCGGTACACGAATC
>LKNA01000247.1 GCA_001564065.1 Chitinophagaceae bacterium T5-Br10_B2g13
CCAACTCTCCATTTAAATATTTCTCTATCAAGTAAATCCTCAATTTTTTTTACCTCATCTAAATAAATATTGGATAATATTTTTTTCACCTCTTTGATATTCTCCTCCTTCTTATAAACACTAGAATTAACAATTCTATTCAAATTTTTTGGCTCAAATTTTTCATTAACACCTAAAAAACTATATAGCTCATTAATATTTTTTTTATTTTCTACAATTTCTTCAAAAATTAAAATTTTAATTTCTTCACCAAAGGTTTTTATATACGGAGTAAGATACTTCGTATAATGTCCTCGCTCTATATAATCGAATGGTGAAACTGATATTTTCTTTTTTTCATAATTAGGAGGGCATTTCTTATCTATAAAAACTTCTTTTATAGATCTTGTTTCCAATCCATTTTGTAATGAAAAAAAATAGTTTGAAACTGCTCTATCTACTGGGTTTCTAAGAATAGCTATGATTTTAGCTTTAGGAAACAATGACTTTATTTCTTTTGAACGATCATATTCAATATAACTGGTGCTTTTTTCGCCAATGATTTTTATGTTCTCTTTTAAATCAGAAAAATATTTATTTAAATAGTAATTCTTATTTAATTTTTTACCATGTTCTTCTAAAAAAAATTTAGGTTCTGGATTAATTGGTTTAGCCAAATAAATTTCCGGATGATCATCTAGTATTTTATACAAATAGGTAGTTCCTGATCTTTGAGCCCCAATAATGCAAAAATAATTTTCCATGATTTTATTTTAATAAATTAATCAAATAATCACCATATCCATTCTTCTTCAATTCAGAAGCTTTCTCTAATACTGTATTATCATCAATCCACCCGTTTCTCCAAGCAATCTCCTCGAGACATGCTATTTTTAATCCCTGTCGTCTCTCAATGATTTCTACAAATTGCGAAGCTTCTAACATAGCCTCATGCGTTCCGGTATCCAACCATGCAAATCCTCGACGGAGAACTTGTACATTCAATGCCCCCTTATCCAAATAACTCTTATTAACAGAGGTGATTTCCAATTCTCCACGATCAGAAGGTTTTACATTTTTAGCAATTTCTACAACACGATTATCATAAAAATATAGCCCGGTCACCGCCAAGTTACTTTTGGGGATATCCGGTTTTTCTTCAATGCTTAACGCTCGATGATTCTGATCAATCTCAACAACGCCAAATCGTTCTGGATCCCTGACTTGATATCCAAAAACGGTCGCACCATTTAAGTTTGAAACCGTTTCATTAAGTTTTGGTCTTAATCCATGTCCGTAAAAAATATTATCACCAAGAATCAGGCAGACATTATCATCTTCAATGAACTCTTCGCCAATAATAAACGCCTGTGCCAAACCATCCGGGCTGGGCTGTACAGCGTATGAGAGCTCAATGCCCCATTCGGAGCCATCACCCAAAAGCCGCTTAAAGCTTTCGTTATCTTCGGGAGTTGTAATGATCAAAATCTCCCGAATACCGGCGAGCATAAGCACAGATAGTGGATAATAGATCATCGGTTTGTCATACACTGGCATTAGCTGTTTGCTGATTGCTTTTGTGACGGGATACAATCTTGTTCCTGAGCCGCCTGCTAAGATGATTCCTTTCATATTTTTATTAGTCTAAAGTCCTAAGTCTAATGTTAAAAGTCGATTGTTCACCTACCTACAGTCCAAAAATATTGTGTTTATTTAATGCTCTCAACTGTTTCTAAAATCTTCCGAATCGCCTCTTCAACATCCACATCATCCGTATTTATTTTCAAAGCTGTTGGTTCAGGTTCTTCATAATTCCCATCATAGCCCGTCAATCCTTCAATTTCACCTTTTTTCGCCTTCTCGTATAATCCTTTCGGGTCGCGCTCCTGTGCCGTTTTTGGATCACAAGTTACGTGAACTTCCACAAATCGTTCTTCGGGAAAAAGACTCCGCACGCGGTCACGGTCTGTCTTGTAGGGTGAGACAAACGTACAAAGCACAATATTCCCGTGCTCAAAGAAAAGCCGGGCCACTTCACCCACACGGCGAATGTTTTCAGTGCGGTCTTCCGGGCTGAAGCCGAGGTCGCCGTTGAGTCCGTGGCGTACCTGGTCGCCGTCAAGCAGAACGGTCTGCTTGCCCTCTTCCCAAAGTTTCTTTTCGAGTGCTTTGGCAATGGTACTTTTTCCGGCTCCGGAGATTCCCGTGAACCAGAGGACCATCGCTTTGTGGCCGTTGCGCTTCTCCCGCTGCTCACGTGTAATATTCCAGGGTTCCCAGGTGACGTCAGGTGAAATTGGCTTTTTGCCCTTTTCAGAGTGTTTAATACCCCCCTGTGTCCCCCCTTGTGAAGGGGGGAGTTTTTCTACAGCCCCAATGTCATGGGTCTTCCGTCTTCCGTCGGGCGTAGCCCCACGGTCCTCGGTCGTCGATCCCCCGTCAGGCGAAGCCTCAGTCGTTTTGGATCGGATCATTCCGGCACCTACCGTTACGTTTGTGGCGGGGTCGATGATGATGAAGCTTCCTGTTTTCTGGTTGGAGCGGTAGGCGTCGATGAAAAGTGGTTGGGCGGTGGTTAGTTTTACGCGGCCGATCTCGTTCAGTTCCAGTCCGGCGGCTTCTTCCCGACTCAACGTATCCACATTCATGCGGTAGATCACCTCATCAATAAATACCGGCGTGGTTTTAGTCGTGTGCATCAGCATATACTGCTTGCCGGACTCCATCGCCTCCTCATTCATCCAGCAGAGGTATCCTTCAAATTTGGAGGTAATCTCCGGTACATTGTTTTTCCGAACGATCATATCTCCGCGAGAAATATCGATCTCATCTTCAATGGTCAGCGTTACGGAGTCTCCAGGTAGTGCCTCATCCATATTACCATCTTTCGTCACTACCTTTTTCACTCTGCTGGTAAGCTTAGAGGGAAGCACCGTCACCTCATCTCCGGGTTTAATACGACCGGACGCTATACGCCCCGAAAAACCGCGAAAGTTCTGGTTCGGACGAATCACGTACTGCACCGGAAACCGGAAGTCCACAACGTTCGCGGACGCATCTACCTTCACCGTCTCCAGATGGTGAAGAAGCGTTGAGCCGTGATACCACGGCATATGGTTTTCATCTTTACCGCTGCCGTTTTTTCGACGTTTGGAAACTACATTATCCCCTTTCAAGGCAGAAATCGGAATATAGGTGATGTTGTCAATATCCAGTTTTTTGGCGAAGGAGCGGAAGTCAGCTACAATTTCGTTAAACACCTCTTCATCGTAGTCTACCAGGTCCATCTTATTCACAGCCACCACCAGGTGGGGAATTTGCAGCAGAGATGAGATAAAGGCATGACGTCGGGACTGGGTCAGTACCCCCTTGGAGGCATCAATCAATACCACAGCCAATTCAGCGGTGGAAGCTCCCGTCACCATATTCCGGGTGTACTGCGTATGCCCCGGTGTGTCGGCAATAATAAACTTTCGTTTCGGTGTGGCAAAGTAGCGGTAGGCTACATCAATCGTAATCTTCTGCTCTCTCTCCGCTTTCAGTCCATCGGTCAGCAACGCAAGATTCACCTCCTCCTCTCCACTGCTCTTGGACGATTTCTCAATCGCCTCCATCTGATCCTCAAATATCGACTTCGAATCATACAACAACCGCCCGATCAGCGTGCTCTTTCCGTCATCCACACTCCCCGCCGTGGTAAATCGGAGCAGGTCCATGTCGAGATATTTCTTGTCGCTTTCTTTTTTTTGGTTGTTGCTCTTGGTATTGCTCATTCTTTTATATCAATTTCAAACTTTGTTGTGAATCCTCCCCTCCTTGGATAAGGAGGGGAATAAGGGGTGGTTCGACAAGGCGTTGATTCAATTTATTACGTTGTAGTAGTTTGCGATCTGTGCCCTATTGAAATAACCAAAATTATTCGGCAGTTTTCCAATCCAACCACCCCCGGCCCCTCCTTGGAAAGGAGGGGATATTCTTGCCATACCCTACTAAAAGTACCCTTGCCGCTTTCTATCCTCCATCGCCGTTTCACTCCGCTTGTCGTCGTGGCGATTGCCGCGCTCAGTCTGTCGGGCAGAAGCTACTTCCTGGATGATCTCTTCAAGGTTTGAGGCTGTGGAGAGTACCGCGCCTGTACAGGTGGCATCGCCGATCGTTCGGAAACGAACGGTTCTGGTCTCCAGTTCTTCATCGTCCATCCGGTTTACAAAATCGGTATCGGCCAGCCATAGGCCGCGTCGGTTGAATACTTTGCGCTGGTGAGCAAAATAGAGCTCGGGAATCTCAATCTCTTCTTGGGCGATATACTGCCAGATATCCATTTCGGTCCAGTTACTGATCGGGAATACGCGGAAACTCTCGCCCATATTCTTTCGTCCGTTGTAGATATCCCACAGCTCCGGTCGTTGTTTTTTGGGATCCCACTGGCCAAAACTGTCGCGGTGTGAGAAAAAACGCTCCTTGGCTCGGGCTTTCTCCTCATCCCGGCGGCCGCCACCCAGTGCGGCGTCTACTTGGTGTTTTTTCAGCGTATCCAGCAGTGTCACCGTCTGAAGAGCATTCCGACTGGCATCAGGCCCTGTTTCTTCCTTTACATCTCCTCTGTCAATTGACTCCTGTACGCTTCCGACAATCAATTCCACGCCCAGTTCGTCAACGAGTTTGTCGCGAAATTCTATGGTCTCAGGGAAGTTGTGACCGGTATCGACGTGCATTAACGGAAATGGAATCTTGCCGGGATAAAACGCTTTCCGGGCAAGGTGAACCATAACGATAGAATCCTTCCCACCGGAGAAGAGAAGTACCGGTCGCTCAAACTGCGCTGCCACCTCCCGCATGATGTAAATTCCTTCATTCTCCAGCTGCTTCAGGTGACTCTGATTAATACCCATTCTCTATTCTTCTGTTGCTTTCATTTAATTTTACAGTCTAAAGATAGTGTGCTGTGTTGATGATATCGAATTCTTTTTTATAGAAAGATCGGTGACCGTGAACTCGCCTTGCGAGTTGACCGATGACGGGTGCTTTCTACATTGTTCAAAATTTGGAAGGAGCATCTCCTCCTTGGATAAGGAGGAGATTGAGAGGTGTTTCGACAAGGCTTTCATTCAATTTGTTTACGCTGCATTATTTATCTGTCTGTTACCTTTTTTAAATATCCAAAATCGTTCAACAACTTTCCTATCCAACCACCCCTTGCCCCTCCTTCGCAAGGAGGGGAACGCTTTAATTCGTTTTTTAAACTTAAATATA
>LKNA01000248.1 GCA_001564065.1 Chitinophagaceae bacterium T5-Br10_B2g13
AGTCTGACCGTGAATTCCTAATCTTATTTAGAAATTTCTCGACAGGTCCACAGTTCCACAACGCACGAAGTGCGTTACTCAACAATTCCACAGTTCATCAATTCCCAGGTGCTTTTCCTGGTCCCGCAGCCAGTGTTTTTCTGGTCCCGCAGAATTGCGGGGATCACTATTCGACTAATCGCCCCGAAGTCGTTCAATAAGAAGTATTGATGTAGCAAGTGTACCAAGTATCGGAGCAATGACGCCTACATAATCCGTGAAGGAGGGAACACGGCTTACCTGAACCGTGATGATGTCGTTATTTTGAAGGTCAAACTCAAACATTTCAATCGGTTCAGGGTCATAATTTCGATAACGAAAATAAGCTACCTCAACAATCCTCTCATTTTCATCAAATCTTGACACTTTCACTTCTAATTCTCGTTTTCTTCCACCGACAGTAGGTTCTCTTGGTTCACGCGGCTGTGTGAAACCTAAACTTAGTGAGATTAATTCTGGAAGCTTAGTACCTTCAGGAATCAAATAGCGGCCGCTGCTTCCAACGTCACCCCATACATTTACAGAATCTACCAGTTGCCCAATTTCAGCCACACGAATAAATCTGTCGCCAAAACCTTCAGGCACCTGAGCTCTTATGGAAGCTGCGAAAATAAAAAAAAGTAATAGAAACAGTGCGATCCTTAATGAATTGTACATTTGTTGTCTTTGGTGAAACGTTAATTTCTGGAAATAGGGCAATCTCTGTTATCGGCGCATGGCATAAATAGTTAAGAAATAGCAATGAATACAGATTGTTCTCTATTTTACATATGATTCGTAATCTGTATAGACAGATTTGTAATATCCGCCGCCATAATCACCACCCGCCTCTTTTCTGTGATCAAATCCGTTCAACACTATTCCACCTATATTCGCATTGATTCGTTCAAGCTCTTCAATTGTTTTCAAAAACACACCCCTGTTGGTTTTTCTATATTTTGTGACGAGGAGTGTAACACTTGCATCCTTTAACAAGGTTGTTGAATCGCTGATTATACCGAACGGGGGGGTATCTAATATTATCACATCAAACACATCTTCCATCTTTTTTAAAAACTGTTTGAACTCCTTGCTACTGACGATACTTTCAGGCCTGTCTGTATTGCCTCCGGCCGTGACAACCTTTAAATACCCAAGATCTGAATCCTTGAGTAGTTTTTGCACCGGAAGTTTACCTTCCAGATAATCAGTTAATCCATCTTCGTTAGACAATCCATAATAGTTATGAATTTTAGGGCGCCGGAAGTCAGTATCTACAACAAGAGTTTTGTACCCTTCTTCTGCAAAAGCGATTCCCAGATTAGTCACAACAGTGGATTTTCCATCACCCTTTTCAGGGCTTGTTATAGCAATGGTTTTTGGCGGAATATCTCCGTGCTGATAAATGATATTGTTTTTCAAACGTCTTACGGCTTCAGAAGCGACATGTGACCGATCCCGGAGTAATACAAGCTCATCCGGAATATCTCCTTTACTGTTCTTAAAAGACTTTCTATTTCTTTTAGAGACTTTGCCTAATACAGGTATAGCAGATAACATTGGCAAACTGGTAAGCTTGAGTTCGTCTACGCTACTGATACTATTATCGAAAAATTCACGCATCGCTATGTAACCCGCTGAAAGTACGCCGCCAATCATAATGCCTAGAATCAGCAAAATCTTTTTGTTAGGGCTAACAGGTGTATTTGGCACTAACCCGGTATCAAGAATACGACCAAACCCAAATTGCGACTGCTTAAGCACTGACATATCCGCATACTGACCTGATACATTCACAAACATCTCCTCGTTAATCCGAACATCCCGCTGAAGCCTTGCAAGCTGCATCATGCCATCTGGGAGATTATCAAACTCACGGTTTACTTCTTCACTTCTTTGTCTCAAGGCTTCCGAACGTGATTCGAGCTGGTTTTTTTCTATTCTAAGTTCCGTAATCCTTGCCTGTGTCGTTGCAACCATCTGGGCCCGCTCTTCACTGTCCATCCCCAGATACTCATTATCTTCAGTGAACAGCTGGTCCGACATATTCTGAATTTCAGATTTGATTCGTTCAATCTGCTCATCCAGATATTTTAGCCTTTGCGGAGTTTGTTCTCTGTTACGCACTCCGGGATTCCGTGTAAGTATCATAGTGCGCTCACCTTCATACTCTGCAAGCTGCTCCTGAGAATTCCTGATCCTTGGCCCCAGTGCTTCTGAAAACTGTTCGGAGAGACCAGGACGAATACGCTCCATTTGTGCTTCATGTTGCTCAATGGCTCGATCGATAGTACCTAAATCCAGTTCGATCTGTTGAAGTTCTGTCTCTACATTCGCCTGCTGTGTTACCAAACCAGAAGCCTGCTCGTCTACACGCACGATCCCGGTGTTGTCCATAAATTGCTTTAATTGCCGTTCAGAATCATCCAGGTTTTGACGTATGCGCTCACGTTCCTGTTCGAGAAATTCAGCAGTCGATTCTGCAGCCTGACGATTTTGCAGTGTAGATCTCTCTACATATACGTCCATTGCTTCGTTTAAGATAAACGCAGCTTCCACAGGGGAAGAACTACTAAAACTCAATTCAAGCAAGTCTGCATCCCTTTCCGGCCTCACCGCCCTTAAATTCCTGCGTATCCTGTTGGCCACAGTCATTAATTCTGCTCTTGTCACATTCCCTTCTTCGTCTTCATTCCAAAGGACGGGATACTCATCGATGTAACCCGGATTTTGCTCCATCACCTCCTGAGCCACCTGACGTGAAAATTCACGCGATTGAAGGACCTGTAGTTCATTTGCAAGTGTCGATCCAGTGCCCATACCTGTAGTTTGAGAAATAATCTGAGATAGCTCATCATCTCCCCCCGGGCCGGAGCTGATCATTAATGTGCCACTGCTTTGATACGTGGGTGTTATTGTATCTGCAAAAAACCAAGCTCCTGCCCCACCCATGATCAGCATTAGAATTACAATCCATTTGTATCTAAACAAAAGATTAAGAATTCTTTTTGGATCAAGCCCACCTCTTGATGTCGAATCTGAACCAGATACTGGATACGTAGAAAGTTGATTATAACCATTGCGGTTATTGTGGTATCCATTATGATGCTTTTGAATTGAATCTGACATATTACCAATCTTCTTAATTATTTTTTTCTCTCAAAACAATCTATTTGCAATTATATTGTTTTTAGTACGATTTTAAAATAACCGTAAACCATCAAAAATAATAGCCTATTAAAGAGAATTAGCAATCTTTAATCGACACCCTAAAAGTAATCCTGCTGCATTAGACTTAACCAATCAATCGCCGGATTCGCAATACCATGTCAATATCAATCCGAATAGATCAATATCAAATAAAACTTCTATCCGCATCGTCTGCTAAAGACGCGACTATATTTTCTTTAGATAATCAATAATTAAGCTTCAGTTCTTAAAATCCGCATGGGTTATATAAAAAGCCAAGAAAAGACCGAACATTTTCCACACAGGTTTTTTGGTTCGGAATTCTTCACTTACTCAGGTGCTTCACAATAAACTAAGGTTAAGGACACGTATACTACAAAATCAGCGGAAAAGATTACCCTTTTGGCGTATTAAATACTTGCCTGAACAGATATCACTGCAACGTACAGGCGGTCTTGATTGATCGCCATTTCGGCCCAGAACTCAAACCGCCCGGTTTCTCCTAAAGCAACATTATTGCCACCCAAATATCCGTTTAGATTGAAAGAAAGGGATGGTAATAGCCAGGCCAACTACGAGTAGGGAACCATCCTTCGTCGTATGTTTGCCTACTTTGATTCCAAAAATCTGCGCATCGCCACGTTCCGCACCGATTCGGCTTTCCAACAGAAAGATACAATTGAGATTGCGGAAGCGAACGCCGACAAGTTATATATTCGTGCACTTCGCTCGTCTACGATGGACAGACAGATAGGGCAGGTGACGGATAAACAGTGGACACCCATTCAGCCGGGCAGCCAGAAGATGGTCGTACCGATATTACCTGGACGCCGTATAGTGCCGCTATGACCTAATAGCTTAAGAAATTTATCTACCGCTTCAAAGTCTCTCCCACCAAGTAGATGCGTTCACGGCGTCGGAACATCCTTAAAATTTGCAATGATAAAGAGTTCAGTCGACGGAATAGAAACCCATCCGGTTATCATACAATTCATACAGGTATAACCAAATAGAGTGTAAGAGGTATTCAATCTTAAAGTGCCAGTCAAATACAGCCAGTTCATAGATGTGTGCAACGCGAAGATGGGTATATCCGGGAAAAAAATATGTTCAATTTTCGAGAACTAAGAACAAATCCCATAAAAATCTGGGTCAACAGTGATTACTATTTTACAAAAGAAATCCCTGCGGATTTCTGGTAGTTATTAAGACAAACTAATTGGCACGAACCCTACATCTGATTATATTTTACATAATCATCTTTCTTATGAAATATGTCATAGAGATTAAACAATATAATATCATTACTTACAGAGGCTGACCATGAAACTTTTTAAACAACTGACCCTGCTTGCAGCGTCACTATCACTGCTACTTATCTTTTCATCTTGTAAAAATCTGACCGGAGAATCAGGTGAGCTCACTGAGACACTTGGTCCGATAGAGAATGTAACTCCTATTTCAGGCGCTGAAAATTCAACCATTACCGTAAACAAAACTTCTGACTCTTATTTCATGCTCAGCTTTACAAACGTTCAGTCGAACGGCATTGTATCTGATGGAATGGTAGGAGAGGGGTGGTGTATTGACTGGCAAAAGCCAATTGACTCCAATAACGGGACCTACGAGAATATTCAGCTTTATTCCACTTTCAACGTGGAAAGCTGGAATCCAACAAATTACTTATTCAATATTATTGATGATCTTAAGGGTGCGGATTCAGAATTGACTTTTTACGATATACAGGCTGTCGTTTGGTCCCTTAGAGGCTTCCCAAAATTCAACCTTGACCAAATTGCTACAGAAGATCTGCCGGCACGTATGCTGACCGACGGTGAGCCGAATTTCAGCTACGACAAAGTAAGAACCATTCTTGAAATTGTGGAAGCCGGCCATGAGCAGTTCGACTTCACGGAAGGCACCCGGTACGCAGTAATCGCCGAAACACCGCCGGATGTTCAGACCGTTATTACTGTCGTTAACTAATCAGATTTTAGCCCCGCTTTCTTAA
>LKNA01000249.1 GCA_001564065.1 Chitinophagaceae bacterium T5-Br10_B2g13
ACTAATTCACCGTGTTTCTCCACTGGTAAAAGTGGGGAATACTAATGACCCTGCCTGGGGAATACTAATGGCCCCGGGGTGGGGAATACTAATGGACTTAGGTGGGGAATACTCGTGACCCTCGACACCCCAAACAACTTAAACTAATAGATTTACTCAAGTACTTTGAAAAAACTGCAAAAAAACGAACTAGTATAGTTACAACTAATTATGATAGAATAGCAGAGTATGCTGTAAGTTACACTAATTCATTGTGTTACACTGGATTTACATTCAATCATATTGGCCATCACATATCAGAACTTGTTGATGCAAAATTTCAAGAACTTAGAGACTATAGAAGTGTTATAAAAATCTGGAAAATTCATGGTTCATTGGATTGGTTTATTGACAGTACCGGAGGAACGCTATCATTTCCACATTCATCATCTATACCTCATGGATATGTTCCTTGTATTGTGACACCTGGCATTGAAAAATATAGAAAAACGTACAATGAGCCATTTCGCTCTATAATGACTAGTATAGATAAGGATTTTAATAATGCGCTTTCATTTTTCTGCATTGGTTATGGATTTAACGACGAGCATGTACAAATATATCTTCTCAAAAAAGCTCAGAAAGACAACATTCCAATTGTGCTAATTACAAAACGAATTAGTTCTAAAGCTAAAGAGCTGATCATTGGTGGTGAAGTTGCAAAATATTTACTGATCGAAGAGAGTACGAACGATAATTCCCTTGTTTATACCCCTGAATTTAATAATGGAGTTGTTATTGAGGGTGATTTTTGGTCATTGAACGGTTTTCTAAAAATTCTAAATCCAAAATAATTATGGCTGCTTTAAATTTTACATCCAGTAACTCAATAGCGAATGTTTTTAGTGTAGATACTGGAATTGTATTTGCAAAAGTCAATGATCTTGATGAGTTGCGGAGACTTCAAGTAAATCAATTAATTGCAATTCAAAGCTCTAAAGCAGGCCAGCTACAAATTGGATTAATAAATAAAATAACAAGGAAAGCTATTGATCTCGACACTTCTCTAGATGATGAAATCGAGGAAACAGATATTTCACTTTTAAATTCCGAAAACTTAATAAAAGTTACGTTGATCGGTACCCTTTTTGATGCTATTGGTACCGAAACTGACGTATTTAAAAGAACAATAGATTCTGTACCTGAAATTGATGCTGAGTGTTATCCAATGCGTGGCAGTGATATTACTTCCTTTATGTCAACCATCTCAAGAACAGCAACAGAGGCAGAAAAGCCACTTAATATTGGTTCATATTCTATTGATGAAAATGCAGATGCTTATCTGGATGGTGATAAATTATTTCAGCGACATGCTGTGGTTGTTGGTAGTACGGGGTCAGGAAAATCATGGTGTGTTGCACGTTTAGTTGAGCAAATAGCTGATTTAGATAATCCTAATTGCATCTTATTTGATATTCATGGTGAGTATAGTACAGAAGATTTTAAGAAAGATGGAATTTCTCATTTTAGAATAGCTAACCCATCTGATCTAGAGAAGGAACAGAAGCTTTCTAACAATATCTTGATGTTGCCTTACTGGTTACTAACGTATGAAGAAATGTTAGCCATGCTTTTAGATCGCAGTGATAATAATGCGCCAAATCAAGCAATGCTTTTTTCAAGGGCTGTAACTGAGAATAAGAGAAATTTTCTTGAAAAGAATTCAGAAAATGAAATCTTGGGTTCATTTACTATTGATAGCCCTGTTCCTTATGAATTAGATAAAGTTATTGAAGAATTAGAAAATAAAGATACTGAGAGAGTAGATGGAGCCCGTGGGAAAAAGAATGGGCCTTATCATGGTAAACTGACCCGTTTTATTCAAAGATTACAAGCCAAGCAACAAGATAAAAGGCTAGGTTTCTTATTTGACGTGAATGATGATGAGCTTCGGATGAAATGGTTGGAAGAATTTTGTAATTTTTTAATGAAGGGTGATCAAAAAAATGGTGTGAAAGTTATTGACTTTTCAGAAGTTCCTTCTGATATACTACCACTCATCATTAGCTTGGTTGCAAGAATTATTTTTTCCGTTCAACAATGGACTAAAGGTGAAAACCGTCATCCAATTTCTTTATTCTGCGATGAAGCTCATTTATATATACCTGAAAAAAATGTCACCGATTCAATCTCTCAAATTGGTTTAAACACATTTGAAAGAATTGCAAAAGAAGGCAGAAAGTATGGAGTTGGACTAATTGTAATCAGTCAAAGGCCTTCAGAAGTTAACAAGACAGTAATGAGCCAATGCAATAACTTTATCTCTTTAAGATTAACAAATTTAGAAGACCAGTCTGTAATTAAAAGGCTTTTACCTGATAACCTATCTGGTTTAACTGATGTAATGCCAATTCTTGACATTGGTGAAGCATTAGTTGTTGGAGACGCTTCTTTGTTACCAACCCGAATTAATATCGCCGAGCCAGAAATTAAACCATCAAGTGCTACTGTAAATTTTTGGCAAGAATGGGGAAGCGACGAAATAACTCAAGACTTGGAAAACGCTATTAAAAGTTTGAGAATGCAATCAAAATAATTTAATGATAGGATTGAGGTGAAGGAAGATTTCACTAGACCTCAGCCAATAAACGAGGAATATATTCTTTTGGTCATTTGGATGTTGATAAAGAAAAAATTAATAACATAACAAATAGCAATGCTATTATAGAATTTCAGCAACATAGCGAAAAGAAAATTTGTGAACTTTTAGTAAAAAAGATTGACAATGATACTGGAGTAGTATTTTAAATAAAAACCAACTCTTCTTATTAATAAGTAATGGTATAACAATGGATATCGTTTTTGAAAATCCACTTTTATTTTTCATTTTCGAATCAGTTATTATAATTCGTAAAAGCTGTTTTCGATGAAATATTGTATTTTTCATTACTTGAAAATTTGAGAGAAGACACAATATAAATGATTAATTATTTTAAGTATGCAGAAAAAAAGATGGGAGACATACGAAGAAGTAGCTCAACACTTACTTAATAAATTCAAAAGTGAATTTAACTTGATAAATGTGGAAGAGAAACAAAAGGTTAGTGGCCATAAGTCAGGAACGAATTATGAGATTGATGCTAAGGGAGTAAAAATAGACGGTGAAAGTATAATTATCGTGGAATGTAGAAGATATACGAAATCAAAACAGAGCCAAGAAAAATTGGGCGCAATTGCATATAAAATATATGATGCCGGTGCTGTTGGTGGAATTATTGTAAGTCCATTAGGCCTTCAAAAAGGAGCAAAGAAAATTGCTGAAGCTGAAAATATTATCAGTGTTAAATTAAATGAAGATTGCACAACAGAAAATTACATACTTCAATTCTTAAACATGGTTATGGTTGGTGTATCTGCTGATTTTACAGTTAAGTCTGATACCACTATTAAATATTTTAAAATTTAATCAGAAGTGGTTTAATTAGGTCTTCCTCAGATAGTTATAAGCTATTGTTAACCATGTTATTACGAATAAATATATCTCTAAATAGGCAAGGATAATTGCCATAATGTGCAAACTTCCTATCATTTGAAAGTCAATTTAAAGCAAAATAAAGCTTAAATTTGAGCATATGATCATATGGCAATAGCTAAAGTCGCTAAAACGTCAATTTTAAGCTCTAAGCACCTTTTTTTAAAACTGATATTTCTAATCTGTTTGAACTTCGACTTTTTGAGGAAGCCCTGATTAATCGACCCTCTTGGTTTGAATAAGTAACAGATTGAAATCTTTCAGATTCTTTTTGTATTGTGCCCGAGGTAGTTTATTCCCTACTACATTTAAACCGCAGGATGTCTGGTACATGGTTAAAATTTGCTACAAGCAACAAATCTTACTGTTGAAGTGGTAACACATCTAAGCTACATTAATTTCAGGTTTAACCAATTCCATTGATATGTATAAGAAAACTGCAAAAGTCCGAATCCGGAAATGAAGAAAGAGGCGGAACGCATTTTGGACTAATTTGAACTGAATACAACAGAAGCCATTCGAATTTGCTTTAAAAAGGTGAAAGTTCAGCGTAGCTTACCATTTGAGATGAAGATACTCAACGAAACTCTTTTACAAACTCGATATGCCTCAAAAAACCACCCCATATCTGATCACACTTTTAACCGCTTTCCTGCTGCTATCCTGCAGCGGTGAAGATTCAGGAGAAACATCCTTTTTTAACAGCGGTTTTAACTATCAGCCTGCGCCTACATCGCATCAGGCAAGTTTTGATAACATATATAACCCAAGAAAGATGCGTGTGATTGGGGATTTTCTGGCTGTTGATGATTTTCAAAACCAGGTGGCTTTTCATGTTTTAAAAATAGGCGGGTCAGGAGGGCTGGATTACCATAAGTCAAAAGATAACGTTGGCAGAGGCCCAGGTGAATTCCAGCTGGTAGATGATTTTGTTGAGACAGATTCCCTGGTCTATGTCTTTGATGGAGCACAATTGAAACTCGTTGGCTACAACAGAGATTTAACTCCGGCTGATGTTGATGATATTCATATGCGCATTGACGGCAGGCCGGTAACGATGAATGCATTGCCCGACAACAGGTTTGCAGCGGCCGGTCTTTTTTATCGTGACCGGTTCCAGGTGTTTGACGCTGAAGGAACTATTATTGGCAATCATGGAGAGCAAATCAGCATCAGTGATGATTTCAGTCCACAGCATACAGGGACTGCCTGGTATTCTCAATCGGTATCCCATCCAGATAAGGATTTCATTTACCTGTTTTCAATAAATGCTGATTTCATCGAAAAATATGATGCTGATGGTAATCTTGTTACCCGGGTTCAGGGATCAGAATTCCCTCTCCCAAAAATGCGCCTGGAAACACAATCTGGTCAGCCCTGGCCGGTAGATGACGGCGGTAAAGCGGCCTACAGCTGGGTGGACGCCGATGCGAACCATATCTATGCGCTTTACAGCGGAACTATGCGATCAGAAGAAAATGCACTATATACAAACAAAGTTCATCTCTTCAACTGGGATTTAGAGCTTATCGAAGGCTATGAACTGGACCATACCACCCATATGATCGCTGCAGATGGAAAAGGAGGGATCTATTCCCTAACCAGTGAAGAGGAAGGTGCCGTGATACGGTATATCGAATTGATGAATTGAGTTTTTTAATCAATATCGGCACTTCATCATCGGCAAAACCCCATCAC
>LKNA01000250.1 GCA_001564065.1 Chitinophagaceae bacterium T5-Br10_B2g13
ATAGGTATTGGAACGGCAATTTACAATAGAGTCTGCTAAACAGAACTATTCATTTAATGATATAAAGAATGAGCCAACAAACAGACGGTACACTGCAGGAACAGGTTGATGAAAGAGAATCATCCGTGCAGCAAAAGTACGGTACCTTTGCCGGAGTATTTGTTCCTACACTCCTAACTATTCTCGGGGTAATTCTGTTTCTCAGACAGGGGTGGGTAGTAGGTAATGCAGGATTGCTCGGTGGCTGGCTTATCGTAACTATTGCCTTTATTATTGTGGGTTTTACAGCGCTCTCCATGTCTTGCATTACTACCAACATTCGAATTAAGGCGGGTGGTGCTTATTCTATTATTTCCCAGTCTCTCGGTCTGGAAGTAGGTGGAAGTGTAGGAATTCCTCTCTACCTGGCTCAAACATTTGCTATTACCATGTATATCTTCGGTTTCAGGGAAGGTTGGCTTTATATCTTCCCGGGCCACTCTGCTCTCCTGGTTGACATCATTGTGTTTGGCACACTTTTTACTATTGCATTTATGAGCGCAAAACTTGCTTTCCGTATCCAATACATCATCCTTGCGGTCATAATTGGTGCACTTCTCTCTGTTGCCGGCAGTGTGTTTACAGGTGCGATGGAGCACGATATTCAATGGTGGGGAGAATATCCCGGAGCGCCGGAAAACAATTTTGAAGGTGTTTCTTTTTGGGTAGTATTTGCAGTAATGTTCCCTGCTGCCACCGGAATTATGGCTGGAGCAAACATGTCCGGAGAGCTAAAAAACCCTAAGAAAAGCATCCCTATAGGAACCATTTCCGCTATCGCAATCACGTACGTTATTTATATGGCATCAGCATACTGGCTGGCCCGGGTAGCCCCTACAGAAGAACTTGTTAGCAATTACAACATTATGATTGACAAAGCATTTTGGGCACCCGCTGTATTGGGCGGACTTCTGGGCGCAACATTTTCTTCTGCACTCGCTTCTATTGTAGGTGCCCCAAGAATACTGCAGGCACTGGGAGATCACCGAATATTTCCCGGCGGAGAGATGTTTTCAAAACTTGCCAAAAATGGCGAACCACGGAATGCAATTCTACTAACAGGGGGCATTGTAATTTTCACCCTGCTGCTGCGAGATTTGAATACGATCGCCCCGCTCATCACCATGTTTTTTCTGATCACATATATGATGATTAACCTTGTGGTTTTTATTGAGCAGCGCATGGATATGATTAGCTTCCGCCCTACATTCCCGGTTCCTAAGTTTGTACCTGCAGTAGGCACTATTGGCTGTTTGTTTACAATGTTCATTATAAATCCCACTTTTGGCCTTGTTGCATTAGGTTTAGTGATTGCAGCATATCTTTATTTAACCAATCGTAAGCTAAAGGTACCTTACGGCGACATGAGAAGTGGTCTTTTTGTATCGCTGGCAGAATGGGCTGCAAAAAAAGTGTCTCTTCTGCCTTCTGAGAATGAACGCGCATGGAAAGCAAATCTTCTGGTACCTGTCCGAAGTTCAAGAGAGCTGCGGGGTACATTCAGCCTCATCCGAAACCTGGTCTATCCTAAAGGGTCAATTAAGCTGATTGGAGTTTCCGGAAATAAAGCGTCCGGAAATTTACGGGAAGAATTAACAAACCTTACTGCTGCGTTCAGGCAAGAAAATGTTTATACACGCTGGTCAGTCCTCGATTCAAGTAATTACAGAGAAGCGATTATTGATTCTCTTCAAACACTGCAGGGTACTTTTTTCAGACCCAACATTCTGTTTTTGAGGCTTCCTTTGACCAGCGAACATGATCAGGATATTCTTACAATTATCAATGAAGCCACAACAAATAATATGGGTATACAGCTTTTTGTGGAAGATCCTGTAGCAAAACTGGGGCGCAGTGCTACTGTGAACGTGTGGATTCGTGAGCAAAGCCCCCACTGGGACCTCTCTATGGATCTCGGTAATATTGACCTGGCCCTGCTCTCCGGTTATAAACTGTCCAAAAACTGGAATGCTTCTTTACGAATAATAACAGTTGTTGAAGAATCAGAGGTTGAAAAAGCCTACCAATATCTTGAAAACCTGCTTGAGTTGTCGCGACTGAAAGGTGCAATTCCCCATGTTGAAATAGGCGATTTTAAAGAAGCTCTGAAAAATGCCCCTCAGGCAGATGTTGATTTCTTCGGCCTTGCAAAAGATCCCGATTTCGAGCAATATCGATCTTACGTTGATATTACCAGTTCTGCCTGTGTGTTTGTGGCCGACTCCGGTAATGAAAACATCATGGCCTGATTTTATTCACCGGCCTCTAAGAAATTATTCCTCGTCAATTTCGCCCAGCTCAAAGTTAACTTCATCTCCAGGTTGGGCTACATCTGATCTGAAAAATTCAGTTAGTGATCCATCTGATTGCTCCTCATCAATTTCAGTTACAACAATCATTCCGGCTCCGCCCTCATCACCGGTTATGTCTATGTTAGCTGAAATTCCGACAACCGTTTTATTTTCATTGGAAGTCAGGAGTTGAATTGAATCTGCTGAACCGGATATTTGAGATCCGCCGGCGCTTCTGTTGTCACATTCACCATCTGCATAACAAATAGTAATATGTTTACCGCCTGCTGCCATATTCGCACCTATAGTTTCTCCTCCCTGGGCTTCAAGTACAACTGCAATAGGATTTGAAGCATTCTCCAGCCCTCCCTCATCGGGATCTGTGCTGGCAGGATCATCACTGCATGAGGTTACTATTAGTGCTAAGTATAAAAATCCCAGTAGTAAAAACCATGTCTTTTGATGAATCATCATTATGTTTTATATCATTATTTATTAATAAGTTATGTTTCATAAACCTAAATTTTGTAATGCACAATATCAAACCGGATCTTTAAATCTATCTTCAACAATCTTCACACGGTTTACAGAATTATTTCATAGACTTCAGGTAATCAGGAATACAAAAAGCGTATATGAACCAATTCAAAAAAATTGCAGAATTCGGTAATTCGGCAGAAATAACAGCTGATCTACAAAAGTATGGAACTATAAAGAGTTATAAAGAGGGAGAAATTCTGATTCATGAAAATCGCTCTATTCAAAGTATTCCCATCATACTTAAGGGAAGCGTAAAAGTGTATCAGTCTGACGACGATTTCAGGGAAATGCTTCTCTACTATCTTAAAGAGGGTGAAACGTGCATCATGTCTTTTTTGGGCGGATTGTATAATGAGAACAGCAAAATAAAAGCGGTTGCCCACGAAGATTGTGAAATTTTATTCATTCCCGTTCACAAACTTTCAATACTCACAAAAAAACATCCGCAGTGGGTAGATTACATCTTCAGGGTTTATCATCAGCGGTTCCAGGAGTTGCTCGAAGTTGTAAATGCAGTTGCGTTTAAAAAAATGGATGAAAGACTGCTTCAATATCTAACTAAAAAATCTGAAATGACGGGAAGCAAATCTATTACAATTACGCACGAGGAGCTTGCAAATGAACTGGGTACGGCAAGAGTGGTTGTTTCAAGGTTACTGAAACAGATGGAAAAAGAAAACCTCGTACAGCTTGAAAGGAATAAAGTTATCCTTTTGTAACATTTGTAACTGAGTTTAGTTCAGTAACTGCATACCTTACATACATATTGATTTCGAGGCCGAAAAGTTGCCGGATCTAAGACAAATATTTTAAAAGTAACGGTATATGTTTACAGAATTTAAAGAGCAGTTATTTTCCAATTGGCACCCCATGCGCTGGGTAGCACTCACTTTAGCAGCCATTTTAGGATACAACTGGTTTGTGTACAGTGCTTCTGTATCCGGAGTTTTATCACTGTTTTTTCTGTTTCAGGCTGTCACCAATACAGGATGCATAGCGGGACAGTGCGGAGTACCGACAGGAAATTACAACGAAGAAGATATTGACAACATTGAATACGAAGAAATAAACACCAAACAATTATGAGTACTGAAATCAAACAAAAAAGCTTTTCTGAAATTATTAAAGGAGATACCCCCGTTCTTGTTGATTTTTATGCCGACTGGTGCGGTCCCTGTAAAATGATGCCTCCGATTTTAAAAGAGGTAAAAGGACGATTGGGTGATTCCATCAACATTTTAAAAATTGATACCGAAAGAAATCCGGCGGCGGCCATCAAGTACCAGGTTCGCGGAATTCCCACTTTGATTTTATTCAAGAAAGGAAAGATACTCTGGCAGCAGGCAGGGGTTGTTCAGGCCAACCAGCTCGAATCTATTATTAAACAAAAACTATCTGAATATGAGTAGTGAAGAATTTCATACCTATCAAGTGACAATAAACTGGGATGAGGGTAAAACCGGAACCATAAAATCTGATGGTCTTGATCAAAAAATCCGCGTAGCCACTCCGCCTGAATTTCCGGGTGGCTTGGAAGGAATATGGTCTCCTGAACATTTGTTTACTGCTTCCGTCAGCAGTTGCTTTATGACCTCTTTTACAGCCATAGCGGAATATTCGAAATTTGATTTTGAGAGCCTCAAAGTTGAAAGTGAGGGTATTATGAGCAGACAAGACGGAAAATTTGTGATGAGTAAAGTTATCCTAAACCCGGTTTTAACAGTATTGGATGAAAAACATATCAAAAAAGGCCTTAGGTTGTTAGAAAAAGCTGACACAATTTGCTTGATTACGAGATCCATAAACTCAGAAGTAATCGTAAATCCAAAAGTACTTGTTGCCGCTGAAGCGTAAATCTTAACTTTACCATCAAAATCATTCTATATTATGCGATTTGAAACAAAAGCGATCCATGCAGGTCTTGAAATTGGTAATCCGTCTAAAGCCATAATCCCACCCATTTCGCCCAGTACTATTTACGAAATTGATGCAGATGGACGAAAAGATGACGACCTCCACTATACCCGTTTGGGCAATCCAAACAGACTTCAGTTTGAGCACCTGATTGCAGAACTGGAGGGTGGTAAAGCCGCAGCGGCCTTTTCATCGGGAATTGCGGCGGCAAGTGCAGTTTTACAATCGCTTGATCCCGGCGATCATATCATCATCCCGGAAGATGTTTATGCCGGAAACCGTAAAATGGTAAAGCAGATTATGAACCGTTGGGGTTTGAAATCTGATTTCATCAACATGACCACGCTTGAAAATATTGAAGCACACATCAAGCCCGAAACCAAACTGATCTGGATCGAAACGCCTTCAAATCCCTTAATGA
>LKNA01000251.1 GCA_001564065.1 Chitinophagaceae bacterium T5-Br10_B2g13
ATATATTATTGTTATTATTTGTGTTGAATGACAAGTTGTAACAATATATTCATTCAACAAAAACTCACCAATCTGAGTTGTGCAACACACACTTTAATTGCTGGCAAAGCGTATCAATCAATTCGAAGCCTAACGATTCCCGGTCTTTTCGATCTCCAATTGGAGGTAAACCTTTGCCGTTATCTGAAATAGAAATGGAGAGAGTGTTATTTGATTTTTTCAGCTTTATGAAAATATTGCCGGTCTGTTGGTCTTCAAAAGCGTGTTTTACACAGTTTGTGACAACTTCATTAACGATGAGGCAGCAGGGCACCGCCTGATTAATATTCAGCTTAATAGGGTCCAGGGCAAATTCAGGTTTGATATCTGTTCCATTATCAATGGTTGCAAGAATAGTTTCAACCAAACTCTCCAAACCCTCATCAAACGCCATATTTGAGAAACTGTGGGACCGGTAAAGCTGCTCATGGATGTTAGCCATCGACTTAATACGCAGAGTACTATCTACGAGTTTCTTCTGTAACTCCTCGTTATCCTCCTTAAAAGCTTGTATTTGAAGCATTCCCGAAATTACGGCAAGGTTATTTTTAACCCTGTGGTGAATTTCAGCAAGGAGCGTCTCCTTCTCTATGAGTGAATTTTCTAGCTCATCCCTGTGGTTCGTTAATTTTTTTCGTAATGAATTTTGTGAGTCGATAGTATTCTGAAGACCGCTAAACAACATCGGCATAAAAATGACGGCTACAATACTTAAGAGAATGGAATTGGCAGAAATTGAGAACCAGGAAGCAACCTGGAAGCTGTCTCGCAGCGGATAGTCCACGATCTGATAGTGAATAAGAAATCCGTGAAAAATACAGATGAGTATGTTGAGGTAGATAGTCATAACTCCTGCTTTAGTTGGCAGGATCAACAGGGCAAATACAGTGGCTCCAAAAAGATAGGTTAGGCCGGCTCCATGCGCCCCCATGAAAAAGATTAACGTTGTGGCAACAGTATAGATCAGCCCGAGAAATAAATATTTACGAAAGGATATTTTTAAACCTGAATGCAGTGAAATGAATGAGATGGCCAGACCAAAAACAATATATGCAACGGCAAGGGCATGTAGATTCAGTAAGTAAACGATTAGGGCTGATGGAATCAGTAACAGAAGCCCAAGCGGTAAGAGGTAGATAATAATGGTCGCAAAAAGTTTGCTCTTCCAATAGAGCAAACCATCTGTTCGCGTATACTCTCCAAGGCAATTTTGCCTTACTCTCTGCTTATATCTAGTCCAGAGTCTTTTCATACATATGTACCTGATCTGTACGTAAGCCGGTTAATGATTACAAAATAAACTAATCAGCTGAGACTCAAATGACAAAAAAGATATTTATGTACGAAATCAGTTGAGGTTATTGAGATTGGTGGTAGCCGGGACCTTTTACAAATCTACCGGGCATATTTCCAGTGTGCTCCCCATCATCTAATACCCGGATACCGTTTACAAATACATGTTCAACCCCGGTGGCATATTGATGGGGATTTTCGAATGTGGCGTGGTCTTCAATAAGCTCCGGATCGAATATCACTATGTCAGCGTAATATCCCTCTTTCAAAAATCCGCGATTATGGAGTTTAAGGTTGGTTGCGGGAAACCCTGTAAGTTTATGGATCGCTTCTTCCAGGGGGATCAGGTTTTCATCGCGCACATATTTTCCAAGGAGCCGGGCAAAATTTCCCCATGCCCTGGGATGCATTCGTCTGTTCAGAACATCACCCTCTGCAGCAAAAGTACCGCCGTCTGACCCAAAACTCATCCACGGCAGCTGAATTTGGCGCTTTACATTCTCTTCACTCATTAAATAGTAGATGGCGCCGATCCGGTTATTATCTTCGATGGTTAAATCTACGGCTGTGCGAACTTCGTCTGAGTCTCCTCGCTCTTCAGCAACTTCGCTTAGCGTCATGCCAACATATTTTTGCAGATCATCACTTCGAAAGCCCACTAAAATAATTCCTTCACCGCCGCCGGCCATTTGGTAGAAGTTTTCCCATTCATCAGTTTGAGATTTAATCTCTTCAATAATCTCTTCTCGTGTTTCCGGATCGTTTAATCGTTCTATCCAGGCTGAGTGCCCTCCGTCTTGTGTCCAGGGCGGGAAAATAGCAGCGAGACTGGTTGCTGCTGCATCGTACGTATACATGTTAGCTGTTACGGGTTGTCCTTCAGCACGGGCTTTTTCAACAAGATCAATTACATCGTCTAATTTGTGCCAGTTCTGCTGTCCGGCTGCTTTCAAATGATGGATCTCTGCATGTACTTCAGCTTCACGCCCAATTGTAAGTAATTCCTCAACAGACTCTACAAACCGGTTCCCTTCACTGCGAATGTGAGATATGTACATACCGTCATAATCTCCTACAACTTTAGACAGCTCAATCAATTCATCCGTTTTAGCGTAAAAAGCGGGGGCATATATCAGTGAAGTACCGAGCCCCATAGCACCCTCTCTCATTGCTTCGTCGGTAAGCAGGTGCATGTTGTCCAGTTCACCCTCAGTGGGTTCTCGATCTGAACGGCCAACCTGGTGGATGCGCAGTGTAGTAGCCCCAACAAAAGAACCTACGTTTGTGGAGATTCCGCCTCTTTCCATATAGGTGAGTGCCTCACCAAGGGATCTCCAGCGATATTTTTTAGGATTATCTCCCCAGCGACTGCGCTGCATCTCCTCACTCAGTGGTCCCAGAGAGCTGCCTTCACCAAATAGTTCGAGTGTAACACCTTGCTTAATTCCACTCATGGATCTGCCGTCGTTCATCAAAGAGCCGGCGCCCCAGCTCAGCATGTTAATAAAGCCGGGTGATACTGCCTTTCCTCCGGCGTTAATCACCTGGGTTGCTCCGGATCTATTCTGAATCGTACCAATTTTTACAATTTTATCTCCACGTATTCCAATGTCTGCGTCAATTGGAGACTCTCCGGAACCATCATAAACGATTCCATTTGTAATAATTACGTCATATTGTTCTGCGGTGCACGCATTAAACAGAAGTACAGATGTTAACAGAAGTAGAAATTGTTTGAGCATGTTTTGTGAGCTCTTTTATTATACAGTTCAATTCAAAGTAAGAATGAGGAAGTAATAAAAGTGTAAAAAGAAATATAAGTGTACTTCTCGGAGTAAAATAAATATCCGTTTGTTAACCGTTGAAACCGGTAGGGTTAGTTGTGAATGAAAGATTATGAATCGTCCTGATGTAAAATCTGATCCCGGAAAAATTAACGTCTCTTATCCTTCACGAAAATGGCTTTAGACTGACCTTGCCCCACGGACCGTTCTTCCACTTCAAAAAGTTTCATTGCTTTAATGAGCTCTCCAAGTTTTGAATAGCCGTAGTTACGAGGGTCAAACTCGGGCGACTGTTTTGCGATATGACTTCCTACCGGAGCAAGGTGTGCCCATCCGCTGTCATCCGAGGAGGCTTTAATCGCATTGCGGACCAAGCTGACAAGTTTCGTATCCTGTTTTAATTCGAGGGTGGTCATTTTTTTGCTCGATTCGGTCTCCTCTTCGTCATCGCGCAGAACTTCGGTATAGATGAATTTATCACATGCTGCAACAAATGGATCAGGGGTTTTTTTCTCACCAAAACCGTAGACGGACAGACCGGACTCCCGGATTCTGGCGGCCAGTTTTGTGAAATCACTGTCGCTTGAAATAAGGCAAAAACCATCAAATTCTTCACTGTAAAGTAAGTCCATGGCGTCGATTATCAGGGCACTGTCTGTAGCATTTTTCCCCTTGGTATACCCGAACTGCTGTATTGGCTGAATGGAGAAGTTAAGCAGTACTTCTTTCCAACCTTTAAGCTGAGGAGAAGTCCAGTCTCCATAAATACGTTTCACATTGGCAACGCCATATTTGGCAATTTCAGCCAGGAGGTTTTCAATTACTGAAGGTTGCGCGTTATCAGCATCGATAAGAACAGCCAGTTTTCGTGTTGATTCCGGTTCCATGATAAAATGTTTGAAAATTTATGGTTGATGAAATGTACGTTTGCAAAAACTCGAATAAAAACAAATGCTGTAAATAGCTGAGTCGCTTTCCGAATAGGGAAACTAGTGAGATTAATTTGTGACTGCTAATCACTTACGGTATTATATAGAGGTGCATTTTGTAATATTGAATGCATTTAATCGTTTTGAAGTAAATACAAATTAAACTCGACATATATGCCAAAGTGTGAAATTTACGAAGATTTAAAAGGCGAATGGAGATGGAGACAAGTCAAAAAAAATGGAGACATTGTTGAATTCTCAAAGAAAGGTTTTGAAACTCGTGAGGAGTGCGAAAAAAACGGCAAAGAAGAAGGTCCCTGCACATCTTATAAATTAGCGCTCTAAGTTGATTAGCGACTTTTTGGCTCAAGATACGCCCGGCAGATCGAAATAAACTGTTTTGGCTGATCAATAAAGGCGTAATGTCCTGCATCCTCTATCTGTACCAGAACTCCATTTTTTAAGCCTTTTTCCAATTTGAGAGCCTGATCTAATGGAGTTGCTGTATCAGTCTTACCCCAGATTAAGAGAGCTTCATGTTCAATTTGCGTTAGCAGTTCCTCCTGGTATTCTGTTACGGATTTCACAAACGTTTCTCTCATTACACCCGAGAGCTGTTTGTAATCGGATGATCCGAGAGATTTCCAGAGCGTTGTTGACCTAAGTTTTTCCAATCCTTTTTCCCGCATTTTACCGGGCAGAATTAAAAAAGGGGCCTTAAGTACTTTTGCGGTGTACTTTCTAACGTAGTATTTGGCTGATCGCTTTGGCTTCAGACCTGCACCCCCGGTAATAATTATCTTGCCAATTTTATCTCGTATATCTCGGTGCAAAAGTTTTAAAAGAACCCTGTTTCCATAAGAGTGAACTAAAATATCCACAGACTCTTCTTTGATTACATTTTTGATAAAAGCCTCGGTAAGATCAGTGTATTTGCCCACGTTCCAGGCTTCGGGTGGTTCAGGTGAGTTTCCAAATCCAGGAAAGTCTACCAGGTAGCAGGTCCGGATGTCGCTGAGTTTTTCAGCCAGTGGACTCATCAACGCTGAACTGCTGCCCCATCCATGCAGAATTAACAGAGGTTTGCCGTTTCCGGTTTTATACCAGGCTGTTTGGATCTCTTTAAAATTGAATGTTTGCTGATCCATAGATC
>LKNA01000019.1 GCA_001564065.1 Chitinophagaceae bacterium T5-Br10_B2g13
ATCCAAAATATGTAATGTTTGTACTGCTCGATGAACCCCGAACCAGTATTTACGGTGGATTTACTGCCGGATCAATTTTTAAAGAGATTGCCACTCGGATTGCCGGTCTGGATGATGATATCCACCGCAGCTTACTAAATGAAAATTTTGAAATTGCAGAAAACAGAGTTGTGCCTAGAATTGAAGGGCTGCAACGCGAAGATGCACGGCTGCTGCTCAGGAGCAAAAATCTGGCTGCAAACTACTCAGGTTCAGGCGATTATGTAATTGAACAATATCCGGTTCCGGGCGAAAAAATTAATGGAAACAGTTCCATCAAAGTGAAGTTGGGAAGTATGGAGACCGACTCAATTCCTGATGGATTTGCAGAGATTCCTGATCTCAGAAATATGAATATGAGACAGGCTACTACCCTTTTATTATCCCGGGGTCTTGAAATTGAAACGATCGGCTCAGGTACCATTTACACTCAATTTCCCCGAGCCGGAGATCTGATGAGAAAAGGCAGAACTGTGACCGTGCGGGGAAGAGCCAGGTCAATGCAACAGGCAACCGTGGTGGCAACAAATTAATTATATGACCTACAGCGAACTCATAGCATTTAGCAAACCCATTACTGTTCAAGGCGGAAAGCCTGAGCAACTGGGTAAGCTGTGTCTAGATTCCAGAAAGGTTGAGCAGAATGATATTTTTATCGCAGTTCGCGGAACACAAACCGACGGACATAAATTTGTGGTTCAAGCTGCAGAAAATGGTGCAGCAGTGATTATAGTTGAAGAGGATATCTCCCCTTCTATAGAGGAAGCAGTACTAAAGGTAGAGGATACCCGTGAGCTTCTCTCCCCGCTTGCACAACGTATGGCCGGCAATCCTGCAAAGAAACTAACCAACATTGCCATTACAGGAACGAACGGAAAAACAACCGTTGCCACTCTGGTTTGGCAAATTTTGACAGAATTAGGTGAAAGTGCTGCCCTTCTCGGTACCATATCGAAAAGAATAAATGACAGAGTATTAGAGAGCCGGCTTACAACCGCCGATCCAGTAGAACTCGCATCGGATATGAAATTAGCCGTAGATGAAGGCTGCAGTTACCTCGTTATGGAAGTCTCATCGCATGCACTGCATCAAAAACGAGTAGCCGGTATCCCATTTGAAGTAGCTGCTTTTACGAATTTAAGTCTCGACCATCTCGACTACCACTCTTCGATGAGTAACTATGCTGATGCCAAGAAAATTTTATTCGACTCTCTGCCATCAACCAGCTGGGCCATTGTAAACGCAGATGATGAATATGCAGACTACATGGTGAAGGATACTAAAGCAAAAGTGATCAATTTTTCTTTTGAGGGTAAAGCGCAAATCAACGCCGAAATTCTTAAAACGATGCCCGATCAGACGGTTATTGATGTGGAAGGTGTAAAGTTTTTCACCCCGCTTGCCGGCAAATTCAACGCATACAACGTAGTTGAATCTCTCCTGATTGGAACAAGCCTAGGATACGACGGGAAACTTATTGCTGACTCTATACCGGCCTGCAAAGGTGCGGAAGGCAGATTGGAAAAGGTAACCCTCCAGTCCGGTACTCGAAATTATCCACTCGTGTTTGTTGATTATGCACACACCCCGGATGCACTTGAAAATGTTGCTTCTACCCTATCAGAGCTGAAACAAGAGAATCAAAAGTTACTGATTCTCTTTGGATGTGGCGGTGATCGTGACAGGTCTAAAAGACCTGAAATGGCGAAAATAGCTGAAAAGTTTGGTGATGAAGTTATTGTAACGTCTGATAACCCCCGAACGGAAGATCCGGCGAAGATTATCGAAGATATTAAAACCGGTTTTAGCTCCTCTTTTGATTACAAGTCCGTTGTATCAAGAAAAGAGGCTATCCACACCGCTATTTCATCCGGTGATAGAAACACAATTATTCTGATTGCCGGTAAAGGTCATGAAACCTACCAGGAGATCAATGGTATTCGCAATCATTTTGACGATCGCGAAGAGGCTCGTGAAGCTTTGACCCAGTTAAATAACCGCACTAAAAACGGGGAGGCGAACTGATGTTATACGCACTTCTCGACTGGCTCAACCAAAACTACTCACCGCCCGGATTCGGTGCGTTTGACTTTATTACAACCCGGACAGCCCTGGCTGCGGTAACTTCTCTGATCATCAGTTTGATTATCGGTAAAAAGATCATCCACTGGCTTCAGAAATTACAGCTCAAAGAGGTGATCCGGGACGATATCGGTCTGGATTCACATCTGAGCAAAGCCAACACTCCTACTATGGGAGGAGTCATTATCATTCTGGCTACACTGATTCCTGCACTGCTCTGGATGAATATGAACAGTATCTATACATGGATGATCATTTTTGTAATGTTTGTTCTGGGTATTGTTGGATTTATTGATGACTACATCAAAGTTGTTAAAAAAGATAAATCCGGTCTGCACGGATGGTTTAAAGTTGGCGGACAGGTTTTTGTCGGGCTTGTATTGGGTGCTGCGCTATATTTCTGGCCGGCTTTTAGTGATTTCAATACACTCTCTACTGTCCCATTCCTGAAAGATGTAAACATCGACTACGCATTTTTCGGTGAAGAGTACGGATGGTTGATCTACATCCCGCTGGTAATTTTTATCATCACGGCGGTGAGTAATGCCGCTAACCTCACCGACGGGTTGGACGGACTGCTCTCTGGAACATCAGCCATAGCAGGAGTCATTTTAGGAATTTTCGCATACGTATCCGGTCGGGTTGACTTTTCAAATTTTCTCGACATTATCTATCTGCCCGGTTCAGGTGAGCTAACGATATTTGCAGCCTCACTGGTTGGTGGCTGCCTTGGGTTCCTCTGGTACAATTCACATCCTGCTTCAGTTTTTATGGGTGATACCGGCTCTCTGGCCATTGGCGGAGCATTGGGAGCTCTGGCATTGATGATCCACAAAGAGCTCCTGCTGCCTATTATTTGCGGAATTTTTGTAGTTGAAACGCTGTCCGTAATCATTCAGACAAGCTATTTCAAATACACGAAGAGAAAATATGGTGAAGGTCGCAGAGTCTTTTTGATGACACCGATACACCACCATTATGAAAAGAAAGGCTGGGCCGAGTCAAAGATTGTAGTCCGATTCTGGATCATCGCCATTTTGTTGGGAATTTTGAGCCTTTTAACTCTTAAGCTCCGATGATAGACGTTAAAAACAAACATATCACCATTGCCGGAGCTGCTCGCAGCGGAGTTCCTGCTGCCCTGCTTCTGAAAAGAAAAGGAGCCATCCCGTTCCTGTCGGATGCGGGAAGTGTCAGCGATCAATTTGCCGATACTCTTCGCAGAGAGTCTATTGAGTTTGAAGAGAACACTCATTCAGAAAGAGCCATGCAGGGAGATTTTCTTGTAATGAGTCCCGGTGTGCCTACCTCTTCTCACATTGCCGAAAAGTATCTGAGTGATAATAAGTCGGTTTATTCGGAGATCGAGCTGGCTTCCTGGTTCAATCGTTCTCCCATCGTAGCTGTAACCGGAAGTAATGGAAAAACTACGGTTGTAAACTGGATGCACCACACATGGAAAACCGCTCAGAAAGAGTGCATCGTTGCCGGAAATATCGGTTATGCATTTTCAGAGCTGGTGGAACAGACAAGTGAAGATAAAGATCTGCTGCTGGAAGTAAGCAGTTTTCAGCTGGATCACATCGACGGTTTCCGCCCTTCCGTAGCCGTTATTTTGAATATCACACCGGATCACTTAGACCGATACAATAACAACTTCGAAAAGTACGCAGCATCGAAGTTCAGAATTGCTGAGAATCAAATCGCAGCCGACTCTTTTATTTACAACGCCGATGATGCTAAGATTTCCGGTTTTGCAAAAAAGCTATCCGAAAGGGAGAACACTCCTGAAATGATGGCTTTTTCTACAGAATCTGAAGTACCAAACGGCGCTTTTGTCCGAAATGGACAACTGATTATAAGACTCGATAACAAAGAGGAGATCCTCATGAATATTGACGATATCGCACTGCCCGGCAGGCACAACTTGAGTAACGGAATGGCTACTGCCCTGGCTGCAAGAGCCTCCGAAATAAAAAATGAATACATCCGTGAGAGCCTGCAAAGCTTCGAAGGAGTGGAGCATCGACTTGAGTATGTTCGCACTTTTAACGGCGTAAAATATATCAACGACAGCAAGGCGACCAATATCAATGCGGTATGGTTCGCCCTCGACAGTTTCAATGTGCCGGTTACACTCATTCTCGGAGGACGTGATAAAGGAAATGATTATCGCGAACTGGAAAGCCAGATTCGCGAAAAAGTGCATACAGTAGTAGCGATAGGTGAAGCTAAAGAAGCGATTAGAAATCAGCTGAAAGATTCCGTGCCTAATTTAATTGAGGCAGAATCGATGAAAGAAGCCGTAAAAAAAGCCTCTAATGTAGCAAAACGAGGAGAAATTATTCTTTTGAGCCCGGCCTGCTCGTCGTTCGATATGTTTGAAAATTACGAGCACCGAGGCAAAGTATTTAAACAATCCGTTTTAGAACTCTAAAAACAGACCCAAGTAAAGAATTGTATTACACAACACCAAATAGCAAAGTAGGATCGATCTTCGGCACAACACGCGAAGAGCTCGACACTCCTGTACAGGGAAGTGACAGAATTATTCTGGTCTGCGTATTTATGCTGATGATGGTGGGTGCAATCGCGGTCTACTCTTCCATTGCTTATTTCGCACAGACTCATAACACCACCGCCGGCTCTCTGGTAAGCGGTCATGTTATGAAGCTTGGAATTGCGTTCATAGCCATGATTATGTTTTCGAAATTAAACTACAGAGTGATAGCCCGCTTCAGCCGGTTAGTGGTAGTTCTGAGCTGGATACTGCTCATCGCCGTTATGATCTACGGTGACCTGGTATTTGGCGCCAGGCGTTCACTTTCGGTAGCCGGATTTTCATTTCAACCCTCCTCTTTTGCTGCAATGGCACTGATCCTTCATGTAGCCGTTCTATTACACGAAAAGCAGGATTACATTAAAGACTTTAAACGTGCTTTCATCCCGATATTGATCTGGGTAACCATCACCTGCTTTTTAATCGCATTGGAAGATTTCAGCAGTGCTGCCCTATTAATGGGAATTTCGGTCTGTATGATGTTTGTGGGCAGAATCAGCGCCGTTCAGATTTTAGGTTTAATACTGATCGGTTTAGTAGGAGGATCAGCATTGGTTTTAAGTTCTGCTGAAAGAACCAGCCGTGTAACAAACTATATTACACAAGTTAAAGATATAAACAGTGAAAGGCTGGAATCGAACAGTGGCTATCAGGCGCAGCAAGCGCATATTGCCATTGCCCGGGGCGGAATACTTGGTGTAGGCATTGGTAAAAGCTCACAGCGTGATTTTCTGCCTGCACCTTACAACGACTTTATTTTTGCAATCATCGCAGAAGAGTATGGAATCATCGGTTCTTCGGCTGTAATGTTCATTTTTATCGTGATTCTCTACCGGGGAATCGGCGTTATTGCGCGTCACTCTCCTGATGTACTCGGCACACTACTGGCACTGGGAGCCACATTGATGATTACCCTTTACGGTTTTGTAAATGCCGCCGTTGCTACCGGACTATTTCCGGTAACCGGCCTGCCAATGCCATTTATAAGCTATGGCGGTACCAGTATGCTGTTTGCCGGTGTAATGGTTGGTATCATCCTCAATATTTCGAAACACAACAGACAGGTTCAAAACAGATTTTATAACGGTTAATGACAACTGCTTCAAAGAACATATCATCCACAGACACCCGCACAGCTGCGGCAGAACCCATTCGGGTTTTGCTGGCAGCCGGCGGTACGGGTGGACACGTTTATCCGGCAATTGCCATTGCGGATGCTATACGTGCTATGGATCCACATACTGAGATTCTGTTTGTGGGTACACGTGATCGTATGGAGTGGGAGGCCGTTCCAAAGTCGGGATATGATATTAAAAGCGTTTGGATTAGCGGGTTTCACCGGCGATTGACACCACAAAATCTGCTCTTCCCTTTTAAACTGCTGACCAGCATTGTTCAAAGTTATTCAATCATCAGAAGTTTTAAGCCGGATGTTATGGTTGCCTGTGGCGGATTTGCCGCCGGCCCGATTGGCTGGGTTGCTGCAAAATTGAATGTCCCCATTGTCATCCAGGAGCAGAACAGTTATCCCGGCGTTACAAACAGAATTTTGGCCAGACACGCCGTATCGATTTTTACAGCATTTGAAGCTGCCAAGAATTATCTGCCTGAAGAGAAGATTACCCTGAGTGGAAATCCCGTAAGAGGCGAACTCAAACAGAGTGATTCTTTAGCGGCACGTAAAGTGTTTGATTTTAATTCAGAGTCACCTGTCCTGTTGATTTTAGGCGGAAGCGGTGGAGCTCTTGCCCTAAACAATATCATGCAAAAAGAGCTGGACCAACTACACAACAAAGCCGGTCTTCAAATAATCTGGCAGTGTGGAAAAAGATATTTCCAAGAGCTTAAAGAGCAGATCGATACCGACTCCTATCCAAATTTGAGGTTGACTCAGTTTATTGATGAAATGCCGGCTGCATACGGTGCTGCAGATTTGGTTGTAACCAGGGCCGGAGCGAGTACATGCAGCGAATTAATGCAGCTTGGCCAGCCTGCGATCTTTGTCCCCTCGCCAAACGTAGCGGGAGACCACCAGGCGAAAAATGCACATTCAATGGTTGATGCCGGAGCCGCAGAACTTCTGGCCGAATCGGAACTGGATGAAAAGTTTTCGGATACCATTACAAATTTGATCAACAACGATGAGCGGTTACAGAGCATGGGAAAGGCGATGAAATCTCTGGCAAAGCCCGATGCTGCCGACACCATTGCAAAAGAAATTTATTCACTTGTACAGAAACAGACGAATGAGTAACAAGATTCAAACACAACCCGTTTTTGGCCGTACCAAACAGATCCACATGGTGGGTATTGGAGGGATCGGTATGAGCGGAATTGCTGAAATTTTACTTCTCAGAGGCTACGGTGTTACCGGTTCTGATAGCAATTTAAGTGATACTACAGAGCGACTGGAAGAGCTGGGTGCCAAAATTTTTAAAGGGCACAGTGCTTCCAATATAGAAGGCGCAGATGTAGTGGTTTACACCAGTGCCGTTAAAGCTGATGAAAATGAAGAGACAAAAGCCGCTTTAGCAGCCCAAATTCCCGTCATAAAACGTTCTGAAATGCTGGCCGAACTGATGAGAATGAAGTACGGTATCGGCATTGCGGGTACGCACGGAAAAACCACTACCACTACCCTGGCCGGACATGTGGTACAGGACGGTAATTTTGATCCCACAATCATTGTGGGCGGACGCGTTCACAGTTTTGACAAAACCAATGCCGTAGTAGGAAAAGGAGATATTGTTATTGTTGAAGCGGATGAGTTCGACCGTACATTCCTGCGCCTCTCCCCTTCATTGGCTGTGATCACAAATATTGAAGCGGAACATCTGGATATCTACGAAGATCTTGAAGATGTGAAAGAGGCCTTCATTGAATTTGCAAACAAAGTTCCATTTTATGGGGCTGTTATCGTCTGCCTGGATGATCCGAACGTGAGAAGTATACTCCCGGATATTGAACGCAGAACCATTACCTATGGATTTACGCCTCAGGCTGAAGTACGCGCCGTAAATGTGGGGCAAAAAGGTTTCAGAAGCACATTCACAGTACTCTATCAGGAAGAGCCGATCGGAGATATTGCCTTGATGGCTCCCGGCGATCACAACATCAAAAATGCATTGGCTGCAGTAGCCATTGGCCTCGAACTTGGTATGGAGTTTGAAGACATCAAAAAAGGATTGGAGCGGTTTAAAGGTGTTTTCCGCCGGTTCCAGCCTAAGATGGATGAGAAAAATATTCTGGTAATTGATGACTATGCGCACCATCCTACCGAAGTACAGGCGACTATAAAAGCAGCACGGCGAGGTTGGGAAGACAGGCGAATTGTTGCCGTGTTTCAGCCACATCTTTATTCCCGTACTCAAGAGATGTACCAGGAGTTTGGGCTCTCATTCTTTGATGCGGAAGTACTGGTTGTAACAGATATCTACCCTTCCAGAGAAAAACCGATTGAAGGTGTAACCGGAAAGCTGATTGCTGATTCAGCAAAAACGTATGGCCACCGGGATGTACACTACGTGCGAGACAAACGGGACCTGCCCTCACGACTGACCGGTATTATTGAAGACGGTGACATCGTGATTACTATGGGTGCCGGTGATATTTACAAATTTGGCGAACAGTTTACTGAAATCATTAAACAGAAATAGATCACTTTTTGAGCAAAAAGAAATCACATAGCAAAAAGAAAAGTAGCGGGTCAAAGCGGCCGGTAACACTCATTGCAGGTATCTTCTTTATTGTTGGATTGGCTGTGCTGGGTGGGTATTACTTTGAGCAAAATACCCGGATTACCGATGTGGACTTTGCCGGTTACAAATTCACCTCTTCGGAGGAACTGCAGGCTGCAATTGCTGAAGCTACTCCAGTGGGGATGCTGGCCGACAGCGTAGATTTTGGTTCACTCATGCAATCGATCCATTCGCTGCCCTATGTGGAAGATGTAAATGTAACCATGGGTTATCGCGGTAAGCTCCAGTTCAATGTTACCGAACGGAAACCTCTGGCACTCTTGATGGATGGCAGCAGACGCGTTTATGTGGCAAAAGGCGGTATTAAGCTACCTATTATACCCGAAAAGACTGAAGATGTACCCCTTGTTTACGGATTCCCTGCGGAACCGCTCAGCGATACACTAAAGAGTGACGCATTCCGGCAGGTAGAAGATTTTTTAACTGCGGCACAAGAGAATCGCTTTGGATGGATAACCATTAGCGAAGTGGCGTGGAACGAACGTGAAGGTGTAGTAGCCCTCACTGCAGAAAACGGAGTGAAACTGCTATTTGGCCATTCAGATTTTGAAACACGGCTTAAACACTGGCAGGCATTTTATGGCGAAGTGGTTTCGACGAAGGGAATCGAAGCATTCCGCCAGATCGATCTCCGGTTTAGAAACCAGGTGGTCACCAAAGAATAAGAACTCAATAACACTGATTTAGCAATCAACAAGACAAGCAGGTAGACTTATGGAAATAGAAAACGAAAATGAACGAATTGTAGTAGGCCTCGACATTGGCACCACGAAAGTTTGTGCTGTAGTGGCCTCCATTGACGAACAGGACAGAATTCACATTCTGGGTGTTGGTAAAGCCCCGAGTGAAGGTTTGAACCGAGGTGTGGTAGTCAACATCGACAAAACGGTTCAGGCCATTAAAACCGCTGTAGAGCAGGCTCAGCTCGCATCCGGTATTGAGGTCAATTCCGTGAATGTGGGTATTGCAGGCGATCACATCCGAAGTATTCGAAGCAAGGGTGTGATTACCATCAACAATAAGGATAAAGAGATTACGGTACAGGATGTGGAGCGTCTGCTTGAAGACTGCCAGCGCATCATGCTTCCGCCTGATCAGCAAATTCTGCACGTCATTCCCCAGGAGTTTGTGGTTGACGGACAGGACGGAATCAGCGATCCGGTTGGTATGAGTGGTATCCGCATGGAGGCCGAAGTCCACATAATCACAGGATTGGTTTCCGCAGCAAAAAACCTATACCGATGTGTTGAGCGTGCCGGTTTTCAGGTGGCTGATATTATCCTTGAACCGCTGGCAAGCTCGTACGCAGTTCTTGACGATGAAGAGAAAGAGGCCGGAGTAGTTTTGGTTGATATCGGCGGCGGAACAACCGATTTAGCTGTATTTCAGGATAACACCATCCGACACACTGCGGTTATCGCCATTGCAGGTAAGAAAGTGACCGACGACATCCGGGTTGGTTTGAGCGTTCTCGATGATCAGGCTGAAAAACTGAAGCATCAGCACGGAGAGTGTTTTGTGGATATGATCGAGGAAGATGAGTCGATCACCATTCCCGGCATTGCGGGACGGCCACCCAAAGAGATTACAAAAAGCATTCTGGCTAAGATCATTCAGGCCCGAATGGAAGAAATTTTAGAGATCATCGCCATAGAGGTGAAACGCAGCGGATATGCTGATTCACTGAGCGCCGGTATTGTACTGAGCGGCGGCGGAGCTCTGATCAAGAACATCTGCCCCCTGGCCAACGAGGTTCTGGGGATCGATGCAAAAATCGGGAAACCATTGGGACTCACAGGAGGCCTGATTGAGGAGGTGAACAGCCCGATGTACGCAACCAGCGTAGGCCTTGTGCTTCACGCTATAAAATCCGGAGGTCCGGAGAACCAGGCTATTGTGCCGTCATCCACAAAAGGTTCAGGTGTGGAGAAAGTGATGAACAGTATCACACAGCGCATGAAGAGCTGGTTTAGAGAACTCTGATCGAAGGATTACATAACAGTGAGAATTAACAACTAGCAATCTACAGACAACACACATTAGCAATCATAAATAAGGAGTAACCATGGAATATAATAACACACGCTTTAGCTTCGACGAGAAAGGTCAGGATAATGCGAAAATTAAAGTCATCGGAGTCGGTGGCGGAGGCGGAAACGCCATCAACAATATGATCCGAAAAGGATTGGACAGCGTTGAATATATCGCACTTAATACTGACGCACAGGCACTGAAAAATAACTCGGCCGATGTAGCCATCCAGGTCGGATCAAATCTTACATCCGGACTTGGAGCAGGTGCACGACCCGAAATTGGACGGGAAGCGGTTGAAGAGAACCGCCATGAAATTGATGAAGCGGTCGACTCGGCCGATATGATCTTTATCACAGCCGGAATGGGCGGTGGTACAGGAACAGGTGGCGCACCGGTTGTGGCCGGCATCGCCAAACGAAAAGGAATTTTAACGGTTGGTGTGGTAACAACTCCCTTCCAGGTTGAAGGAAAAGTGCGTATGAAATACGCCCTGGAGGGGATTACCGAATTGAAGAAGAATTGCGATACGGTAATCGTAATTCCAAATGAGCGGCTTCTCGATATCTCTGATGAGAACACTTCATTGATGGAAGCCTTCGAGCAGGCTAACCATGTTCTTTATAACGCAACCCGCGGTATTTCAGACCTTATTTTGATGCCCGGTCTGATCAACCTTGACTTTGCAGACGTTCGCACAACAATGATTGACGGTGGAGCTGCCATCATGGGATCTGCTACAGCCAGCGGACCGGACAGAGCTGAAATTGCAGCACGTGAAGCGATCAACTCTCCCCTGCTTGACGGAGTGAGTATTCGCGGTGCACGTAACGTACTTGTTAACATCTCTGCAGGTGCCAACCTCGGTATGCGGGAAACAACAACGGCAACCAGCATCATCCAGCAAGAGGCCGGAGAAGATGCAGAAATCATACTGGGTACAGTACTCGATGACGCCTTCGAAGATGAGCTTCGCGTAACGGTAATCGCCACTGGATTTGAACTGAGCGAAGACAAAACGAAAGCCCGCGTTGCACCCAGCAAGAACAGCGAACCGAAATTGAAATCCAAAAGTACAAATCTGCCGAAAGCAAGCGACATTGCTCAGCGTCACAGCAGTACTCTGGATGGACCTTACTACAAAGGTGAAAAGAACCTTAAAAACCTCGACACGCCGGCCATTCACAGGCGAGAGGTAAAACATATGCGTTCGCAGGAGGAAGTTCAGGCAGACGACGATATGCAGCATCGCGAGTCGATTGAACGCAAAAAAGCGAGCAACGACAATACCAGCGTGTCAAACCGGGATGAGCGCATCGATAAGCGCGATACCGAACAGCCCGCTTTCTTACGAAAAATCATGGATTAATCCGTAATTCCTGAACCGGATTTAAGATTGCTATAAACCATAGATAGGCTTTCTCTGCCTATTCTATAGATTGCTAAATCAAAAAGGAGTTCCTTTGACCGGGGGCTCCTTTTCTTTTTAATTATACTTGTTCGGTTATATCGTCTATTTTAAGAAAAGAAAAAAGGTACGTTCACATAAAGTTCAGTCTATGCATAAATGGCTACTGATTGCATCGGTTTTTATTATAACTCCATTTCTTACAGTTTCTCAATCAGATACTACTCAGAGCACTAATAATGAGATCTATCCTCAGTTTGATTCTGACTACAGCTACTGCAAACCGGATGAAGATTCTAATTTCTCTCTGATTTATGAAGATGAACTCTATTATTACTATACCGGTGAAAAGGTGATCCGGGGATTAATTTATCAGCAAGATTCAAATTCATCCGTCACATTTGATAGCCGTAAAAATCAGGCCTGTAAGTTTGTGCTTACACAAGGTTTTCAAATAGATCATAAACTCCTTGATAAAGATTTTATGCTTCAAAAAGCTTGGGAGAACGCGCCGGAATGTACCCCTGAAAATGGAGAGCCTTACCTTTCAGGCATTTATGCTTTAACCATTACCGGATTTAAAATTTCCAAATCTTACATAGATTACTACGATCCAAAGCGTATCCGCAGTCAAATGGAAATGAGCCGTTTTGAGTTCTATGCTGACTACGATGAAGTAGTTGAAGTCATTGCTCCAACTGAAGTAAAGTGCCCGATTGTATTGCGGTAAATGCGATCATTAATGCTCATAGATCATTTTACGCGTCATCCCGCCATCAATCACAAGATTCTCCCCGTTGATAAAATCATTCTCAGGATCGGTTAAAAAGAGACAGGCTCTTGCAATATCTTCCGGTTTGCCCACACGTTTTGATGGGTGCTGTTTGTGGTCGATATCACGCAGTTTATCGTAATCGCCGGTATGAATCCACCCCGGACTTATACAGTTCACTGTGATATTATCTACTGAATACGAAACCGCCTGAGAGTGTGTAAGGGCCAGTAGGCCTCCTTTCGATGCAGCATACGCCTCTGTATACTTTTCGGACATCAAAGCCCGTGTTGAGGCAATATTAACAATGGATCCCTTTTTATTTTTCTTAAGATATGGGGCTGCTTCTCGAGTAAGGAGAAAACTTGCTCTCAGATTGGTATTTAAAATCTGATCCCACTTTTCAACCGACATTTCATCCGGGCGAATAAACTCTGAAATGCCCGCATTATTGATCAATACATCAATTCTCTGATATCTGTTAATGGTCTCCTTTACCAGCTTATGAATCGATTTGGGATCTGAAACGTCGCAGTAAATAAATTGAGCCTGTCTGCCCTCACTCAAAAGTTCATCCTGCAGTAAATTTCCGTTTTCCGAATCCAGATCAGCAATTACCACATTGTAGTAATTCGTTGCAAATGCCTTCGCTACGGCTTTACCGATTCCATTTGATGCTCCTGTTACGATAACTGTACGATTCATAAACTGTAGGTTTTACTTATTGACAAAATAATTGACCGGCTGACTTTTTATATCTCTGATTTTTATTGCATCAACAAAATAAAGATAAAGTGTTCTTCATGTATATCTACAATTAAACCTATTGTATATCAAAATCCCATAAAAAAACCCGAGACAGAGATCTGCCCCGGGCCTGTATGTCCACCCCAAAAAATGAACATGGCATAAACAACAATTATGTATTTATTCTATATCCCAGGTATTACCGCTGTTAAACAGGTCACTTACGCTCTTTAATGAAGTGCTTTCGCGTACAGTTGAAATACGGTCATGAACTGTTTTATCAAAGTTGGGTTTATCCACTTTTCGTATCACACCCATCGATACAGGAAAATCTGGAAGTTCCAATTTTGCTAGGGCCAGCTGCAGTGCTGAATCCGGTTCATGGGCATCGTGCTTCAAGAACGTCGTATCGTTTTCATCATACGGTGCTTTTGTAAGCTTCATACCTTCCAGCTTCAGCCCAAACTGCTGATCTTTCCCGAAAACCATCGGTTTCCCATGCTCCAATACAAGCTGGTTGTCGTCTTTGGTATCTTTACCGGTAATCTGTTCATGAATACCATCGGTAAAAATCACGCAGTTTTGAAGTACCTCTATCACTGACGTGCCTTTATGACGATAAGCCTCCATCATCACCTCTTCCATCAGTTTTGGATCCTTATCCGGAACACGTGCAAAGAATGTTGCTCCTGCTCCAATCGCTACCTCACCGATGTTGAAGGTGTTTTCATAGTTTCCTTCAGGTGCAGTTTTGGTCTTTGTTCCCGCCGGAGTAGTAGGCGAAGATTGCCCCTTTGTCATTCCATAAATCTTGTTGTTAAAGATGATAATGTTAAGATCTATGTTTCGCCGGCATGCATGAATGAAGTGATTTCCACCTATAGCCATACAGTCACCGTCACCGGTGGATACCCAGACATTCAGCTCCGGGTTGGCCAGTTTGGCTCCTGTAGCCACTGCAATGGCACGTCCGTGAATTGAGTGGATTCCGTATGTATCCAGGTAGTAGGTAATTCGTGAGGAACAGCCTATACCCGATACGCTCAGGAAATTCTCCTTGGCGTGATCCATTTGGGCGAATGTTTTCTGCATATTTGCCAAAATCATATAATCACCGCATCCCGGACACCAGCGTACACTCTGATCGCTCGCAAAATCCTTTCGGGTCAATACGTCTTTTTTATCTTTTACGTCAGTCTGCATAACTAATTGGTTAGGGTATTAATGATTTCAGCTTTCACCTCAGAGGTAAAAAATGGTTGTCCCTGAATCTTGGTGAATTTTCTGTAGTTAAACTGCGGAAACTTGGTTTTCAGATAGTTCGCAAACTGTCCGTTGTTTAACTCACACACCAGAACCTGATCGAATCGACTAAAAATCTCTTCGGTATTTTCAGGAAGGGGATTGATATAGTTGAAGTGTGTAAACCCAATATTCTCTTCACCCTCCTCCAGCAGTTCCGTTACGGCTGTATTAATTGCACCGTGCGTACTACCCCAGCCAACAACCAGCAGTTTTCCTGATTGAGCACCAATCACACGCTGCTTTGGTAATTTTTTAGCTATCCTGGCAATCTTCTCTTCACGAATTTTAGTCATCTTTTCGTGATTCTCAGGCTCATAAGTCAGATTTCCTGTATCAATCTGTTTCTCCAAACCACCAATGCGGTGCTCAAACCCTTTATCACCCGGTCCTTTCCAGTAACGGGTCAAAAATTCGGGATCTCGCATATAGGGCTGCCACTCTTCTGCGCTGCCTTCAAACTCTTTGATTTTAATATCCGGCAGATCACCGTTTTCCGGAATTCTCCACGGACTTGTTCCACTGGCCAGATATGTATCAGACAGAAGGATGACCGGTGTTGAATGTTCCATGGCAAGTCTGGCAGCTTCATAGCTGTAGTTGAAACAGTCATCCGGTGAACTTGCAGCAAGAACAACTAACGGAGCATCACCATGGCGTCCATATAGAGCCTGATTCAGGTCACTCTGCTCTGTTTTTGTGGGTAAACCTGTAGAAGGCCCTGCACGCTGTACATTCACAATAACAAGCGGAATTTCAGAAATAACCGCTAAACCGATTGCTTCAGATTTGAGTGACAATCCCGGTCCTGATGTTGAAGTTATGGATAGGTTACCACTGAAAGAAGCTCCTATCGCCGCACAAACCGCTGCAATTTCATCCTCTGCCTGAAAGACAATGGCTCCCAAATCTCTTCTGGCTGAAAGTTCGTGCAAAATTTCAGAAGCCGGTGTTATCGGGTAGGAACAGAGTGAAAGTTTTCTGCCACTATTTTCTGATGCTGCTAAAAATCCCCAGGCAATCGCTGTATTCCCATCAATATTCCGATAAGTACCTTTCTGCATTTTCGCAGGAGGAATGATAATAGACGTACCGATGATCTCCGTGTTCAGTGCAAAGTTAAAGCCGGCCTCTAAAGCCAGTTTATTGGCCTCTACCAATACCGGTTTTTTGCTGAACTTCTTCTCAATGAATTTGATAAGATTGTCTAGTGGTCGGCCGAACATGTAAGTAACCAAACCCAAAGTGAACATATTCTTACTTCGAGCCATCGCCTGATTTTCAAGTCCCAGATCTTTTAAAGCCTCTTTGGTAAGGGATGTGGCGGGTGCTTCAATCACACGGTACTCATCCAGTGAACCATCTTCGAGTGGATTCTCGTCGTAATCTGCTTTCTTCAGATTTCGGGAGGTGAAACTGTCTTTATCTGCTACTACAGATCCACCCAGCTTTAAGAACCTTAAATTTGCTTTTAAAGCAGCCGGATTCATTACTACGAGCACGTCTACTTCGTCGCCGGGTGTATAAATTTCTGTACCGCCAAACTGAATCTGGAAACTCGAAACACCGCTCACGCTACCCTGCGGAGCACGAATTTCAGCCGGAAAATCCGGAATGGTTGTAAGGTCGAGACCGGCCTGGCCGGACGCCTGAGAAAACATATCTCCCGTTAGCTGCATACCATCGCCGGAATCACCGGAAAACCGAACAACCACCTTCTGCATGGTTGGTGTTAATACGTTATTAGCCATGTGCCTGAGTGTTAGATTTTAAGTTCGAAGAGAAAACTCTTCATTTCGGTTATCCGTGAAGAAATGATTGTCTTTCAAGCAATACATCTTCACTCTCTTCATGCTCAGGATGGGTAATGATACAGTCTGGTACCGGGCAGAAAGCCACGCACTGCTCTTCATCGTGGAAACCTTTACACTCGGTACACTTGTCAGTTACAATAAAATAGAACTCATCTGAAAGCGGTTCCAGCATTTCATCTGCATCCACTTCATTTCCGTTTTGAAGGGTAACTGTACCTGAAAGGGAGGTTCCTTCTGCCATGTTCCACTCTGCGCCGGGCTCGTAAATAGCCTGGTTCGGGCATTCCGGTTCACACGCTCCGCAGTTGATGCAAGTATCTGTTATAAAAAGAGCCATAATTGTGTCTGTTTAGTTGAAATTTAATTTTTTGGGATTGTTTAAATGCTCCAATATGAGTCTTAAGCCAATCTTTTTTGATTAATAGATATTTAGACAAAAAACTCTAATTAAAAGTAGTGAAATTTAGTTCAGCTTCCAATATCATGGAGTTGTACCGGGTTAATTTAGATTCACTATAGATTAGGTTCCGGTGCATTCCTTTCATAAAAATTATCCAAACCTGATCAAATAGATCATCTTTTAACAAGACTTTCGTACTTACCTTTAGTTCGGCATAAGAACCTTGAATGTGACTTCCCCTCCTTGAAAAGGAGGGGATTTTTAAATTCCTTTACGATTATTTTAAATCGTACTCATGTTACTTGAGATCTTCCAGCCGAAATCCCTGAAGGATCTTAATATAGTTGGCTCGTTCAAATGCCCCCGGATCTGCGACCGATGCACTGCTCATTGCGCCTTTCATCTCCTCTACAGATTCATACTCTTTCTCCTCCATCCAAACCTGCATTTCGTTAAGCATAAATTTCAACGCATCAGATCCGCCATACAACAATGCGGAAGCCATCATGGTCACATCGGCACCGGCCAGAATCATCTTAATTACATCGTGTGCCGTATGAATACCGGTCGTAGCCGCCAAACTGCCTTTAATGTGCGGCCTCAGCATGGCGATCCATCTAAGTGGAAGACGTTTCTCGAACGTACTGCTCAGGTTAAGATTTGGATTCACATCCATCGCATCCAGATCTATATCGGGCTGGTAAAACCTGTTAAACAGAACCAGGCCATCTGCACCGGCACTTTCCAACCGAGTAGCCATATTGGCAAATGCACTGAAATAGGGGCTCAGTTTCACTGATACCGGTATGGAAACTGCTTGCTTCACCGCTTTCAGATCGTCGATATACATCTGTTCCACTTTCTCTGACGTCAGATCCGGATCTGCCGCGATGTAGTAAATATTCAACTCGATGGCATCTGCACCGGCATCTTCCATATTCTTGGCATAGGCCATCCACCCCCCTTCCGATACACCATTCAAACTGGCAATGACCGGAATATCAACTCTCTTTTTCAGGTTCTGTATCTGTTCCAGATAATCTTCTGCATGAAGATTGTGATACTCCTCCGGTTCAGGAAAATAGCTAAGTGCCTCCGCATAGCTCTCACCTGAAGTTGACATAAAATGATCCAGTGCCTGATTTTCACGTGTAATCTGTTCTTCAAATAAGGAATACATTACCAACGCCGATGCGCCTGCATCTTCCAGTTTTTTTGCTGTATCCAGATCACTTGTCAGCGGTGATGCAGATGGAACAAGCGGGTTCTTAAGGGTCAGTCCAAGATATTTAGTCTCTAAGTTCATAATGGGTTCTGTTTTATAAAAAATATTTGTTTAATGAGCCCGAGTTTGATCTTCTCTAAACCCGGGCTTCTTACTACTGATGTTACTTGCCTGATCCGTTTTTCTTAACCGGGTCGTACACTTTCTCCATCTCTTCGTATACTCTCCACTTCTCTTTCACTTCCGCCTGAGCCTGCGTCATAAGCTGTTTTGCAACTTTTGGCTGAGACTTAGCCAGCATCAGATATCGCATCTCGTTGTAAGCGTAATCTTCGAGTTTAATTTTCGGCGGTTTGGAATCGAGCTGGAATGGATTCTTGCCCTCTCCTTCTTTTCGCGGATCGAACCTGAATAGCGGCCAGTAACCTGAATCGACAGCCAGTTTCTGCTGATTCAGCCCAAACTTCATATCGTAGCCGTGTGCTATACAGTGGCTATACGCGATGATAATGGATGGCCCCGGATAACTTTCCGCTTCAAGCACAGCCTTAATCGACTGCATATCACTTGCTCCCATCGCCACACGGGCAACGTAGGCGTGACCGCCTGCTACAGACATCAGTCCCAGATCTTTCTTACCGGTTCGTTTACCGGCTGCCGCAAATTTTGCCACTGCTCCAAGCGGTGTCGCTTTCGAGCACTGTCCACCGGTGTTGGAATAGACTTCTGTATCCATCACCAGAATATTGACATCCTTACCGCTGGCAAGAACGTGGTCTAGTCCACCGTAACCGATATCGTACGCCCAACCGTCTCCGCCAAATATCCAGACGCTCTTGCGCACCAGGTAGTCAGCAATGCTATTCAGCATTTTAGCTTTGGAGTCATCGGTTTTACTAAGAGCCTCTTTCAATGCAGCAACTCTCTCCCGCTGCTCATAGATACCAGGCTCCGTGGTTTGATCTGCCTTCAGGATATCCTCAACCAGTTTCTTATCCACGTGGCCGTTCATCTTTTGAAGCATTTCACGCGCTTGTTCAGCCTGTTTATCAATGGTGAGTCTGAACCCAAGCCCAAACTCCGCATTGTCCTCAAACAGTGAGTTAGACCATGCCGGTCCAAGTCCCTGGCTGTTCTTGGTATAAGGCGTAGCCGGCAGGTTACCTCCGTAAATGGAAGAACAACCGGTTGCATTGGCAATCACCATTCGATCTCCGAACAGTTGGGTCACCAGTTTGATGTATGGCGTTTCACCGCAACCCGCACAAGCACCGGAGAACTCAAACAGAGGCTCCAGGAATTGAGAACCTTTTACGGTCTCAACTTTAAGTTTGGACCGGTCATATTCCGGCAGGTTCAGGAAGAAATTCCAGTTCTCTTTCTCCTGCTCCAGAAGCGGATCGATCGGCTCCATGTTCAGCGCCTTATGGCCAACTTGTTTACGATCTTTGGCAGGACAAACCTCAACACAAAGCTCACAGCCTGTACAGTCTTCAGGAGAAACTTGAATACTTACTTTGGTATTTTCCTGCCATTCACGTCCCCTGGCATCCATATACTTAAATGTTTCCGGTGATGCCTCAAGCAGTTCACCGTCAAACGCTTTCATTCGAATGACTGCATGCGGACAGACAAGTGCGCATTTACCGCACTGAATACAGATATCCGGATCCAATACCGGGATCTCATGCGCAATATTGCGTTTCTCCCATTTTGTGGTTCCGGTTGGGAATGTCCCGTCTGCTTCGAATGCGCTGACCGGCAGATCATCTCCGTTTCCGGATATAATTTCCGCAATTACTTTCTGAACAAATTCAGGTGCTTCTTCCGGTACCGGCGGTCGCATCTCCTGCTCAGAGGTAACCTCTTTTGGTACAGGAATTTCAAACAGATTTTCGACTGAGTTATCAACCGCCTTGTAGTTGCTTTGAAGGATTTTCTCTCCTTTCGCTCCGTAGGCTTTCTTTATTCCATCTTTGATAAGCTGAATTGCTTCCTCCCGTGGAAGTATATCAGAAATTGCAAAGAAGCAAGTCTGCATTACGGTATTGATACGAGTTCCCATTCCATTTTCCCGGGCAACTTTGTACGCATCAATACTGTACAACTTCAGCTCCTTCTCAATGATCTGCTCCTGAACTTTTTTAGGCAGATTATCCCAAACCTCATCCTTTTCGAAAGGAGCGTTGAGCAGGAAGGTAGATCCCTGTCTGGCCTTTTTCAGCATATCCAGCTGATTCAGAAACTGGAACTGATGACAAGCAATAAAATTGGCTTTGTCAATCAAATAGGCCGACCGAATCGGGTTTGGCCCGAAGCGCAAGTGAGAAACCGTAGTAGCTCCTGATTTCTTCGAATCGTACACAAAATATCCCTGTGCGTAATGGTCGGTATTGTTTCCGATGATCTTGATGGAGTTCTTATTGGCACTTACCGTACCATCAGCTCCAAGACCATAGAACAAACCTTCAAACACCTCTTCGTCACTATCCCAACCGTCTGTACTAAAATCAAGACTGGTATGAGTTACATCATCGTTAATACCGATTGTAAAGTGATTTTTAGGCTTCTCTTCATCCAGCTCATCAAAAATACGTTTCACCATTGGTGGTGTAAACTCTTTGGATGACAGTCCGTATCGGCCATTAATCACTTTCAGATCAGCAGGCAGCGATTTCCAGCCTTCTACCCTGTTCTCCTGAAGCGTAGTAACAATATCGTTGTAGAGTGGTTCTCCGGCACTTCCCGGTTCTTTCGTTCTGTCTAACACAGCAATTCCTTTTACGCTGTCGGGCAGTGCTTCAATCAGGTGGCGCATACTAAACGGCCTGAACAGACGGACTTTAATCAGTCCGACTTTTTCACCGTTTTCATTCATCTTATCTACTGCTTCATGAGCTGTCTCCGCACCGGAACCCATCAGGATAACTACTTTTTCAGCATCTTCCGGACCATGATATTCAAACAGCTTGTAGGATCGACCGGTCAATTCTCCAAACTGATCCATTGTTTTTTGCACCAGCTCAGGAGCTTCATTGTAATATTTATTACCGGTTTCGCGTGCCTGGAAGAATACATCCGGATTTTGTGCAGTACCTCTTAGTAGCGGATTGTCAGGAGTTAAAGCACGGTTTCGGTGCTCAATAATTTTATCGTCATTAATCAGCTGTTGCATTATTTCAACAGGAATCTGATCGATCTTCTGTACTTCGTGTGATGTTCTGAAGCCATCAAAAAAGTGAAGAAACGGTATACGCGTTTCCAGCGTAGCAGCATGTGATATCAAGGCCATGTCCATCGCTTCCTGTACGCTGTTGGAGCTCAGTATAGCCATCCCGGTCATGCGCATCGCCATGGTGTCACTGTGGTCGCCAAAGATGGAGAGCGCGTGAGTAGCTACGGTCCTGGAGGCAACGTGGACCACTGCGGGTGTCAGTTCCCCGGCAATTTTATAGAGATTCGGCATCATTAAAAGAAGTCCCTGCGAGGCCGTAAATGTAGTGGTAAGTGCGCCGGTTTGAAGTGCACCGTGCATAGTTCCGGCAGCACCGCCCTCACTCTGCAGTTCCACCACCTCGGGCACGGTTCCCCAGATATTCTTTTTCCCGGCCATCGACCACTGGTCAGACCACTCTCCCATCGGGGATGCAGGCGTGATTGGATAGATTGCAATTACTTCACTGACGTTGTGTGCAACGTAAGCTGTTGCCTCGTTCGCATCTAATGTAACTTTTCGATTTGACATAATATTTACTTTGATGGTTTTATATCGATACTCTTTATTTTTGTAGGCGATGCTTTCATCACTTTTCTTTTACCCCTTTTGATGGAGATTTAATTAATTCGGCTAGTGGATTACCGTTCTTTATATCTTCGGCCATGGTTACCAGCGTTCTGGTTTTAAAAAGATCGTAAACTTCATCCCTGATCTTGTGATACTCATCATGAATCGGACAGGGATCATCCGCATCACACTCTTTATATTCAATTCCGCACTGTGTAAAAATATCGAGTCCGTCTATCGCCTCCACAACATCTACAATGTGAATGGAATCCGCCGGTTTGCTAAGCTTAAATCCGCCAGTTGGACCTTTCATGGAGACCAGCAGCTTTTTTTTAACCAGGGACTGTAGAATTTTGCTCAAAAAGTGTTTCGGGATGTTTTGCTCAGCAGCAATCTCACTCAACTCCACATTTTTCTCCTGTGAAGAGTGGCAGGCGATATAGAACATCGCCTGTAGTCCATAATGGCAAGAGGCTGAAAACATACCGTTTCGATTTAATTATGTTGATATCTAAAAAACAGTGGATTATTTAGGTAAGAAGGATTCCAGCATCCATCTCATTTTCTCGTGCTGCTGCATCAAGGCTGTTACAAAGTCTGCAGATCCCATGTCTTCCAGATCTTCAAAATCACCTATACATTTTCTCAAATACTTAATAATGCTTTCATGATCTTTCTTGAGGTTTGCAACCTGCTCTCCGGCATCCGTGAGCTCTTTACCTTCTTCAAGCTCGGTCAATTTCAGATATTCACTCATTCTTCCGATGCTTAAAAATCCGATCATTCGAATACGCTCAGCTACTTCATCGATAGCTTCTTCCAGTTCACCGTACTGCTCTTCATAAAATTCATGAAGCTCTGCAAAATTTGCAGCTCTTAAGTTCCAGTGATAATTACGTGTTTTAATATAGAGCACATGCTCATCGGCAAGTAATTTTTGCAACTTATCCGCTACTTGCTTCCGGTTTGATTCGTTGATTCCTATATCCATGTTGTCTCTGACTTGCTAAATTATGTGTTTAAAAAATATCTACCCTTCCCTTTAGTAGATATTTAGATAATAAACTCTAAAATAAAGTACTAAAAATGATTCTACATCACAACTCTATAGATCAACTTAAAGCTTTTTGTACTCTCAGTAACCGCATGGTTACGTTGAGTTTAAAGACACACCTCTCTTTTATTATACAGGAACTGACTACTTGCTGAGTGGTTTCCCTAAACTTACAATACTATCGCCACTCTTAATATCTTCTGAAAGTTCGAGCAATGTTTTTGTTTCAAACAGTTCCCGAATATTATTCCGAACGTGCTTATACTCATTATGAATAGGGCAAGGGTGATCATCATCACACCTTTTAAAGCCGATTCCACACTGTGTAAATACATCAAGTCCATCTATGGCATCAATCACTTCAATTAACGTGATCTCATCAGCGGGACGGCTAAGGCTAAATCCACCGGTAGGTCCTTTCATCGAATTCAACAGGCCATTTTTTACCAGCATCTGTAAAATTTTACTCAGAAAGTGTTTAGGGATCTCCTGTTTTTCGGCAATCTGGCCCAAATCTACATTTTTATCATTTGTAGAGTGCAGCGCTATATAGATCATGGCTTGTAGGCCATAGTGACAAGAAGTCGAAAACATTGTGGTCGATTTTGAATTTAGGGTTGGATTCACTCCGGTGTTACACCTTTGTTAGGCGGGGTAATAACTAATTATGGAGGTGAATATACAAAATTGCCTGAGTAATTTATATCGGGCTCTGCCAATTTTCATATTAATGCTACCCGGTTAGTTCACCCCATGCTTTTTCGATTACAAGATCCCTGACTTTATCTGCCGTTTCAGTGCAATATTTTACATGATCCACACTATTGCAGAAGAACAATTCATCCCTGGTTTCAGTTACTTCTACTTTAGATTTACAGTGAACATTGGAAAAATCGATCTCCGTTGCTTTTGAATTATACTGGTTCACATACTCCATCATCTGCTCCATGGTAAGCCCCTCTTCGGGGGTATCTCCATTTTGATTTGAATAGATCAAATAAAGGCATTGAATAAATCTGAATAGCGCACTTCTGGCAAATACACACACAGAATAATTAACTACATCTTCGGCCGGTTTATAGAGCTCATTACGGGCATTGTAAAGCTCAGTATCTGCCTGCTTGAATAACTCTTTGATCCTATCATTACTCATAACTTTGGGTTTTTAGATTTAGCAATTGACTGCACCCTGAGCTCATTGTCATACTTACATTCCGAACATTTGGATGGATTGACGCGCCATTTCAAATATCGGAGTAAAGTAGACTCCAAACAGCAATGTAGGTATGAGCAACAGCATCAGAATAATCTTTGTACCGGCATCAAATTCCAGCTTTCCGGCATTCTCTTCAGGTTGGAAGAAATACATATTTCGAACCACCCGTATATAGTAAAAAAGTGAAATCACCGTGGTAATACCGGCAATTAAAACCAGCCAGAACCATCCTGCACTCACAGCTGCACCAAAAATGTAGAGTTTAGCGATAAAACCGGCTGTTGGCGGAAATCCGGTCAAAGCCACCAGAAAAACAGTCATGGATGCACCCATCAGCGGAGCACGATGCCCGAGCCCCTTGTACCCTTCTATGGATACAGTGCCTGTTTTATTTGAGAATAGCATCGCAACATAAAAGGCTCCGAGATTCATAAAGAGGTAAACAAAAACATAGATAAGGATAGCAGATAACCCTTCGTTGGTCAATATCACCAATCCCATCAGTATGTATCCGGCATGGGCAATACTGGAATAAGCAAGCATCCTCTTAATATTATCCTGTCTCAGGGCAGAAAGATTACCTACAACCATCGCCAGGGCTGCAAGTACAGCCAAAATCATGTTCCAGTTCAACCCATTTATCATACTCCAGACTGCAACAGTTTCAGATGCACTCAGCTCAAAGAATGAGATTCTGAAAAAGCGAATGGTCATTGCCAGTGCAGCAATTTTTGAAGCTACCGAAAGATAAGCCGTGATGGTTATCGGTGCTCCCTCATATACATCGGGTGCCCAGAAATGAAACGGAACAATGGCAATTTTAAAGCCAAGGCCGGTAATGATCATTATGATGGATATTGTGAGCAGCAGGGATTGATCCAAACCACCGGCCAACGCTTCATTAATCGCGTAGATATCAGTCGCACCGGTCATCCCCACCAGGAGTGAAATCCCGTAGATCATAATACCGGAAGCCACCGCACCATAGATGATATACTTCATGGAAGCCTCGGATGATTTATCCGATTTCTTTGTAAACCCAACCAAAACGTAAGAGCTGATGCTGGTCATTTCGAACGCCAGATACATCAACAACAAATTGGTTGAGCTGACCATCAGAAACATTCCCAGCACCATGCCGGCCATCAGCATATAATATTCGCTGATGCGCTCTGAGTACTCATCCAGTTCTACGGACTTCATCGAAAAGAGGATTACAAATATCGTGGCAACAGTAATCAGGAGTTTAAAGTAAATGGCAAACGGGTCGACGGCTATCATGTCATCAAAAACCGAATTACTCCATCCGGTTTGAACCAGCAGCAGAATACCTGTAACTATCATACCGCCTAGCAATATCCAGCCGCCGGTGTGACCTTTTCGTTTGATAAACAGGTCACCGATGATGATCGCACAGAGAGTCACCACAATCGCTATCTCCGGGTAAAAATGGATTACGCTATTTAAAATATTGTCAACCATGTTCAAGAATCTCTTCTAAGTTTGTTGCCCTTTCAGGCATTTAGTTTCTGTGATGACAAATCTGTTACCCACCATTGGTTACAAACTCCACGAGGTGACTAAGTGAGGCGTTCATCAGCTCGATAGCCGGTGCCGGATAGATTCCAAGCAGGATAATGAGAATGATAAGCGGCACAAATGCCAGCATCTCACGCAGAGTCAAATCTTCAAGTGTTTTATGTTTCTCCTGCAGATTTCCTAGGAAAATTCTCTGAATGGTCCAGAGGATATATCCTGCTGTAATAATGATTCCGAAGACAGACACAATGGTAATCCAGCGGTAGGCCTCAAATGCACCCAGGAATGAGAAGAGCTCACTCACAAACCCATTCAGGCCCGGAAGACCAAGTGCTGCAAAAAGACCGACCATCGCAATACCGGTATATTTTGGCATCTGATTCGCAATCCCACCAAAGTCGTACAGCCCGCGTGTATGTGTCCGGTCGTAAAGTACACCCACCGCAAGGAATAAAACTGCAGTTATAATACCGTGATTGAACATCTGCAGTACGCCGCCAACCATTCCCTGTGTATTCAGAGCTGCAATACCCAGTACTACAATTCCCATGTGGCTGATCGAGGAGTAGGCAATCAATTTCTTAAAGTCGGTTTGTGCCATCGCACAGAAGGCACCGTAAATAATGCTGATCATTCCAAGGGCCGCCATCAGATAGACAAAATATTCGGTGCCATCGGGAAAGATTGGAAAACTGATTCTCAGGATTCCATAGGTACCGAGTTTCAGCAGAACACCGGCCAGGATCACACTGATCGGAGTCGGGGCTTCCACGTGGGCATCGGGCAGCCACGTGTGGAAGGGGAAGAGTGGAATTTTAATCGCAAAACTTATAAAGAGTGCTATCCATGCCACATAACGCCAGGTAGTATCCACACCTGAAAGTATCGACCCATCCACGTAATTCTCCGGGTTCATCATATGCAGCAGATTAAAGGTATGAACCGACTCACCAGCTGCATCTGTGTATGCAACACTGAAGTAGAGTGCCAGCATCACCAGCATCATCAGCACACCGCCAACAAATGTATAGAGGAAAAACTTAATGGCAGCATATTCTCGTCTGGGGCCTCCCCAAAGTCCAATCAGGAAGTACATTGGCAGCAGCATCACTTCCCAGAAGATGAAAAAGAGGAAGAAGTCGAGCGATACAAAAACTCCCATCATACCGGTTACCAATAGCAAGTATAGAGCAAAATAGCCTTTGGTCATCTTCTCAATATTCCAGGAAGATATAACCCCAATCAAGGCAATAATGGATGCCAGGATCACCATCAGAACGCTTAGTCCGTCAATTCCGAGAAAGTAGTTGATTTCTATACGTCCAACCCATGGAACAGCATCAACGGTAATCCAGTTGAATTTCTCCACAAACTGGAAACTTTCCGCCTCATTTATCCCCACCATCGATCGGTCGAACAGACTGTAGATTACTCCGGCCAGCACAACCTGCAGCCCCGTCACAGTTGCGGCAGTCCACCGTATTGCTTTTTTACTTTGATCCGGAAGGAGCAGTATGATGATCATTCCCACTATGGGGAGAAATACAATCCATGTCAAAATACCGATGCCAAACAATTGAAATTCCATATTCTTAGCGTTCCATTAAGGTTTTCTTTTTATAGTCTTTTTCAGAAATCATTTGATTTAAATAAACAGCAGAAACAGCACGATAAAACTGAATACGATGTAGACGATGTAGGTCTGCACTCTTCCTGTTTGAAGTTTACTCAGTACCCTGCCACCGAACTGAGAGAGCCACGCCGTAAAGTTGACCAGTCCATCAATCACATTGGCATCAATCCAGTTGCTTACTTTCGCAAATCCCCGAACCACTACAGCCGATCCGTTCACTATGCCATCAATTACCTTATCATCAAACCAGTGAAGCATTTTAGACAGAGCTACCGTCCCGCTTACAAAGGCTTTGTTATAGACCTCATCGAAATACCACTTGTTTTGTGACCCTCTGTAGAGAAATCCTGCTTTCTGAGCCAGCATTTCTGCACTGATCGACTTTTTGCTGTAGACAAAGTACGCCAGAACGATACCCGCACCCGCTATGAGAATAGACAGAACCATTACAAGCGTGTGCACACTGTTGATCGCCTCATAGAACACCGCCCACGTAGCCGGCTGCATCATTTCGGGCACAATACTGGCCGGACGCTCGATTGCACTGTAAAACCAGCCTGATGCCGCACCAATTGGGTTGAAGCTGTAGAAGAAAAAGAGGGATAAAGCCGCCAATACCATCAGGGGAATTGTCATCACTTTGGGCGATTCTTTGATCTTGGAAATCACAGATTCATTGGCCGGTTTGCCGTGGAATGTGAGAATCAACAGGCGGAACATGTAGAATGCCGTAAGTCCCGCTACTGCAAAGCCGATGAGCGGAAGCAGCCAGTGACCGTTCAGAGTACTGAAAGCCATGGTTCCGGCCAGAATCTCATCCTTACTCAAAAAGCCTGATGTGAAGGGTACACCCGAAATGGCAAGAGTAAAAATCAGAAATGTCCAGTAGGTAACCGGCATCTTCGATTTGAGACCGCCCATGTTCCGAATATCCTGCGCATCGGTTTTGTGGTCGTGCTGATCGTGCAGTACCTTGTGCATTGCAAAGATCACACTGCCGGCACCGAGGAATAGTCCCGCTTTAAATGCAGCGTGAGTTACCAGGTGCATAAAGCCCGCTGTAAACGCCCCCACGCCTAGAGCCATTATCATATAGCCCAGCTGACTGATAGTTGAGTAAGCGAGTACTTTCTTAATATCGTATTGAGTAATTGCAATTGAAGCGGCAATTAAAGCGGTAATGGCACCGACATATGCGATAATTAAAAGCGCATCGGCTGTGAGCATTGGAAATACCCTGGCTACCAGATAAACACCCGCGGCCACCATTGTTGCGGCATGAATCAAAGCGCTGACCGGAGTCGGGCCTTCCATCGCATCGGGCAGCCAGACGTGCAGCGGGAACTGTGCAGATTTACCAATCGCACCGCAGAAGATCAGCAGCCCGGACGCTGTCAGCCAACCCATGCTGTCGTATGGAAGCTGGCCTGCAGCGATGGCATCAAACAGCCCCTCAAAAGAGAGTGTTGAAAAACCGGTAAAGAGAATCATGATTCCGATAAACATCCCGAAATCACCCACACGGTTTACAATAAATGCTTTGTTTGCAGCATTTGATGCCGATTTTTTCTCGTAGTAGAATCCAATCAACAGATAGGAACTCAAGCCTACCAACTCCCAGAAAATATACATCAGAAGCAGGTTGTGAGTCAGTACAATGCCGAGCATCGAGAAAGAAAACAAACCGAGGTACGCATAATATCTCGAGTAGCGCTTCTCTCCTTTCATATACCCCATAGAAAAGAGGTGAACCAGTGTACTCACCAGGGTAACCACAACCAGCATTACAACCGTGAGATTATCGATCATAATACCAAACTCAATGGCCAGGGTACCAACCATCATCGCATCTGTAAATACAACCCAGTTGAAAACGGAAGTTATGGTTTCGTCAGGGCTTCCCGTCAGCTTTGAGATCAGCATTACGACTGAAAGAATCAGAGTAACTGAGAGCAACCCTGTTCCCAACCAGTCTCCCTGCCTCGGCAGTCGTTTACCTGAAAAGATCAATACAATAAATCCCAGCAGTGGCAGAAGCAGTATGAGTAGTGATAATTGTATAAACATTTGAAGTTCTATATCGTGAAAATTCTCAGTTTCGCAGTGACTACCCTTTCAGAGTATTCAGATCATCCAGGTTGATGGTATTAAACCGGTTAAAAACGTTGAGCACGATAGCCAACGCAACGGCAGCCTCGGCAGCGGCAATAATGATGATAAACATCCCGATCATCTGGCCATCCAGCGACAGTTCCGTAAATCGGCTGAAGGCCACAAAGTTGATGTTGGCTGAGTTCAGAATCAGCTCCACTCCCATCAGCACCATGATGATATTCCGTTTCGATATCACGGCCATCAAGCCTAGAGAAAACAGGATTGCACTGACAATCAAAAAATGAGTAAGAGCAGGTTCAGCCAGCCACTGTATAAAGGTTGATTCCATCACTAGTTCGTGTTATCTGTTGATATTCTTGTTGACATCAGAATCGCTCCGATGATTGCGATCAGCAGCAGCACGCCAATCACTATAAATGGCAGAATGTAGCTTCCCATCAGCATCATCCCCATTTCATGAACCGTTTCCGTTCGTTCAATAGGCTCAATCACATTCCAGCCCGTTGTTGTAAAAGCGTAGATCAGCAGGGCGCCTGCAGCAACAGACAGAACCGTACCGGGGACAATATTTACGGTTACAGATTTAAAAGTAACGGTCTGGCCTTGCCCCGTAAGCATGAGTCCGAACAGGATCAAAATGAGAATACCGCCTACATAAACAAGCAGTTGAGTAGCAGCCAGAAAATCAGCATAAAGAAGTACATATAGCGCGGCAACACCAATCAGGGTAAACATTAGTGCAAAGGCAGAGTGAACTACATTTTTTGAAAACACCATTACACAGGCTCCTCCAATGGTAACCAGTGAAAAGAGGTAAAAAAGTATTGCTGTTAATTCCATGATCACCTACTCCTTATCATCATTTTCAGAGTTCCTGTTTTCTGAATCGTCATCTTTGGTTTCACTCTCTTTTTTCGCCTCTTCCTCAGCCGCTCTCTTCTTTTCTTCCAGCTCTTTCTTTTTCTTCTCCTCGGCTTTTTTACGCATCATCTCTTCCTTCTCACGCTTCTTCCGTTCTGCTTCCTCTTCTGCTTTATCTTTTACCTCGGCAACCATTTCCGGTGAAAGATTACTGAAGTGATAGACGAAGTTGGTTCGGTCAAACTCAGAGTATTCATACTCCGGAACCATAGTGATACACTCCGTTGGGCATGGATGCACACAGAGATCGCAGTACATACACTTGGCCATATCGATATTGAACCGGGTGAGCCAGAATCTCTTCGGATTTCCTGTGGAGGTTTTTCCCAGATCCACATCATCGGTGGCTTTCACTGTTTCGATATCGATACAGTTTACAGGACAGGCTCTTGCACAAAGATTACAGCCGATGCAGTCATCAATATTTACGTAGAGTTGTGCACGTGCTCCCGGAGGAAGCTCTTCCCGTTCATCAGGGTATTGCAGGGTAACCGATGGCTGAAAGAGGTGGCGCATAGTGATGCCCATCCCCGTAAAGATCGATTTAAATGTTAGCCAGCCTTCTTTAATTGGGTTTACCATTGTCTTTATAATCTCAGGTTTAGAAAATCATTTCCCACAGTGCAACCAGTATCAAATTCACGAACGACAGGGGTATCAATATGCTCCAGCAAATGTGCATGAGCTGATCTACCCGATAACGTGGCAGAGTCCAGCGAATCCACATCATCACAAATACAAGCAGCAATCCTTTAAGCATAAACCAGAAGAATCCCCACATCGGACCCGCCATGAAATCCCCGAACGGACTGTTCCAGCCACCGAAAAAGAGTGTTGCTCCCAAAAGCGACAGCAGCAGCATATCGGCATACTCTGCAAGCATAAACATCGCCCATCGCATACCGGAATATTCAGTTTGATACCCGCCAACCAGTTCTGATTCGGATTCAGGCAAATCAAACGGCACACGGTGCGATTCGGCCAGAATGGAGATGAAAAAGATGATGAACGCCACAATCAGAAATGGATTCTGAAAGATGAACCAGTTGGGTAAAAATCCGAGTATATCATTGCCAGCCTGCATTTCCGTTACGGTCATCAGGTTTAGCGAACCGGCCACTACAATCACGGTAAGCACCGTTGCGATGGTCGGAACTTCATAGCTAACCATCTGAGCGGCACTTCTCATCCCACCCAAAAGGGACCATTTATTGTTGGATGCCCATCCAGCCATAATTACGCTCAGAGTAAGAATGGAGGTTACGGCCAACAGATAAAACACACCCACGTTGATATTGCTGCCAATATATCCGCTGCTAAACGGAATTACCGCAAAAGCCGCATAGGATGCAGCAAACATCATAAACGGTGCAAATTTGAAAAGAAATTTACTGGCATCCGTTGGGATGATATCCTCTTTTTGGATCAGCTTCAGCAGATCCGCTATAGATTGTGCCCATCCGTGAAATCCGCCAACCCGCATCGGACCCAGACGATCCTGGATAAATCCGGCAATTTTTCGTTCACCCCAGATCGCCACCAACGCGTAAACCAGAATGATGGTTAGCGGAATGGCTGCATGTATGATAATTGCAGTCAATGGAGCCATAATATTTCCGATCGTTTCAAACATGTGCAATTGATTTTGCCGAAGCGTTCAAATAATTAGATTTTTAGATAATTATATCTAAATAAGGTTCAAAAAAAGTTTCACCGGTCTACCTCACCGAGTACAATATCGATACTTCCCACTATTGCGACCATATCTGCAATCAGCGCTCCTTTTGATATGGCCGGCAACATACTCAGATGAACAAAACTAGGTGCCCTGGCCTTAACTCTATAAGGCGATGCACCCTTATCACTGATGATGTAGTATCCAAGTTCACCGCGGGGAGTTTCTGTACGCGCATAAATTTCACCCTCTTTAGGACGAATACGCTTGGGGATTCCTTCTTTTACATCTCCTTCATCAGGCATGCCGTCAAGCGCCTGCTCTATAATTCGCAGGCTCTGCTCCATTTCACGAACTCGTACAATATATCGGTCCCAGCAATCACCCAATGTTCCTACTTCTCCTTTTCCAACCGGAATCTCAAAATCAAATCGGTCGTAGATGGAATAGGGATCATTTTTTCTGAGATCCCACTCAACTCCCGAGCCCCTGAGCACCGGGCCGGAAGCTGAGTAGTTTAAAGCGACCTCTTTTGGTAAAACTCCAATATTCGCTGTTCTGTCGATAAATATTTTATTGTAAGAGAGCAGGTCATTCAGTTCCTTAATTTTTGGCCTGAATGTCTCCACAAAGTCAGCTGTATCAGATTTGAAATCTTCAGGAATATCCCGCATCAAACCGCCAACAGCCATGTAGTTATAAAGGAGTCGTGCCCCTGTGGCTTTTTCAAAAATGGTTAAGATTTTTTCCCTTTCCGTAAAACAGTATAGAAACGGAGTAAAGGCGCCCAGGTCCAAACCAAATGTTCCAATTCCCAGCAGGTGACTTGCAATTCGCTGCAGTTCTGCCACTATCACCCTCATATATTCCACTCGCTCAGGTACTTCCACTTCCAGAAGTCTCTCGAGTGCGATCACATATCCATGCTCCTGGTTCATTGCAGAAACATAATCCATCCGGTCTGTGTACGGAATCACTTTCGCATAGTCTTCAACTGATTCGGCATACTTCTCAAAGCATCGGTGCAGGTAACCGATATTTGGCCGGCACTGCTTCACCATTTCACCATCCAATACGAGCTCAAGACGGAGAACACCGTGAGTAGACGGATGCTGAGGCCCCATGTTGATGGTCATCTCTCGAACGCCATCACCTACATTTATAATCTGTTCTTCAATCATTGTCTAGTCCTTTTCACGTTAAGCAGTGGTTGGCATTCCCTGGTAAAACTCCTGCGGTTCATAGTCTTTCCTCAATGGATAGCCTTCCCAGTCTTCAGGAGTTAAAATTCGCTTCAAATTCGGGTGGTCATCAAACATTACACCAACCATATCCATCGCCTCCCGCTCGTGCCAATCAGCCGTTTTCCAGACAGATTCTACGGATGGCACATTTGGCTGTTCGATAGGAACTCTAACTTTAAAAGCCATTGAATGACCAAGGGTGGTTGAGTGCACATGATATGTGACACCCAACTCCTCCTCTTTTGCGTAATGAACTCCGCTCAGACACATCAGTGTATTAAAACGAAGTTCAGCAGCGTCTCTCAAAAATTTTGCAATCTCTTTGATTCTATCGGCCGGAAACTGAAACCATGGCTGGCCTACATCCCCTTTCATAAACTGAACAGTATCCTCGCCAAACTGCTCTTTCAATAATTCGAAAATTTCTTCTTGCTCTTTCATGATCAGGACACCTTTTCAGCGTTTACTTTAACATCCTTTTTCTCAGTGATTGTCTCACCGGTAATTTTCTCCTGCAGTTTCATAAATCCTTCAAGAAGCGCCTCAGGCCGCGGCGGACAGCCGGGCACATATACATCCACCGGAATCACCTTGTCCACTCCTTTCAATACATGATAGCCGTGCTCCCAGTAAGGCCCGCCACAATTGGAGCAGGACCCCATACTAATCACATATCGCGGTTCAGACATCTGTTCATATAGACGTTTAATACGGGAGGCCATTTTCATCGTAACCGTACCGGCAACAATCATCACATCGGCTTGTCTTGGGGAGGATCTCGGTATAATTCCAAACCGGTCAAAATCGTATTTGGAAGCTGCAGTTGCCATCATCTCAATCGCGCAGCAGGCCAGTCCAAACTGCTCGTACCAAAGTGAATTCTTTCGGGCCCAATTCAGCGCACTTTCAAGATTTACAATGATGATGTTACTGTCGTGGTATTTTTTATCAAGCATTCCCATAATCGAACAGTGCCTATAATTTCTTGTCTTCGTTTACTGATTTCATTTATGCTGACTTCCTGAGTGCATCAGTTTCTGATTCCTCCATCACACCAACTCCTTCCACATATGTTGGCCGAATTGGTTTTGGGATATCCCATTTTAAGTGACCTTTGCCCAGTTCATAGGCAAATCCGATAAAGATGAGAAATACAAAGATGAACATGGCCCAGAATGCTAGCCAGCCCACTTCTTTAAAAACTATGGCCCATGGAAAGAGAAGAAGGATTTCCACTTCAAAGATCAAAAACATCAAACCGATAATGTAGAACCGGTTGTTGAACTGAACACGAGCATTGCCAAACGGAATTTCTCCGCATTCGTAGGTTAAAAGCTTTTCAGCATTGGGTCGATCGGGCCGTATCAGTTTAGACACAAAAAGTGCAACCCCGACAAACAGAGCTCCTGTTACTAAAAAGAGCAGTACGTAGCCAAAATCTTCAATCATCTGTTTTTGATTAATTCTATTTGAAAATCAAATTATGATATTTATACCTATTTATCCAAAATAAATTTTAACCACCCCTTAATCTCTTCCATTTTATTGTTATACAAAGAGTAGGCGTTATCGATTTATGTTCAATCCTCTTTCTTACATTACAAATTTAGGTGGTGAACTATCCGAATTTATTACAGCTTATTTTTTTATTGAATCGGGTTAATAATCTTTCCCCCCTATTAAGTATCGATTAGCGATGAATGATTTTTATCTCAATTGGGATTTTTATACCTAATTATCTAAATTAAATTATCGTTGTAAAGAGTGCCTTTAAAGAGAACTGACATAAAGTGTGTCTTTAATCGTTTTAAAAATTGGTTATAGCCCACTGCGGAATTCACTCTCTCCATATTACTTCAAAATTATTCAGCCATGGAAAATGTAAACGTTTTAATAATCGAACCAAATCAAACCTTAGTAAACACTTTGGCTGAAATTATCGACAATGATAAGGATCTTTTATTAGGCGGTGCATTTACAACCGGTCAGGTCGAAGATTTTAATGCACTGATATCAGAACACAATCCGGGCGCTCTAGTACTGGGTATCGACAAAACCGAATCGAAGGAGATGGACTTTTTCGATCAACTCCGGGCTGACTTTCCTCACATTCCTGTATTGGTTATGACTCCTCACAGCAGGATTGGAGCCGTCACAGCATTAACAGCGCTTAAAAAAGGAGCCATTGAATATATCATTAAAACCACAACCCTAAGCGGCTCCATTCTCCCTGATGAACATTTTAAAGGACGATTGATACCGGTTCTTAAAGCCGTGCCAAGACTAAACAGAAATCTATTGATTGCAAGATCATTTGTGGATGATTCTATTAAGTCCGTTCAGCCTGTCTCGAACGACTTTTTTAACAATGCTGAAAACCGTATTAAACTTTTAGTTATTGCGGGTTGCTTAGGTGGTGTACCCTCTTTATACATTTTACTGGCCAGCCTGCCTGAAAGTCTTCCCGTACCTGTTATTGTTGTTCAGCACATGCCTGAAATCTACACCACTGTGCTTGCGGAACAGTTGAATGAAATTACAGGACTCAATGTAGTTGAAACGACTGACGGTATTGATTTGAAACCGGGAACAGTGTATATCACTCCGGGTAAATATCATGCATCTACAAGAACTATCATGGGAAAGAAAGTAATTACACTTCATCACGGCCCAAAAATCCATGGCTTCCGGCCATCAATAGATGTACTTCTTCAGTCAACACAAAACACTTACCAGGGTAATGTTCTAGCCGTTTATCTATCAGGTGGTGGTAATGATGGTATTGACGGCGCTAAGGTAATCGATTTTGCCGGCGGACAGATCATCGTACAGAATAAAAACTCCTCCCTCCTGTCTGATCTGCCGTGGAAAATTGAGTCACTCGGTCTGCATGAGGGATCCTATCCAATTGACCGTTTAGGCTATGAAATCTCTAAAAAGATTAAGGCCGGAGCATACAATACAGTTTATTAGAACCCCACAGACTAACTAATCAGCAAACGGCTCTTAATACTGTATCATACAGTCATTCAGGAGTGCTTTAAGCTTATCCCATAATACAATAGAGTACAGGAAGAGCCTTCTTCTCCCCATTTTCGTATTGCAGTGAAATTTGTACATTCATTTCAATAACATGTGCAACTCATAATTATGGAGAAGTGATATGTCTGCAAGATTATTAAAATTTCTGAAGCTGGCTGCAATCATTCTTGGTCTTTTTGTGGCTTTCATCCTGGTTGCGGCGTTTGTTACGGATACGGACTATTCTGTTGAACGATCCGTAATCATAGACAAACCGGTGCCGGTGATTTTTGAACACATTCGGTACCTGAAAAATCAGGATGAGTTTAGCGTCTGGGGAACAATGGATCCAAATATACAGCAGGAGTACAGGGGCACGGATGGTACCGTTGGAGCCGTTTCGGCCTGGGAAGGAAATGAAGATGTAGGAAAGGGTGAACAGGAAATTGTCCGGATTGTAGAAAACAGACGGATCGATTTTGAACTTCGTTTTATTGAACCGTTTGAGGGAGTGGCTGATGCATACTTTATTACAGATTCAATGTCGGTAGATGATACCCGGGTAACTTGGGGTTTTGAAAGCAGTATGCCGCGCCCCATGAACCTCATGCTGCTTTTTGTAAATATGGAAGAGTTGATCGGTTCTGATTTAGAAAAAGGTCTTAATAAATTGAAAGATACTCTTGAAGAGAGCTAAACGATTTTACGATGCTGCGACGTCCCGATATCTGTAAATCGCTATCAGACCAAAGACCGGCCCGGGAAGCAGTGCCAGAAAAACATAGGGAGAGTGAAACTGAACCAATAAAATGTTCAGCAACTGTATGCTGATGATAGTAGTGGCAAACCCGATACAGTTCACTATCGTAAGACCGGTTGCCACATAATCCTTATCCGCCGAACGGGCAACCAGGGTTGAAAATTGAGGAGAATCGGATACTACGAAGATTCCCCAAATCAGTAGCAGACTAATAAAAACAGGCTCACTTAAATAAAAAAGAAAGGGAATCATCAGGCAAAATAAGCCGGATATATAAAGTGACACCTTCGTCACAAACTGACTGCTTTTGCGAATGGCAATGAGTCCGCCGATTCCACAGCCCAAGGACCCAATCCCGATTATAAAAAATGACAGCAGTGAAACGGAACTGCTGAGCTGACCATAATCTGATTGATAGAAAGCCAGTATCACAGGAACAAATGCCCAAAACGTGTAAAGCTCCCACATGTGCCCAAAGTACCCGAAAGCCGATGATCTGAAATTTCGGTCCTTAAACAGATTTGTAATCATTGACGGTTTAAAAACTCCTTTCCGGCTGCTGAATGGGCCGTCGGGAACAAGCAGATAGAGCATAACTCCGCCAAAGGTTGCAATTGCGGAGGTGGACAGAAGAATAAACTTCCAGGGTAAATCTCCCGAGAGATCGCGGATCAAATGGGGAAGTGCTGTACCAAGAACCAAAGCTCCAACCAGGTAACCAAGTGCACGACCGAGTCCCTCGCGGTGCCAATCGGATGCAATTTTCATCCCAACGGGGTAAATTCCTGCAAGGAAGAAACCGGTGAACAGACGGGTTAAGAGAAGGGAAACGTAACCCGTGCTATAGATGGCGAGCGCATTTGCAAGTGATCCGGCTAATGCACAGATCAAAAATACCAGGGAAGGAGAAAAACGGTCTGCCAGGCTCAGATAGGCGAAAACGAGTGTCCCGCCGATAAAACCAAACTGAACAGCTGAAGTTACATTTCCAACTGCAGCATCAGTAAGCTGGAGGAGTTCAACCAGATCCGGAATAACCGCATTGCCGGCAAACCAAAGAGACGTTCCCGCAAATTGCGCAAAAACAATGATTGGTAAAATCCGTGACGGAACTGAGTCGGATTTATCGGCAACTGCTTCCATTCAAACTATTTCATTTCAATTATTGGTCAGAGAATATAGAAAAGCTATCCGCCTACTAAAACTTAAATCCTGTTGTATTAGCGACATATATCATGTAAAATAGCCGAACACTTTTTTACTGAATAAATTGAGCCAAAACCAGTTACAGAAATTGCAATCAAACTAAAGGAAATTAATGTCAGCACTCTACTCTTTTTCAACGTATATCGTTCTATTTTCTCTGTTATCGATTCAGGGAGAAATCAACAACGAAAAAAAAGCTTTTTTTGATAACCTGAAATCATTTTGCGGACAAAGTTATTCCGGTGAAGTGGTCTACCCAGACACACCGCCTGAGGGATTTACTGATCCGCTGGTTGCTCATTTTACTCATTGCGAAGAGAATGAAATTCACATTCCGTTTCATGTAGGCGAGAATGAATCCAGGACCTGGATGCTGGAACTAATTGATAATGATGTACTGCACTTCAAACATGATCACCGGCATCCCGATGGAACTCCCGAGCGCATGACCGACTATGGTGGATTTGCATCAAATGAAGGAAGCGAAAACTTACAACGCTTTCCGGCTGATGATTTTACTATTTCCATTCGGGACAACCTGCGAAGCCATATCTGGGTAATGGAGATCAGCGAAGACCAAAGCACCTTCAGCTACAGCCTGTACCTCTATGAGAACTTATATTTCCGGGCCGATTTTGATCTGACAAAACCAATTTAGATTCACATTTTATCATCTATCGATCACTCAGGTCAAGTAAACCTGTTCGGATAACGTACTGCAAAACAGAACAATCTGTTATCCTTTTTTTAGCCAAAAGACAGTTTAGGTAAATAGTGTACGCTTATTATATAGCACATTGTAAACAGGAATTACCGGGATCGAAATAAAATAGAAACAAATGAACCTGTATCGCATACTTCTTCCATTACTTATCTTTTTTATATCTGCAAATGAAATATTCGCACAGGATTACTCATTACCGGAAATAAACGTTCAGGCAACCATTCTGAATGATGGAAGAGTTCAAATTCAAGAGAGCCGAACCTACAGCTACCGGGGTTCTTTCAGCTGGGCCGACTACAGACTTCCAAAACAAGGATTCTCAGAAATACGGGATATCCGCGTATCAGAAGGCGATGACTTTTACAACAACGAAAACAGTGAGGAACCGGGCACATTTTCCGTTTCGGAGTCGGACGATCTGATTGTGATTAAATGGCACTACGATGCCACAGACGAAATTAGAACGTTTACCATTCACTATGAGCTTGAAAGTGCCATTTCCATCGGTCCTGAGTACAGCGAATTTTACTGGATCTTTATCGGTGATGGCAGGGATAAAGTCGTCGGAAATTCTAAGGTCACGATTCAGCTGCCGGGTCAAACCTCGGCCGACTCCCTTTACAGCTGGAACTACAGCTCTGCCAGCGATTCAGAACTGATTGAGTCCGAGTCGGGATTTAGTCTAACCTCAGGGCGGGTTAACAGAAATCAAAATGTAGCTATCCGTGCGCTCTTCCCAACTAACTTGTTCCAATCCGGTTTAATCGAAATCTCTGACCCAAATCTGAATCTTGAGGAAATTGTACAGGAGGAGGCCGAGTATGATGAGATGCTACAGCGACAAGCCGAACGGGATGCTTTTTTTGCTGAAATTGCCACTCCGGTGACGATCCTGCTTTCACTCCTCAGTTTTGGTATTTTCTTTATCTGTTACCGGCGGTTTGGGAAACGCCACTCTACCGCAACAATTTCTGATCGTGAAACAGTAATGCTGCCCGACCGCACTCCACCGGCCATTATTGGCAGATTGATGAGTTCACGTCACACAACAGGAAATCATCTTGTGGCCACCATTTTTGATCTTGCCCGCCGGGGCTGGTTTGAAATTGAAGAGCAGGAGAAAGAATCCTCATTCCTCTCTTCAGCGAAAAGTGAATTTTTTATCTCCGTTTCCGAAAAAGAACCGGATGAAGAGCTTCATGAATGGGAGCAGATGGTTTATTCGTTTGTAAAATCACGGACTCATTTAGGAAGCACTTCGTTTGAGAAGCTTTTCTCCGGCAGCAGTTCAAAAGTGACAAAATGGTTTAACAAGTGGAAGAAAGAAGTTAAACAGGTTTTTGATGAAAAGAATTGGATTGATCAGAGCAGCTACACCGGAGTGTATATCAATGTGGCCGGACAGATTATCATCGACATAGCCGCCATCATTCTGTTGATTCTGGCGGGACCGATCGCCATCGTTGCAATTATCATCTCCTTTCTTTTTATGATGGCTTCCATTGCAATCATCCGGCACACAAAAGAGGGTGAAGAGATGTTTCAGCGCTGGAAAGCCTATCGGGACGGCTTGAAAAATGCAGATGAACGGACGATTCGAATGGAGCTGCTGGATGTACACTTTGTCTACGCAACAGCGCTTCATCTGTCGAAAAAACAGCTCGACAATTTGATCCAATCCTCTTACGACACTAACACAGATCATCTTTTTCACTGGATAAAGACCAACCGAGGCTCATCACACTCTCCTGCTACGGCAGCTGCAGCTTTTGCTACTCTCGCATCCACCAGCAGTTCGTCATTCAGCAGTGCCTCAGGCAGCAGCAGTGGAGCAAGCACAGGTTCAGCCGGAGGTGGCGCTACGGGTGGAGCGGGACAGAAGTTGCGTCCGGCATAGTTAGCCACGGAAGCGCTGAAGATGTTTTAAGTGTAATTCCTTGATTCCGTGGCTAGCTCCCTGATAATAAAAGAAAAATGAGATCAAATTGATTCCCACTTAAAAATTTGGGCAAGAGTCTCCCCTTCTTTTTGACTCACCCCCTGCCCCTCTCTATGTCGTAAATGAACTCCATAAAGAGGGGAGTTCATCAAATCATATTCAGGACTATACATCTTTTATTCACCTATCGATACACTTTAATTTAGAATATGTATCCGGTAGCGTGTAGAATAACTAAACAACTGATTCATAACAGAAGAATTCAATGCATTTCCGTGTTTCCGTGGCTATCAGCATCATCTCAGTAAAAGTTTTTTATGATCTCTCTCAGATCTATTCATCCGTCAAAGTGATAAAAACGGACTTTCTTCGGATGGGTGTCAGATTTCGGGTTTTGTGCCCTTTGCCTTCAGTATCTTCTACGAGTAGAATCTCACCGGCTCCAAACGTTCGTTTTTCACCAAGAGAGGTTTCGATCTCAATCTCTCCATCCAACAAAATAATGTACTGACGCTGCGGAGCGTTGTGAAAATCGTAGTCATAAGATGGATCAACCTCCCGAAAGATCACCTCTTTGGCTGACACGGCATCAGAGAGAGCACCGATATCTCCGGCATCGTTAAGCGGAATTTCTGAATCCTCAAACCGGCTGTCGCCGTTTTCGTCACTGTAGAGTCTTGTGATTTTAAACATCTTATCTACTGTATTTCTTCTTAAAATTAGTTTTCGTTCTCAATTGATTTCTATTTCTAAAATCATGGTCAAGAGTCTTTTAGATCGTACTCAGAATTAATTTCTCGCAGATTTTCGCTGAATAGACCGCAGATTAACGCGGAATTTCTGCGAATCTCAGCGGAATAATCTGCGGTAATCTGCGAGAAAGACAAATTCTCAATGAATGAAGAAAATATCCATATATACTTATTCTTGATTTGCCGGTTCACGCTTTGCGATTTCTTCGCGAACGGCCGGAGCTACTTCTGTTGCAAACAGTTCGATCGATCGAAGCAGTTTTTCGTGAGGTACGCTCCCCACGCTCATTTGAAGAAGAAATCGGTCATGGCCAAATATCTTATGCTGAAATAGGATTTTATCGATGATCTGTTGTGGATTTCCCACCGCATTCGCTCCTCTCAGCGTACAGGATGCTTCGAATTGTTGCCGACTCATCGGTGGCCATCCCCGTTCGCGTCCGATTCGATCCATCGTCAGTTTAAACGCCGGGAATGCAATATCATAAGCCTCTTCAGTTGTATCGGCAATGAATCCGTGAGAGTTAATGGAAACAGGAAGTCTTCCGTGTCCGTGTTCTTTTGCCGCCTGCTCGTGGATCTGTGCCTTCTGTTTAAACTGCTCCGGATATCCGCCTATAATGGCAATGGCCATCGGTATTCCAAGCTGACCTGCTCTGTAAGCGGATTTTGGTGTCCCGCCCACAGCCCTCCAGATTGGCAGTTTATTTTGAACCGGCTGTGGATAAATTCCGCGATCATCAATCGCAGGCCTGTACTTTCCGTTCCAGGTTATTTTTTCACTTTCACGTAACTTGAGCAGCAGTTCCAGTTTCTCCTCAAAAAGAGGTTCATAGTTGTTCAGCTCATATCCAAACAGTGGGAACGACTCAATGAACGAACCGCGACCAACCATGATCTCCGCCCTGCCCTTCGAGATGAGATCTATGGTTGAGTACTGCTGATAAACTCTTACGGGATCTTCAGATCCCAAAACCGTCACTGAACTGGAGAGACGGATATCCTTGGTCCGCGCTGCGATTGCGGAAAGTATTGTTGAGGGTGATGATGAGACATACTCTTCGCGGTGATGTTCACCTACCGCAAATACATCCAGCCCCAGCTGATCTGCCAGTTCCGCCTCTTCAAGAAGATTCTGCATCCGCTGCTGATTGCTCAATTTCCCCTCCAGCTGTGGATGAGGGGTGTTTTCTACAAAGGTATAAATACCAAATTCCATAATGCTATTAGTCTTGTTAATTTTTGTTTAATATTAAACAATTATTCCATCAACTTCCATTCCATTGCATTAACCAACCCTCCCCTTTCCCCTCCCTAAGTCGCAAATACACTCCTCATGGAGGGGGATGTACAAATGCGTTTACTGTTCGACTTTAATTTAAAAGCTCAATTTATCTTCTGAAGTACCCCCTCTATGCGAACGGAGTGAGTAGAGAGGGGGACAGGGGGTGTGTCCGAAGCTTGTGAGTGTATAAGAAATTCACTAATTATTATACAGTTAACTAAAACAATAAGAGAGC